>JBBQYL010000196.1:0-9493 GCA_038208735.1 Burkholderiales bacterium
ACGCCGCCGTTCCAGCTCGACGACGAGAACCTGTCGGAAACCACGCGCCTCACGCACCGCGTGCTGGACCTGCGTCGCCCGCAGATGCAGAAGAACCTGATGCTGCGCTACCGCGTGGCGATGGAAGTGCGCCAGTTCCTCGACAAGAACGGCTTCGTCGACATCGAGACCCCGATGCTCACCAAGAGCACCCCGGAAGGCGCGCGCGACTACCTCGTGCCCAGCCGCGTGCACGACGGCCACTTCTTCGCGCTGCCGCAGTCGCCGCAGCTGTTCAAGCAGTTGCTGATGGTGGCCGGCTTCGACCGCTACTACCAGATCACCAAGTGCTTCCGCGACGAAGACCTGCGCGCCGACCGCCAGCCCGAGTTCACGCAGATCGACATCGAGACCTCGTTCATGAACGAGGTCGAGATCCGCGAGATGTTCGAGGGCATGATCTGCGCAGCCTTCAAGAACGCCATCGGCGTCGACCTGGGCAAGTACCCGGTCATGACGTACCAGGACGCGATGCGCCTGTACGGCTCCGACAAGCCCGACCTGCGCATCAACATGGAGTTCACCGAACTCACCGACGTGATGGCCGACGTCGACTTCAAGGTGTTCTCGTCGGCCGCGACGATGAACGGCGGCCGCGTGGTGGGCCTGCGCGTGAAGGGCGGCGCCGAGATCACCCGCGGCGAGATCGACGCCTACACCGAGGTCGTGAAGATCTACGGCGCCAAGGGCCTGGCCTGGATCAAGGTCAACGACGTCACCAAGGGCCGCGAAGGCCTGCAGTCGCCCATCGTCAAGAACCTGCACGACAAGGCCATCGCCGAAGTGCTGGCGCGCACCGGCGCGGCCAACGGCGACATCATCTTCTTCGGCGCCGACAAGGCCAAGATCGTCAACGACTCGATGGGCGCGCTGCGCCTGAAGGTCGGCCACTCCGACTTCGGCAAGGCCAGCGGCCTGTTCGAGGACAAGTGGGCGCCTCTGTGGGTGGTCGACTTCCCGATGTTCGAGCGCGACGACGACGAAGGCCGCTGGAACGCCGTGCACCATCCGTTCACCGCGCCCAAGGACGGGCACGAAGACCTGATGGACACCGACCCGGGCGCCTGCATCGCCAAGGCCTACGACATGGTGCTCAACGGCTGGGAGCTGGGCGGCGGCTCGGTGCGTATCCACCGCGCCGAGGTGCAGAGCAAGGTGTTCTCCGCGCTGAACATCGGCCCGGAAGAAGCGCAGATGAAGTTCGGCTTCCTGCTCGACGCGCTGCAGTACGGCGCGCCCCCGCACGGCGGCCTGGCCTTCGGCCTCGACCGCATCGTGACGATGATGACCGGCGCCGAGTCGATCCGCGACGTGATCGCCTTCCCGAAGACGCAACGCGCGCAAGACCTGCTCACGGGCGCGCCGAGCGCGGTGGACGAGAAGCAGCTGCGCGAGCTGCATATCCGCCTGCGCAACGCCGGCGCGACGACGGCCGGCTGACGAACAGGGGTCTGGCCCTCCGGGGCCAGACCCCTTTTTCATTCCTTGCGCACCACCGTGTCGATCACGAACTTGACGTTGTTCGACCACGGCGCCACCACGGCCGATTGCCCCGTCAGGTCGCCCGCCTTCGCCCGCCCGCGCCCGCTCTTCGAGACCAGCGCCGTCACGACCACCTTGTCGGCATGCATGAAGCGCTCGGGCGAGCCGATCATCTCGCGCGTGCCCACGTCGAAGTCGAACGGCAGGTTGCTCACCTCCACGCGGATCTGGGCCAGCGGCAGGCCGGCGGGATCATCGGGCGTGCGCACGGTGACGAAGACCGTGTCGTCGGGGGCGACCAGGCTGGCGAGCTTCGGGTCGAGCGTGACGCGGCCCGAGAGCAGCGGCGCGATGGCCTCGGCGGCCGCGCTGGCGCTCGGCTTGGCCGACGCACCGATCGCGCCGATCGCGGTGGCTGCAGCGGCAACGGTCGTAGACGCGGAAGAGGGTGCCGAGCCTACCGTCGTGGCCGACGCCGCCGGGAATCGCCCGAACTCGTCCGGGGCCAGCAACTCGCCACGCCGGATGCGCTCCATGCGCTCCTTGCGGCTCTGCGCGTCCTGCGCCGCGGCGATCTTGCCCTGCGCGAGGATCTGTTCGCTGCGCGCCCGCAGTCCCGCATGCCCCGAGATGAGGTAGGCCGTGAAGCCACCCACCAGCACCAGCATGGCCACGGCGCCCCACGCGCGCACTCGCCAGGGCAGCCCGGGCGCCGGGGTGTCGGGCACCACCAGCTCCATCATTTTCTTGAGCAGCAGGGCGCGTTGCGGATCGGCCTCGTCGGCGCGCAACAGGCCCTTGCTCTGGTATTCGTCGATCTGACGCAACTTGGCCTGGATGGCTTCGACTTGTGGATTCATGAGGCGAGGAGGCGGTGAATCCACCATTTTCGCAGGTCGGGCGGGCGAGGGAGGCCGACCCCGCCGGGACACGCCTTCGAGGCAGCGCAACACCGGGTTATTGCGGAGCTGCTTACAATGGCGAATGCGAATCAGTCGCAACGCCAATGTCGGGATCCTCATGCATCAAGCCGCCTTCCGCCGCAGCACGTTGTCCGCTGCCGTCCTCCTTCTCGCCGCCGTCCAGGCGCACGCCCAGGCCGCGGCGGCCGCCGCTCCGGCCTCGGCTGCCAGCGCCACCGAGGTCCAGGAGGTGGTCATCAGCGCCAGCGCCGACGCCTCGGCCGGCGGCCTGAAGGCGCCCTACGCCGGCGGCCAGGTGGCGCGCGGCGGCCGCGTGGGCCTGCTGGGCAGCCAGGACGTGATGGAGACGCCGTTCAACATCACCAACTACACGTCGAAGATCATCCAGGACTACCAGGCCGCCAGTCTGGCCGACGTGCTGCAGAACGACCCCGGCGTGCGCGTCACGCGCGGCTTCGGCAACTTCCAGCAGGCCTACATGGTGCGCGGCCTGGTGGTGTACTCCGACGACATCTCGTACAACGGCCTGTACGGCCTGCTGCCGCGCCAGTACCTGGCCACGCAACTGGTGGAACGCGTGGAGGTGCTGCGCGGCGCCAGCGCGTTCATCAACGGCGCGGCGCCGGGCGGCAGCGGCCTGGGCGGCGCGGTCAACGTGAGCCCCAAGCGCGCGGCCAACGCGCCGCAGGCCGAGGTCACCGTCAGCGTGGACGGCGGCCAGGTGTCGGAGGCCATCGACGTGGGCCGCCGCTTCGGCGTCCACAAGGAGCTGGGCCTGCGCGCGAACATCGTGCACAGCGAGGGCCACTCGTCGGTCAAGGGCGAGCACGACAAGCTCGACGCCGCGCTGCTGGGCGCCGACTGGCACATGGGCAACGTGCGCGTGTCGGCCGACATCGGCTCGCAGGACAACCTCATCAGGGGCGCCACGCCCAACATCACGGTGTCGGGCCCGATCCCCTTCGCGCCGCACGCCGACAAGCAGATCGCCCAGCCCTGGACGTATTCGCACGAGCGCGACAGGTTCGGCACGCTGCGCGCCGAAGTCGACCTGGCCAGCGGCATCACCGCCTGGGCCGCCGGCGGCTTCCGCGAGGGCCATGAGGACAACCAGCTCGAGAACACGACCGTCAACGGCGCCACCGGCGCGCAGAGCCTCTACGCCTCGGTCAACACGCGCAGGGACACCATCAAGACCGGCGAGGTGGGCCTGCGCGCGTCGTTCGCCACCGGTCCCGTCAAGCACACCATCGTCGGCTCGTACGGCGCGTACCAGTCGGTGTCGAAGAACGCCTATGCGTTCTCGGACTTCTTCAACCCGGCGTCCGCCGGCACCGTGTACGACACGCAGTTCGTGCCCCTGCCCGCCGAGACCTACCTGGTGGGCGGCACCCTGTCGCATCCGCTGACAACGCAACGCCTGGTCACCAGCAGCGAGGCCCTGGCCGACACGCTGGACTTCCTGGACGGCAGCGTGCTGCTGACCGTGGGCGCGCGCCGCCAGCAGATCGAGAACACGTCGTTCAACTACGGCGACGGCAGCGTGCTGACGCCGGCCAGCAAGGACGCGCGCATCACGCCGATCGCCGGCCTGGTGTTCCGGGCCAGCAAGCAGGTATCGCTGTACGCGACCTACGTGGAAGGCCTGCAGGCCGGCGACGTCGCGCCGGGCGGGAGCACGACCGTCGTCAATGCGAACCAGTCGTTCAAGCCCTACCAGACCCGCCAGGCCGAGGTCGGCGTGAAGGTGGACACCGGCAAGTACGGCGGCACCGTGAGCCTGTTCCAGTCGCGCAAGCCCACCTATGGGGTCGACACCGCCAACAGCACCTTCGAGCTGCTCAGCACGCAGCGCAACCGCGGCGCCGAGCTCTCCGTGTACGGCGAGGCGCTGCCGGGCGTGCGCGTGCTGGGCGGCGCGAGCTTCCTCGACGCCAAGCTCGCGGGCAAGGACGCCATCGGGTCGCCGAAGTCGCAGTTCAACCTGGGCTTCGACTTCGACGTGCCGAGCGTGGAAGGCCTCGCGCTGAACATCCGCGGCGTGCGCACCGACAAGCAGTATGCCGACGCGGCCAACACGCAGGTGGTGCCGTCGTGGAACCGCTTCGACATCGGCGGCCGCTACGCGTTCGACGTGCAGTCGCACGAGGTGACGCTGCGTGCCGGCGTGAGCAACGTCTTCAACCGCAACTACTGGGCGTCGTCGGGCGGCTACCCCGGCGCGGGCTACCTCACCCTGGGCGCGCCGCGCACGCTGACGGTGTCGGCCACGTTCGCGTATTGAGCGTGCGTCTCGCGAAGGCTGCCGGATGACGCCGCGCGCCTGCAGGCCTGGTCATGCCGGCCGTCACGCAACTCGGCTCGCTGGAGAAGGCCTTCGCGAACGCGCGCATGCTGGCTTGCGACCTGCGGAGCGCGTCGCGATGAAGGCCGCCGCGTTCTGGTCGCTATGGAGCTGGCCGCGGGCGCTCGCCGTGCTCAGCGCCGTGGGCCTGATCGGCGGCATGCTCGGAGACGGTGGATGGAACTGGCTGACCTGGATCGGCCTCGGCGTGCCCTGTGTCGTGGCGGCGTGGTTCGGGATGCTCGGGCGGCGTTGATGTATTTCGCAGCGCGCACCAGGATGCGTAGCCGGCGACGACCTCGCCGGCGAGCGGTGGCTGCGTCCCGCCGGTGTGGCATCGGGGCGGTCTGCCCTGCGGGTCGACTTCGCTGCGCTCCTCAACGCCAGCCCCGACGGGAGGCAGTCACAGCAAAACCACGCATCCCATTTCATCAGGCCGCCCTCGCTATGGATCATCGTTGTAAAACTTCTCGCCGCCACTCAGCACGACTCGCAGCAGTTGTCCGATTTCTTCGAGGGTGTATTGCTTGCGCATCACCGCTCGAACTCCGACGCGCCGAGCGGCGAGGGTGATGCCCGGAATCAGGTTTCCGGAGCTGATGACGACGGGAAGATCGCTCCGAATCTCACGAATCGCGTCGGCGAGCTCGACGCCTGAAAGATCTGGCATGTTCAGATCGGTCACAACCACATCGAAAGCGGCAGGGTTCGCTTTCAAGGCAGAGATGGCTTCGCCAGGACGTTGCAGACAAGTGGTCCGATATCCCAAGCGCGACAAGAGCGCCTCGACCATGAGCACCATGACCTCATCGTCATCGACGTAGAGAACGTGTTCGCCCTGCCCGAGTGCGTCTTCCGTGGGCGACTTGGCGCTGCTTTCCATGCCGCTGTCTGAATGAGCCGGAAGCAATATATCGAACGTGCTTCCCTGACCGGGCAGGCTATCTACTTTGATGACGCCACCATGTGCGGCGACGATGCCATGCACAACGGCGAGACCCAGGCCCGTGCCCTCCCCAACCGGTTTCGTCGTGAAAAACGGCTCGAAGATTCGACTTCGGACTTCAGCCGTCATGCCTAGTCCATTGTCGCGCACTCGAATTCGGGCAAACGAGCCCTGTGAGACCCCCGCGCTCAGCGCCTCGTCCTCGTTGAGCACCAGCCTGTGCAGGCTGATTTCGATCACTCCCGCCTTCCCCGCGACGGCATGCCAGGCGTTCGTGCCCAGATTCATGAGAACCTGTTCTATCTGAACGACATCAACGTTCGCAATCAATGGTTCGGTTTCCAAATCGTTGATGATGGCTACCCCCGCCGGAAGCGCGGCACGCAGCAAACTGATGGAATCGCTCAAGATCGGCAGCAGCTGCTGCTTGCGCAACTCGGTCGAACGCCGGCGCGCGAACGCAAGAATTTGACTGATCAGACCGCGTCCCCGTAGTGCGGCTTTGCGCACCTGCGCCAGATTGTCGGCAGCCGCCTCACGAGACACTGCGGTCAATGCGAGGTGAACATTGCCCAATATCGCCGCCACAATGTTGTTGAAGTCATGTGCGACGCCCCCCGCGAGCACTCCAAGCGCTTCCATTTTCTGGGACTCTCGCAACTGTTCTTCCAAAGTCTGACGTGCCACTAAGGCGGAGACGCGCTCGGTCACGTCGCGGCCGACCCCTCGATAGCCGACGAATAATCCCTCCGTATCGAACATCGGCTCCCCACTGATCGACATCACGCGCAACGTGCCGTCATCCAGCAGGTGTCTGATTTCCAAATCCCGGTACGAAGCGCGGCGAGACAGTACTTCCTTATGAGGGAGCCAATCTTCGTCCGACATCGCTGAACCTGCTGCCTCCCATGGTGTCTTGCCCAGGATGTTCGCCAGGGTGAAGTTGGTCTGTCCATGCAACCCGCCAGAAATCGACGTCAATCGTGATTGACAGTCTTGCTCCCAGTACCAGTCAGAAGATAGCGCCGTCAGTGAACGAAAGCGGGTCTCACTGGCTTGAAGTGCGCGCTGTTCCTGTTTACGGACATGGACGTCACGCATGAACGCCGCAAAGACTCGCCCGTCGTCATCTCGCACCTCGTTGAATGAAATTTCGATCTCAAATTCAGTGCCGTCTGCACGCAGACCGATGGCCTCTACGCCTCGCCAGTCGAGCAATCTTTGTCCTGTGGCGAGGAAACGCTCGAACCCTCGACGATGCAACGGCCTGAGTCGTTCCGGCTGCAGAACACCGATGTCCAGGCCAATCAGGGTTTCCGGCACATGTCCGAAGACGACGCTCACTGCTGGATTCGCGAACTGGATCCTGTTGCTCTCATCCAGGATAACGACGACATCCGTTGTGGTCTCCCATAGCGAACGATAGCGCAGGTCTGTCCGTCTGATGGCACGCTCGGAGGTCTTGCGTTCAGTGACGTCCTGGAGGGTTCCGAGGACTCGAGAAACGGTTCCATGCTCGTCGAAAACGGCTTCGCTGACACCGTGGAGCCACCGATGCTCCCCGTCCACGGTCGTGATTCGAAATTCATCGTCGACCGGTGTTCCGGCTTCCGCAATGCGCCGTGACATCGACTTGAAACGGGCTCTGTCCTGCGGATCAACAAAGAGTGCGAAATCGCGCACATTGATAGGCCCCAGGGACGGGTCTCGCCCGATCACCTCATACAATTCGTTCGAGAAAAAGCTCTCTCCGGTGAGAGTGTCTACCTCCCAACTGCCAATCTTCGCGATTCGTTGCGCTCTGGCCAGTTTGGACGACAACGCACTGAGTTCGTCGGCCAAACGCGCAGACCGGTATTCGGCCATTGCCGACCGCGCCTTCTCGCGCTGAAGCTGGAGTCGGTCACTGACCATGCCGGCCAAATCTGCGAGCACAGAACGTCCGGCGTCATCCAGCGCTGCGGGTTGGTAGTCGAGGACGCAGACCGTTCCAAGTGCGATCCCATCGAAGAGGACGGGGAACCCGGCGTAGAAACGTATGGCCTCAGGCCCCTGGGTCAGCGGGTTGTTTCTGAATCGGTCGTCGCAGCTAACATCGTGAATCTCGAGCAGGCCTGGGCTTGAAAGAGCCTCAACGCAAATTGCCTCGAGCAGGCTCGTCGAATCGCGATTCCACCCAAAATGAGAGGGAATCCATTGCCTATCCGGCCCGACGAACGTCACGAGCGCGATCGGGCACCCTGTCACTTTCGACGCAATGCGGGTCAACCGGTCCCATGCGGCGTCCGTATCGGAGTTCAGAAGTCCAAGCTCTTCAAGTAAGGCAGTGCGGCGAGCGGCTTGGGTGTAGTGCATTTCGCGATGTGCAGTGTGCGATGGACAACTTGCGTTGCGCCCAACCCTGGTGCCGGACACCGGGTGTGCAACGCGGGACCTGGTGCGCCCAATGTAACTTCGACACTTTGTCCCTTCCGGCAAAGCGTCTTGCCCTCGTATTCTTCGCCGAACTGAGTTCAACGCCGCCTCTGCAGACGGTCTTGGTGCAGTGCCGCAGGGGGGCGATGGGATATTCGCATTGAAATGGTCAGATAATCTATGCCTATTTCAAGAGCCGGTTGCACCGAGCTCGAGAGCTCGTACGGGAATATCTGTTGAGCCCGGATTTGCCGACACCGAGGAAATAGGGCCAGCCGGGACGCAGCCGCCGCTCGCCCGCGAGGTGTCCGCCAGATGCTCCGTACTCGCAGCTCTCAGCGCCCAGCGCGAAGCGCCTGCTTCCCCCAGATCAGTGCAGAACAAAAACAGACTGCCCCGGTGAGCCGTGCCTCAACGAGCATGCCTTGCAAGCCGCACTGCCCTAACATCGCAGCCATGAGCTCGCCAGACATCCGCCCGCACAAGATTCCCGAATCCGTCCTCGTCGTCATCCACACGCCCCAACTCGACGTCCTGCTGATCGAACGCGCCGACACCCCCGGCTTCTGGCAAAGCGTCACCGGCTCCAAGGACGCGCTCGAGGAACCGCTGACCGACACCTGCATCCGCGAGGTCTTCGAGGAAACCGGCATCCGGGTCGGCTCTCCGGAAGTGCCGCTGACGGCGCTGCGCGACTGCGAGCTCGTCAACGTCTACGAGATCTACCCGCGTTGGCGCGCCCGCTATGCGCCGGGCGTCACGCACAACACGGAACACGTGTTCGCGCTGCAGGTTCCCGCGGGCACCGCGGTGGTGCTCGCGCCGCGCGAGCACGTGGCGGCACGCTGGCTGCCCTGGCGGGAGGCCGCCGACGCCTGCTTTTCGCCGTCCAACGCCGAGGCCATCCTGCACCTGCCGCGCTGGCTGGCCGAAAGGGCCTGAGCTGCGGAGCCACCGCCCAGGTGGCATGATGCATCGGCATGCCCATTGCCAGTGGAACGCCCCGCGAGACGTTTTTCGCGCCCCTGTCCACCTCTTCGGCACGCCTTGCCGCGTGCAACTGCTGCCGTGATGAACCTGACGTCGGAATACACCGTCCTGCCCCCCCAGACCGCCACCGCCACCACGCGGCTGCGCGTGGCCACCTACAACATCCACAAGGGCGTGCGGGGCATGGGGGCGGCCAAGCGGCTGGAGATCCACAACCTGGTGCTGGGCGTCGAGGCGCTCGACGCCGACCTGGTGTTCCTGCAGGAGGTGCGGCTGCACCACACGCGCGACGCCGCGCGCTTCGACCAGACCATCCTGGGCTGGCCCGACCAGGGCCAGGCCGAGTTCCTGGCG
>JBBQYL010000197.1:0-9420 GCA_038208735.1 Burkholderiales bacterium
CGGACGAGCGCCATCGCGAAGGCGATCGCACCGCGCTCATTTCGGCACGCTTCCGCATTCGAGCGGCAGCGGCCGCGCCAGCGTGTCGGCCGCGGCCGGCGGGAGCGACACCGGCTGCGCGGACAGCCAGGTGGCCACGGCGGTGATGTCGTTGGAGGTGAGCAAGGTGGCCACCCGGGCCATGCAATCGGGCGCGAGCGCCTTGCGCTGGCCCGTGCGCCACGCGCCGAACTGCTCCACCAGATAGCCGCGCGGCAGGCCCAGCAGGCCGGGAATGGCGGGCAGCACGCCCGTCATCGCCGCGCCGTGGCACTGGGCGCACGCCGGGATGCCGTGCGCCGCGTCGCCGTGGCGCACCAGCGCCTCGCCGCGGGCGATCTCGTCGGGCGGGGCGTCGATGGTCTGCGGAGGCGCGTAGGGCAGGTTCAGCGACGCGAAGTAGTCGGCGATCTCGTGCAGGTAGTCGTCTGACATCTGCTCCACGAAGTAGGTCATCGTGGGATACGCGCGTCGCCCGGCCCGGAAGTTGTCCAGCTGGTTGTAGAGATAGCCCGCCGGCTTGCCCGCGATGCGCGGGAAGAACCCCAACTGCGTGGGCCGTCCCTCCTTCCCGTGGCAGGCACTGCACGGCTGCATGCGCTGCGCCAGCGTATCCGGCACGAGGACTGGCCCGGCGGCTCCTGCAGCGGACATCGTGGAGAAGGCGAGAGCGGCCAGCACGATGCGGCGCATGCTCAGGCCCTCGTCCAGGGGAAGCCGCGCTTGTACCTGAGCAGCATCTGGGCGTTGCCCTGCTCGAAGAATTCCTTCGTCACCGATCCCTCGTTGCCGCCCAGGCAGTACTGCACGGTGTATCGGCCGGTGCAGTCGAAGGCCTTGAAGTTCTGCATCATCACCTGCGCGAAAACGCGGTCCTGGCCCCACTTGCCGTGCCAGACGTGCGCGCTCTGCAGCAGCACCTCGCGCCGGATGCAGTACGAGTTGGTGTCGATGAGGTGCGCATCGGTGAATGCTGGCCACTTGCCCAGGCTCTCGCAATCGTCCCGAAGGAGGAACTCGCCGTCGGCCGAACGGATGTTGCGCAGGCTGTAGCACCACTGCAGGCGCCTGGCGGCGATCAGGTCGACGCACTGCGCCACGTGGTCGGGCGCGAGGAAGTTGTCCTGGTCGAGGAACAGCACATGGTCCTCGTCGACCAGGTGCGCGAACGCCGCATAGATGCGGTGGCCATAGAAGCCGTCGGCGCCCACGTTGCGGGGGAGCACGCACACCGGCACGTCGAGGCCCTGCAGCGCCTGCGCCACCGGGCCGCCGTACTGTGCGCCGTCGCACACCACGTAGCACGCGGTGGGCAGCGTCTGGGCCAGCACGCTCTCCACCGCGCGGCGCAGCTGCGGCGCGCCCGTGGTGGCGATGAGCACGACCTGCGTCATCCCGCCAGCCTCTCGTCGACCAGCTCGATCCAGTGCCGCACCGGCGTGGCCGTGCCCGACTGCAGGTGCGAGATGCAGCCGATGTTGGCCGAGACGATGGCGCGCGGCTCGGGTTGCGCGGCGGCCAGCGCCGCCAGCTTGCGGTCGCGCAGCTGCGTGGCCAGCACCGGCTGCAGCACCGAGTACGTGCCGGCCGAGCCGCAGCACAGGTGGCTCTCGGAGGCCGCCAGGCGCACGTCGAAATCGAGTGCGGCGAGCATCCGCTCCACGCCCCCGCGCAGCTGCTGCCCGTGCTGCAGCGTGCACGGCGGATGGAACACCAGCTGCGTGCCGGGCGCATGCTCGGGCGCCTCGGCGCCACGGCGTTCGCGCACGCCCTGCCAGTGCGCCAGCAGCGCGGGCATCAGGCCGTCCATCAGCTCGCTGAGGTCGCGCGTGAGCGCGCTCACGCGAGCCGCCTTCTCGGCGTACTCGGGATCGCGGGCCAGCGCGTGGCCGTAGTCCTTGACGGTGACGCCGCAGCCCGACGCATTCATCACGATGGCTTCCACGGCGCCCGCCTCGGTGAGGCCGGCCACCCAGGGCCACCAGGCGTCGATGTTGCGGCGCATGTCGTCCAGGCCGCCCTCGTGGTCGCCGCCGTGGCTGCGCACCGCGCCGCAGCAGCCCACGCCGTCGGGCGACACGGCCTGCACGCCGGCGAGGTCGAGCACTCGGGCGGTGGCGGCGTTGATGTTGGGCTTCATGGCGGGTTGCACGCAGCCCGTCAGCATCAGCACCTTGCGGGCGTGCGTGCGTTGCGGCCACAGGCCCTCGCGCGCGGTGCCGGCACTCGTGGCCTTGTCGGGCACCTTGGCCTTCAAGGTGGCGGGCAACAACGGCCGCATGGCCTGGCCCAGCTTCAACGCCGGGGCGAACAGCGGCGACGTGAGGCCCTCGCGCAGCAGCCAGCGCTTGGCGCGCTCGCCGGCGGGACGTTCCACCTTCGCGTCGACGATGCGGCGACCGATCTCCACCAGCTTGCCGTACTCGACGCCGGACGGGCACGTGGTCTCGCAATTGCGGCAGGTGAGGCAGCGGTCGAGGTGCAGCTGCGTGGCGCGCGTGGGTTCCTGGCCCTCGAGCACCTGCTTCATCAGGTAGATGCGTCCGCGCGGGCCGTCCAGCTCGTCGCCCAGCAACTGGTAGGTGGGGCAGGTGGCCGTGCAAAAGCCGCAGTGCACGCACTTGCGCAGGATGGATTCGGCTTCGAGGCCATCGGGCGTGCCGGCAAATTCGGGGGCGAGCGTGGTCTGCATCTAGGAGTCTTTGAAACGCATCGGGCGGCCGGGCACGAAGACGCCGTCCGGGTCGAAAGATTCTCGCAGCCGCTTGTGGATCGCGAGCAAGGCGGGCGCCAAAGGCGTGGCGTAGCCGGCGCCGTCGCCCACGCCGCCGGTGACACGGAACGCGCTGCCGCCAGCGCGCTCGGCGCGGTGCATCACCAGCGTGTCTTCCGCGCCGGCCACCACCCAGCGCTGCGCGCCGCCCCACTCGATGAGCGTGTCGAGGAACGACGGCAGCACCGGCGTGGTGGCCGGCAACGCGAGCCGCCATAGCGCGCTCTTCTCGCGCTCGGCGGCCTCGCGGGCCTCGATGAAGAACTCGTCGCGCTGGTCGCGCAGGCCCTCCCAGAACGCGCCGCCGAGGTCGGGCGGGATCACCTCGCCGCCCAGGCGCCTGACGGCCGACTCGACGGCCGCGTTGGCGCCGCGCAGGCGGATGGCCAGCGTGTCGCGCCACCACACGCTGGCGTTGAGCGGCAGCGGCTGGCCGGCCCACGCGTGCAGGCATTCGAGCGCCTCGGCCTGGCGCATGTCGAAGCGCAGCGTGGCGGTGGCCACCGGCATCGGCAGCACCTTCAGCGAGACCTCGCAGATCGCGCCCAGCGCGCCCCACGAGCCGGCCACCAGGCGCGACACGTCGTAGCCGGCCACGTTCTTCATCACCTGTCCGCCAAAGTGCATCAGGTCGCCGCGGCCGTTGAGCAGCAGCACGCCCAGCACGTAGTCGCGCACGCCGCCCACGGCCGCGCGCCCCGGGCCGGCCAGGCCCGCGGCCACCATGCCGCCCACGGTGCCGCTCAGGCGGCCGTCGGCGTCGGCGAAGCGCGGCGGATCGAACGGCAGGCACTGACCGCGCTCGGCCAGCACGCGCTCGAGTTCGACCAGCGGCGTGCCGGCGCGCGCCGTGATCACCAACTCGGTGGGCGCGTAGTCGACGATGCCGGCGTAGCCGCGCATGTCCAGCACGGCCGCGTCGGAGATGACGCCGGCCATCGATTGCTTGGTGTTGCCGCCGCGGATGCGCAGGATGGCCTTGGCCGCCGCGGCCTGGCGGACGCGTTCGGCCAGGCCGATGAGGGTGTCGTTCATCGGGGATCGAAGATCGGTGATCAGAAGCGTTCCAGCCCGGGGAAGGCGAGCACGCCGCGCTTGACATGCATGCGGCCGTACTCGGCGCAGCGATGCAGCGTGGGGATCACCTTGCCCGGGTTCAGCAACCCCTGCGGATCGAAGGCGGCCTTCAGGGCGAACATCTGCGCGCGCTCGGTATCGGAGAACTGCACGCACATCGAATTGAGCTTCTCGGCGCCCACCCCGTGCTCGCCGCTGATGGTGCCGCCCATCGCCACCGAGAGCTCGAGGATCTCGGCGCCGAAGGCTTCGGCGCGATGCAGCTGGCCGGCGTCGTTGGCATCGAACAGGATCAGCGGATGCAGGTTGCCGTCGCCGGCGTGGAACACGTTGCAGCAGCGCAGGTCGAACTTCTTCTCCATGTCGGCGATGGCCAGCAGCATGTCCGCCAGCCGGGCGCGCGGGATGGTGGAGTCCATGCACATGTAGTCGGGGCTCAGCCGGCCCGAGGCCGGAAACGCGTTCTTGCGACCGCTCCAGAACTTCAGCCGCTGGGCCTCGCTGGTGCTGATCTCCAGCCGCGACGCCCCGGCGCGCACCAGCACCTGCTCCATGCGCAGGATCTCTTCCTCCACCTCCTCTGGCGTGCCGTCGCTCTCGCACAGCAGGATGGCGGCGGCGTCGAGGTCGTAGCCCGCGTGCACGAAGGCCTCGACGGCAGCGGTCATCGGCCTGTCCATCATCTCGAGGCCGGCCGGGATCAGGCCGTCGGCGATGATGGCCGCCACCGCGTCGCCGGCATGCCGCACGTCGGAGAAGCTGGCCATGATGCAGCGCGCCACCTGCGGCTTGGGCGTGAGCTTGACCACCACCTCGATGACCACCGCCAGCATGCCCTCGCTGCCGACCACCACCGACAGCAGATCGAGGCCCGGCGCGTCGAGCGCCAGCGAGCCGAACGTGGCCGGCGTGCCGTCGGCCAGGAAGCCGCGCACCTGCAGCACGTTGTGCAGCGTCAGGCCGTACTTCAGGCAGTGCACGCCGCCGGAGTTCTCGGCCACGGTGCCGCCGATGGTGCAGGCGATCTGGCTCGACGGGTCGGGCGCGTAGTAGAAGCCGTGCGGCGCCGCGGCCTCGCTGATGGCCAGGTTGCGCACGCCCGACTGCACGGTGGCCGTACGAGCGCGCGTGTCCACCTTCACGATGCGGTTGAACTTGGCCAGCGACAGCGTGAGCCCGTGTGCGTGCGGCATCGCGCCGCCCGACAGGCCCGTGCCCGCGCCACGCGCCACCACCGGCACGCCCAGGCGATGGCAGGCGGCAAGGATGGCCGACACCTGGCCCTCGGTCTCGGGCAGGGCCACGGCCAGCGGTCGCTCGCGGTAGGCGGTGAGACCGTCGCACTCGTAGGGCGTGGTGTCCTCGTTGTGCCACAGCAGCGCGTGCGCCGGCAGCAGCGCGCGCAGCGCGGCGACAAGTGCGGCCTGCGCCACGGGCGCCGGCGTGGGGGCCAGCGCGATGGCGGGCGAAGCCGCAGCGGCAATGGAGGGCTTCAAGACGGGCTCCGCGGACGATGCCGGATCGAGCGTGGGCGGCACGGTGTTGGCCCAGCCCGGGTCGGCGACGGTGGACGGGCCCGCGTCGTCGCCAAAGGTCGGCTCAACTCGCACGGCGCTTGGCCGCCGGCGCGGCAGGCTTGGCAGCGGCCTTGCGGGCGGGCGACTTGTGCGCCGCCGGCGACTTGCCGGCGGTCTTCTTCGCCGTGGCCTTGGCCCCCGTGACGCCGGCGACCTCTCTCTTGGCGGAGGCCTTGGCGGCGGTGGCGCCGGCCGCCTGCGTGGCCGCCGACATCGCCTTCGCGGCCACGCCGGCCGGCACCGCCACGGCCTTCTTGATCATCTCGCCCGCGGCGTCGGTGCCCTGCTTCATCATCGCGCCGGCCAGGTTCCTGGCGGCGTCGGTGGCGGAGTCCTTCATTGCGGTGGCGGCCAGCTGCGAGAACTGCTTGGTGAGCGCGCCCCACCATTGCATCGGGTCGACCACGCCGGAGGCGGCGACGGCGGGCGGCTCGGCGACCTTGTCCTGCGCCTTCGACGCAGGGGCAGGGGCCGGCTCGGGCGCCGGTTCGGGTTCCGGCGCGGCGGCGGCCTTGCCCAGCCCCGCGATGTTGCCCATCGCGTTCCTGGCGGCCTGCATCAACGCGTCGGCGCCGAAGCTGCTGGCCATCGATCCCACCGCCGCGGACGCGGCCGAGCCGGCCGAGGCGACGGGCGCCACCTTCATCGCATCGCGCAGGTCGGTCATCTGCACGTTCATCGTCTTCAGGGTCGACAGGGTCATTCTTTGGACCTCGAGCGCCTGGATGGTGGTGCCCAGCATCCTGGCGTTCTGCTCGAGCCAGAACTGCACCGTCTTGAGCTCGTCGATGCGCTTCTGCAGTTCCTCGGGATTGAGCGTGGGCGCCACCCACTGGCCCATGCTGGGCAGGGCCGACCCGGCGTTCTTCACCAGGCCCTGCAGGAAATCGAATCCGGGGACCAGCTTGGCGAAGTTCGGGATGTCGGACATGAGGATCTCCAGGGACGGCGTGGCAACTCGCGTGATACTACGCTTTCAGGGACGGTCGGCGTACTTGACGCGCTCGACCTGGAAGCCACGCGCCCTCAGCAGCTCGGGCAGGCCCATGCGCCCCACCAGGTGCAGCGTGCCCACCGCCACGAACAGCGACTTGCCCTCGGCATGCCACCTGACCACCTTGTCGGCCATCAACGGGTTGCGCTCGTCCACCAGCTTGACGAAGTCGGCCTTCTGCTCGGGCGTGTCGAGGCACTCGCACCAGCTCGCGTAGGCGTCGAGGTCGGCCAGGTCGCCGCGCTGCCAGTCGCCCGCCAGGCGCTGGAGCACCTGCGGGCCCTTGCCCGACTCGAGCTCGTCCAGCAGATCGCCCACGTTGCGCTCGGTCTCGGCCGGGTCGTCGCTGACCAGCAGGGCCGCCTGCGACTCGGGCGTCTCCAGCGAGCGCACCGGCTTTTTCAGGCCGTGGCTCAACCCGGCGAGGAAGTTGTCGATGCCGAATTCGGGGTACAGCCCCAGCGCGCGGCCCTCGAGCACCTCCAGCGACACCGCCTGCAGCTCGGGCCGCAGGCCGGCGAGCGTCGCGGGCGCCAGGCACGCCGCCACCATCCGCGCCTGCAGGCGACGCTGCAACGCAGCGGGCAGCGCGGGCGCGTCGGCGCGCCGGCCGATGGCCTTCTGCAGTCGTGCAACGATGTCCGGGTCGGTGGGGTCGAGCTCGAGGGCGACGACGTCGCTGCCCATCACGGCCTTCATCACCTGCGGGCCCGGATACATCCACGCCATCTGCGCCACGTGGATGGTGCCGTACAGCCAGACGGTGCGGCCGCCCTTGGTGGCTTTCCAGAGCACGCCGTTGTCGACCGCGTGGCGCAGCCCGTCCAGCACCTCGTCCTGCGTGGGCACCGTGGCCGCCGGCGGGCAGTGCGCGTCAGCGTCGTCCGTCGCCCGCGGCGGGGCCGCGTCGTTCGACGAACTCACGGCGGCGGCGCAGGCGGACGCGCCCGCCAGCACCGCGGCAAGGCCGACGCCCAGGGCCGCGGCGCGCAGGCTCATTCGCACTCGAGCACCTGCTGCTCGATCGCGCCGAACACCGACCGGTTGTCGCGCTTCATCTCGATGCGGATCACGTCGCCGTACTGCATGAAGCCCGTCTTCGGCTCGCCGTGCTCGATCGTCTCGATGGCGCGCTGCTCGGCGATGCAGCTCCAGCCCTTGCTCCAGTCCTTGTTGCTGACCGTGCCGCTGCCCACGATGGAGCCGGCGCGCACGTTGCGCGTCCTGGCCAGGTGCGCGATCAGCTGGCCGAAGTGGAACGTCATCTCGGGACCCGCGTCGCACGTGCCCACCTTGCGGCCGTTCCACGTGCATTGCAGCGGCAGGTGCAGGCGGCCGCCGGCCCAGGCATCTCCCAGCTCGTCGGGCGTGACCGCCACCGGGCTGAACGCGGTGGCCGGCTTGCTTTGAAGGAAGCCGAAGCCCTTGGCGAGCTCCGGCGGGATCAGGTTGCGCAGGCTCCAGTCGTTGGCCAGCATCAGCAGGCGCACGCCTTCCAGCGCCTGGTCGGGGCCGGCGCCCATCGCCACGTCGCCGGTGACGACCGCCACCTCGCCCTCGAAGTCGATGCCCCAGTCGGGGCTGGCGAACGTGGCCGGGTCGCAGGGGCCGAGGAAGTCGTCGCTGCCGCCCTGGTACATCAGCGGATCGCCGAAGAAACTCTCGGGCATCTCGGCGCCGCGGGCCTTCCGCACGAGTTCGACGTGGTTGAGATAGGCAGAGCCGTCGGCCCACTGGAACGCGCGCGGCAGCGGCGCCATGCACTGTTCGGGCACGAACGGGAACGCGTGGCGCGTCTTGCCGTGGTTCAGCGCCACCGAGAGATCCTGCAGCAGCGGCGCGATGAAGTTCCAGTCGTCGAGGGCCTGTTGCATCCGCGTCGCGATGCCGGTCGCGAAGTGGGCGGTGGCGAGGTCGCGCGAGACGACGACCAGCTGGCCATCGCGCGATCCGTCCTTGTAGGTGGCAAGTTTCATGAAAATGCCCGGCTTCGGCGCCGGGTGTTCTGAGGGGGCGATGGCAGTATTGTCCGATGCGGACGCGACGTCTCTTCGTATTGACTCTGGTGGTGCTGTTGCTGCACGCCATCGGATGGCGTCTGGCGAGCCGCGGCGCGCCGCGTTTCGATGCCGCGCGGCTCGGCTTGCGCACGCTGGCCAGCGTGAGTGTGCCGATGGGCGCGCGAGTTCCGTTCACGCTGGTCGAACCCGCGCCGAAGGCCGATGCGGCGACGCGCTCGGCGAGGATGCACGGGCCCGAATCGGTGCTGATGCCGGTGCACGCGCGCTCGCGGGCGTCCCCCGCGGCCGGGCGCTCGCGGACGCCCGTCGCGCCGGCCCCTCGCCTGCCCGCGGGCGACGGTGGCTCCCGGCCGGCCGACACCGTGGCGGCCGCGGCGTGGCCCGTCTATGCCACGCGACCGCCCGTGTCGGTCACGCTGCACTACGCCCTCGTGCAACGCACCCATGCCGCCGCGAGCGCGGCCACGGAGGGCCTGGCCACGCTCGAATGGACGAACGCCGGCACCGCCTTCACGCTGCGCCTGGCCACCGCGGTGGAGGGGCATCCGCCCCGCGATTGGGAAAGCACCGGCGGCTTCGACGCCGCCGGCGTGGCGCCGCTGCGCCTGGTGGAGCGCGAACGCGGGCGCGACAGGCGCAGCATCGACTTCGACCGAGATGCCGCCCGCGTGCGCTTCTCTGGTGCGCCGAGCGCACCCAGCACGGCCCCGGGCGCCCAGGATCGGTGGAGCTGGGTGGCGCAGCTGGCCGCCATCGCCGAGGACGGCGCGCGGCGCGGGCAGCTCGCCGGCCCCTGGCACCTCCAGGTAGCCGGCCTGCGCGGCGACCTGGATCGCTGGACGTTCCGCGTGCTGCCGCCAGGCGAGCCGCCGCCGGAGCTGAGGTCCCAAGGTAACGAACTGTCAGCATCCGGCAATCGGGCCCCTGCCTTGCTTCATG
>JBBQYL010000198.1:0-9409 GCA_038208735.1 Burkholderiales bacterium
GAGGCGCCGGCACGGTGACCGAAACCGTGGACGTCTACGAGATGTACTGGGCCGACCTGTCGCGCCTGTCGGGCTCGATGCCGCGCATCGTCTCGGAGCTGTTCACGCTGGTGTTTCGCCTGTCCAAGCTGGGCCGCGAGACGGTCGACGAGATGTGGGGCCAGCTCGCCCGGTCGCGCGACCCGCGCGCGCCCCACGCGAGCGCGTTCCGGCGCGCCTGGACCACCGTCGCGTGGTTGCAGATCGGGCTCGACTGGCTGTTCGTCAACGTGCTGGCGCTGCTGTTCATCCAACTTGCGCTGCTGGGAATCCTGCTCGTGCTGCTGGGCTTCACGTCGGGCGCGGCGTCGTTGATCGCGGTCGACGCCGCCGCCGGCCCGGCCGCGGCGTCGCACGAGCCGTGGCTGCACCGCGGCGTGGCCGGCGCGCTGCTGCTGCTGTCGCTGCTGCGGCTGGCCTACCGCTGGGGCGACGGGAAGTGGCTGCAGGCGTTGGCTCCCGCCGCGCTCGGGGCCGGCGCCGCGGGGGCGCTGTTCGTCATGCCGTCGGCGCTGCAATGGCTGACGGCGTTCACCTTCCTCGCGCTGCTGACGATGGGCAACGAGACCGCGCTGCGCATCGCCGATGACCGCTTCCCGTTCGTGCTCCTGGCGGGCCGCTGGATGTGGGCCGGCTCGATGCTGCTGATGCTGGGCTGCGCCGTCCACGAGACGCAGGTGCTGGGCACGCCGGTGTGGCGCGACGTGTGGATCCACGCGGTGCTGTTCTCCACCGAGTCCGTGCTGTTGCTGATCAAGTGGTGGTGGATCGTGGTCGGCCCGCTGCTGGTGGTGTGGTTCGGGGCCGGCTTCGTGGCGCGCCGCGAGCCGGGCTACGCCACGCGCGCGAGCATCGGCACCGGCCGCCTGGGCATCACCGTGTCGATGGGCATGTTCCTGGCCGTGACGATGACGATCTGGGCGCTCGTCAACAACGTGCTCGACGCGTCGGTGGAAGGCGCGGGCTACCGTCCCTGCATCTTCGCGTTCGAGCCGGCGGCCTCGGCCCCGAAGCCGGCAGCGTCGGCCGGCCCCAACGTGTGCATGTGGACCAGCAAGAACGCCAAGATCGCCGCGGCCAGCCAGGCGCTGCCCAGCGCGCACGCGGTGCTGGACGACCGCTACGTGAAGAGCACCGGCGCGTTCTCGCTGCTGGCCACGCTGCTGCTGGTGCTGGTGGCCTACCTGCTGGTGATGTTCACGCCCAGCGTGGCCGCGGAGCTCAAGCTCATCGCCGACGCGCGACGCGACGCGCACCAGAAGGCGCTGGACAAGCGCAGCGCGAAACACGTGAAGGCCACGCTCCTGCGGCGCACGCTGCACGCGCGCAATCTGGGCCGTTGGCTCACCATCGGCTACCGCTGGCTGGACCTCGTGGTGGCCGTGGTCAGCGGGCTGGGCGTGGCGCTGAGCCTGGGCATCGCGCTGCTGTTCTTCACCACGGTGTTCGAGCACGCGATGGTCACCACCCAACTCGATCGGCTGGGCCTGGTCCGACTGGTCACGTTGCTGGACGGCGTGGAGAACGTGGTGTCGTCGCTCTCGCAGGCGCTGTTCGATCCGCTGCAGGCGCTCGTCTTCAGCGCGGCCGGCGTCGGCGCGGCGCTGTCGGTGCTGGGCGGGCAGCTGTCGCGCCGCATCCCGTCGCTGCGCGGGCCGCTCGACGTGGCGCTCGACGTCGACAACCACTTCCGCGAGTTCCCGCGCACCAACATCCCGCGTGCCCACATCTTCTCGCGCTATGCCGCGCTGCTGCGCCACGTGCAGGCGCAGGGCTACGACCGCGTGGTGGTGGTGTCGCACAGCCAGGGCACGGTCATCAGCGCGGAGTTGCTGCGCTTTCTCACCAGCCGCGCGCAGCTCGCGCCCACGGCCGGCGACGCGCCCAGCCTCGACGACAAGCCGCTGCCGCCCGTGAGCCTGCTCACTCTCGGCTGCCCGCTGCGCCAGCTGTACGGCGCCCGCTTTCCCGGCCTCTACGGCTGGGTGCTGGCGAAGAACGGTGGCGTGTTCGGCCCGCGCGCCACCGACATCGGCGTGCAGCGCTGGATGAACGGGTTCTGCAGCGGCGACTACGTGGGCCGCTGGCTGTGGAGCGACGCGGCGCACGAGCCGGTGCTCAGGCACCCCACGGCCAACGCGGTGGGCCACGACAGGTTCGGGCGCGTCGACGTCTACACCGGCTTCAATCCGACGCCGCCGGACGAGCGCCGGCTGCAACCCGCGCGCGAGGTCGAGGTGTGCCTGGGGCTGGGCGCGCACACGCACTACCTGGAACGCGACCAGACGATGGTCGCCTGGATGATCGACTGGCTGGTGCGCGCCCGCCCGCTCGGCGAGCCCGGACGGGCGGCGGATCTCGCGCGGCCGGTCACCCTCGATGCGACGGCCGGCGCGCCGGCGCAGGTCGTCGGCGTGGAGGCGTCGGTGGTGTCCGACGGCAAGGCGGCGCCCGCGGCCGCGCCCGACACGCCGGCCCCCGCGCCACCGCCGGCGACCTGAGTTTCCTGGCGGGCAAGGCGACCCTGGCACCGCGTTTGCCGGTGGGGTTCCAACGCGACGGTCGCCGACCGCTCGCGCACCCTACAAGGACACGCTCATGAAGTTCGCCCGCCTCCTCCCCCTTTCCGCCCTCGTTGCCGCCGCCGTTCTTGCCGGCTGCTCCACCACCGCCAGCGTCAGCAAGCCCACCGAAGACGGCACGCCCAGCACGGCCGAATCGCGCCACGCCGTCGACGCCAGCTACCACGAGACGCTGGACCGTCTCTACGCCAGCACGCCCGGCAGCCGCGAGCTGGTGGCCAAGGCGCGCGGCGTCCTGGTGTTCCCGCGCGTGATCTCCGCCGGCCTCGTGGTGGGCGGCGCCTACGGCGAAGGCCAGCTGCGCGAGCACGGCCGCGTCGAGGGCTACTACCGCACCACCACTGGCTCCATCGGCTGGCAGATCGGCGCCCAATCGCGTGCCATCGTCATCCTGTTCATGACCGACGACTCGCTGCAGAAGTTCATGGCCAGCAAGGGCTGGTCGGCCGGCGCCGACGCCTCGGTGGCCGTGTTGACCGCCGGCGCCAACGGCGCGATCGACGCGAACGCCGCGCAGGCGCCCACGTCGGCCTTCATCATGACCAACGCCGGCCTGATGGCAGGTGCCACGCTGCAGGGAACGAAGATCACGCGCATCGACGACTGATCTCCTTCCCGGCATGGCGGGTGACCGATTTTCGGCGCCCGCCATGGCCCGCATTGCACGAGAATCGCGGCTGACTTCACTTCAGCCAGCCGCGATGACCTACTCCGCCGAACCCCAGCGCTATGACGGCCGCATGCCTTACCGCACTTGCGGCCGCAGCGGCCTGAAACTACCGGCCATCTCGCTGGGCCTGTGGCACAACTTCGGCGACGCCACGCCCAGGGAGACGCAACGCAGCATGCTGCGGACGGCGTTCGACCTGGGCATCACCCACTTCGACCTCGCCAACAACTACGGCCCGCCCTACGGCAGCGCCGAGAGCAACTTCGGCGAGCACCTTCGGCGCGACTTCCGCTCCCATCGCGACGAGCTGCTGATCTCCAGCAAGGCCGGCTGGGACATGTGGCCCGGCCCTTACGGCCAGGGCGGCGGCTCCCGCAAGTACGTGCTGGCCAGCCTCGACCAGAGCCTCGGGCGCATGGGGATCGACTACGTCGACATCTTCTACTCGCACCGTTTCGACCCCGACACGCCGCTGGAAGAGACGATGGGCGCGCTGGCCACCGCGGTGCGCCAGGGCAAGGCGCTGTACGTGGGCATCAGCAGCTACTCGGCCGGCAAGACCCGCGAGGCCGCGGCCATCCTCAAGTCGCTGGGGGTTCCCCTGCTGATCCACCAGCCGTCCTACAGCCTGCTCAATCGCTGGATCGAGGAAGACCTGCTCGACACCCTGGAGGACACCGGCGCGGGCTGCATCGCGTTCAGCGCGCTGGCGCAGGGGCTGCTCACCGACAAGTACCTGGCCGGCGTGCCCGCCGACGCCCGCATGAACCGGCCCGGCGGCGGCTCGTTCAAGCCCGAGCACCTGAGCGACGCGAACCTCAAGCACGTCGGCGCGCTCAACGAGATCGCGAAGGCGCGCGGGCAGACGCTGGCGCAGATGGCCACGGCCTGGGTGCTGCGCGATGCGCGCGTCACGTCGGCGCTGATCGGCGCGAGCCGCCCCGAGCAGATCGTCGACCTGGCCGGCGCGATGGCCCGCCTCGACTTCACGCCGCAGGAACTGGCGACCATCGACCAGCATGCGGTCGACGGGGGCATCAACCTCTGGAAGAAGCCGTCCACCGACCAGCGACCGGGCTGAACAAAGAGAGGGGTCTGGCCCCGAACGGGGCCAGACCCCTTACCCAACCAAGGAGACCGTCATGCACATCCCGTCCCTGAAGGACAAGGTCAGCGCCGAGGAATGGCAACTGCGCTGCGACCTCGCCGCCTGCTACCGCCTCGTGGCCGCCTACGGCTGGAGCGACCTGGTGTTCACGCACATCAGCGCGCGCGTACCGGGCGACGACCACAGCTTCCTGATCAACCCGTACGGCCTGATGTTCGACGAGATCACCGCGTCGTCGCTGGTGCTCATCGACCAGGAAGGCAACAAGCGCGGCGACTCGCCCTTCCCCGTCAACCGCGCCGGCTTCGTCATCCATTCCTCCATCCACGCGGCGCGCGACGACGCGCATTGCGTGCTGCACACCCACACCCGCGCCGGCGTGGCCGTCAGCGCGCAGGCCGCGGGCGTGCTGCCGATCTCGCAGCAGTCCACCTTCGTGCTGGCCTCGCTGGCGTACCACGACTACGAGGGCGTGGCACTGCGCGACGACGAGAAGCCGCGCCTGCAGGCCGACCTGGGGAACGCCAACTACCTGATGCTGCGCAACCACGGGCTGCTGACCGTGGGCAAGTCGATCGCCGATGCGTTCCTGGCGATGTACATGTTCGAGACCACGTGCCAGATCCAGCTCGCGGCGCAGGCCGGCGGCCCGCTCACGCACGTGCACCCGGAGATCGTGTCCGGCGTCGCCGAGTCGATGCGCGTGCAGACCGCCAGCCAGGGCGGCGCGTTCGTGTGGCCGGCGCTGCTGCGCAAGCTCGACCGCATGGACGCGAGCTACCGCACCTGACGCGCTGCGGCCGAGTCAGGCCGTGGGAACCCGCACCGCCCGCAGGCACTTGCCCGCCACCCGCATGACGGCGGTGGCGGCGGCCTCGCTCGCGTAGATGTCGGGCACGCACACCGCCACGCCGCCGGCCGTGAGCGTGCCCGGATGGCGGATGCGGAAGAACGGCGCGGGCGCCTCGAACGCGCGCGGGAACGCGCGGATCAGCGCGATGTCGGTACCCGGGCCCGTGTCGGCGTGGCTGCCCGGCGGCAGCTCGCAGCTGTTGAGCACGTGCATGGCGTAGAACTGGCCGTAGCCGGTCACCTGCACCGGCAGGAACTCCAGCTCGCCGAACGGCGACAGCTCGTCGCGCACCCCCTGCGACACCACGTGGGCGGTCGGGTGGAACAGCACCGCGGTGGCGCTCTTCTCTGAACGGTAGAGCTCCAGCGTGGGCACCACCCAGCGCTCGGCCAGGGGCGCCGTGGTGCGCAGCAGCGGCTCGTTCCACGCGGAGTGTTCGTTGTCGACCCACTCGGCGGCGGCGTCGGTGCCGTCGATGAAGACGGGCTTGATCTCGAAGACGGGCATTTGTCCCAGTGTAGGTCAGGCGCGCGACACCGTAGACTCGATGCCAGGGGTGGCATCGTGCGCAGTCCGGCGAAGACCGGCTCGGGCATCACCAGGCTTTCAGGGACCATGAATCGAAGTTCCGCGCCCCTCAGGCGCGCGTCTGCACTCGTTGTCGCCATCGGGGTCGTCGCGCTGGTCGGGGTCGCCTGGACCACCCACGAGCAGTCCGTGCGTCTCGACGAGACGGCCGGCTGGGCCGACCGCACCCGCGCCAGCGTGGCCGCCGTCCAGGCCGACGATGCCGTCGCCCTCACGGCCGAGCACCCCGACCAGGCCCTTGCCCTCCTCCGGGACGGCAAGGGCGTGCAGATGCGGCGCGACATCGAGGGCTTCGCCAACGCGATGGTGGCTAACGAGGGCCGCCGTTTCGACGAGCGCATCGTCATCGGCCGCAACGCGCGCCACGCCGCGGAGACCTATGCCGGCGTCGCGCTGATGAAGAGACGTTGCGCAAGAGCGAGCTGTTCCTGGATCGCACCGGCCGCATGGCCGGCATCGGCGGCTGGGAGGTCGATCTCGTCACCGGCAAGGTGGTGTGGTCGCAGGAGACGCGGCGCATCCATGGCGTGGACGCCGACTACGACCCCGATCTCGACGCCTCGCTGGGCTTCTATCCTCCCGACGTCCGGCCGACGATCGAGGCGGCCGTCAACCGCGCGATGGGCGACGGCACGCCCTGAGACATGGAGATGCCGTTCATCAGTGCCGACGGCCGGCACCTGTGGGTGCGTGCCGTGGGCTCGGCCGAGTTCGCCAACGGCGTACCCATTCGCCTGGTGGGCGCGTTCCAGGACATCAGCGACAGGATCGCGCAACGTCTCGCCATGAAGGAAGTGAACGACCGCGTGGCGCTGGCCACCGAGAGCGGCGGCATCGGGATCTGGGAGCTCAACATCGAGACCGGCGAGCTGATCTGGGACGCGCGCATGTACCAGCTGTTCGGCGACGCCAGCGGCGGCCGCGCGGCGCCGGTGCTGGTGTGGAACCAGCGCGTGCATCCCGACGACTTGGCCGGCCTCGAAGAGGCCATGCGCCAGGCCACCGAAGGCGAGCGCCTGCTCGACGTCAGCGAGCAGCGCCGCCTCAGCGGCGAGATGCGCTGGCGCGCCACGCACGACGTGCTCACCGGCCTGGTCAACCGCACCGAGTTCGAGGCCCGCCTGGGCCGGCTGCTGCAGGCGGCCCAGGACGGCGGCGAGCACGCCCTGCTCTACATCGACCTCGACCAGTTCAAGCTGGTCAACGACGCCTGCGGACATGCCGTGGGCGACCAGCTGCTGCAGCAGATGGCCCGCATGCTGGTGGACAGCGTGCGCACCCGCGACACGGTGGCGCGCCTGGGCGGCGACGAGTTCGCCATCCTGATGGAGCGTTGCGCCGCCGACCAGGCCCAGCGCGTGGCGCAGAAGCTGTGCGACCGCATGGACGACTTCCGCTTCGTGCACGAGGACCGGCGCTTTCGCATCGGCATGAGCATCGGCCTGGTGCCGCTGGATCGCCGCTGGCAGACCGCCGCCGCGCTCCAGCAGGCGGCCGACACCGCCTGCTACGCCGCCAAGGAGGCCGGCCGCAACCGCGTGCACACGTGGTTCGACACCGACCTGGCCATGCGCGAGCGCCAGTTCGAGATGCAGTGGGTGACGCGCATCGAGAGCGCGATCGACGACGACGGCTTCGTGCTCTACGCGCAGCGCCTGACGCCGTTGAAGCATCGACCCGACGCGTCGCACGGCGTGCACGCCGAGGTGCTGCTGCGCATGGGCCAGGACGGCGGCCCGCTGGTGGCGCCGGGCGCGTTCCTGCCGGCGGCCGAGCGCTTCCACCTGGCCTCGCGCATCGACCGCTGGGTACTGCGCAAGGTCGTCGACTGGATGGCCGCGCTGCGCGAGCCCGCGCGCATCGCCCTGCTGAGCGTCAACCTGTCGGGCCAGTCGGTGGGCGACCGCAGCTTCCACCGCTGGGCGCTCGACGTGCTCGCCAAGGCCGGGCCGGCGCTGTGCGGCGCGCTGTGCCTGGAGATCACCGAGACGGCGGCGGTCACCAACATCGCCGACGCCGCGGTGTTCATCGACCAGGTGCGCGCCTTCGGCGTCAAGGTGGCGCTCGATGATTTCGGGGCCGGCGCGGCGTCGTTCGGCTACCTGAAGACGTTGCGCGTGGACACGCTCAAGATCGACGGCCAGTTCGTGCGCGACCTGGTGGACGACCCGCTGGACGAGGTGGCCGTGCGCTGCTTCGCCGACGTGGCCAAGGTGATGGGACTGACCACCGTGGCCGAGTTCGTCGACAAGCCGGCGGTGCTCGCACGCCTGCACGAGATGGACGTCGACTTCGCCCAGGGCTACCTGCTGCACGAGCCCGCGCCCATCGCCGAGCTGGGGGAGCCGGCTACCATGCCGACCTGACGAAGCGCGTCGCCGCGAAGGCCGCGCCAAAGACCAAGGACCCTCGTGAACATCCATCTCGGGCTGACGCCCCTCATCTCGCTGCTCGCCGGCATCCTCATCCTCGTGATGCCCAAGTTGCTGAACTACATCATCGCCTTCTACCTGATCGCCATCGGCATCATCGGCATCATCGGGATCCTCGGCATCCACGCGCTGCGGGTGGGCTGAACGACGGTAGGATAGATACCAGGCATGAAAGGATACCGATGACCACCAAAGCCCTGTTGTTCCGCTTCGAATCGCAGACCGACGAAGACACGATGGATACCTTCCTCGAGGATCTCGCCACGGAGGTCTCGTGGGAGAAGACCACGCAGGCGTGGTTCGGCCTGCGCTACATGCGCGGCGAGTTCGGCGTCGTGTCGTATTTCGACGATGAGGCCGGCCGCGAGGCGCACCTCGCGGGCACCGCCGCGGCCAACTTCTTCGCCGCCGAGCATCGCCTGATGACGTCCGCGCCGGTCACCACCCGGATCGAGGTGCTGGCCCGCAAGATGCCCAAGGTGCTGGAGGGCGTCACCAAGGGCCTGGTGCTGCGCTTCAAGGCCAAGGCCGGCAAGGAGGCCGACGTCGTCAAGATGCTGCGCGACTGCGAGCCGATGGTGGAGAAGGAGGCCGGCACGCTCGCCTGGTTCGCCAACCAGTATGGCGACGGCAGCTTCGGCACCTTCGCCGCGTTCGCCGACACCGGCAGCCGCTTCTCGCACCTCACCGGCCAGATCCCGCGCGAGCTGGGCCTGGTGGGCCTGACGCTGCTGGGAGGCGCGCCCGAGGTGAGCATGGTCGACGTCATCACGGGCACGTCGCGGCAGCGCGACTGAGCGCGTCTCCGCGCGGGTGCATCATGCGGCAGCGCGACTGAGCGCGCCTCACGCGCCGGCGCTGGTGCCCGCCGCCGCGCGCTCCACGAAGCGAGCCAGTTCGATGTCGCGCATCGTCAAACCGCCGGCATCGTGCGACGTGAGCGTCACGTCCACCACGTTGTACGAGTTCGACCAGTCGGGATGATGGTCGCGCCTGGCGGCCTCCAGCGCCACCCGCGTCATGAACGCGAACGCCTCGTTGAAGTCGGCGAACTCCAGGTGGCGCGTGATGGCGGCGGCTGCCGGATCCAGCGACCAGGCCGGGAGCTGGGACAACAGCCCCGGCAACTGTGCGGTG
>JBBQYL010000199.1:0-9382 GCA_038208735.1 Burkholderiales bacterium
TAGAGGTGCATCACGGCCTGGCTGTCGCAATGCAGGTCGAGCACGATGTCGGCGTCGATGCTCAGGCCCAGCAGCGTGCGGCGCAGGCTCTCAAGCGCATTGCGCTTGGGCAGCGCCGCCGCGCCTTCGCGCAGGGCCGCACGGATCAGCGCCACGTTGTGCGCGGCATCGTCGTTGAGGCGCCCGTCGACCCGCGCGACGACGGTGTCGAAGAGGTCGGCGTAATGGCGATTGAAGTTCTCGCCGCTGGCCAGGTCGAAGCGGCCTTCCACCGACTGCAGCACGCGCTGCGCCAGGCCGATCGGATTGGCCACCGGCACCAGCACCACCTCGCCCAGGATGCGGCCTTCGGCCTCCAGCGCGGCCAGGCGCGCGCGCAGGTGATGGGCCACCAGCAGGCCGGGCACCTCGTCGGCGTGCAGAGCTGCCTGCAGCGTCGCCTTGAGGCCGCGGCCCGGCGTGCCGTAGTGCAGGCTCTGCAGCGAGACGGAGATGCCCGGGGTGTTCCGGGTGAGAGGATGGTGGACGGTTTTCATCAGGAGGTTCTCGCTTGCCACGGCATCAGCCAGCGGCGTTCGGCGACATGGAACAGCCCCACCAGGGCCATCGTGATCGCCAGGTAGAGGGCGGCGGCGCTGAGGAATGCCTCGAACGGCAGGTAGAAGCGCGAGTTCATCTCGCTGGCCGCGCCGGTGAGGTCGAGCAGCGTCACGGACGACGCCAGCGACGTGGCCTGCCGCATCAGGATCACCTCGTTGCCGTAGGCCGGCAGCATGCGCCGGAACGCCGACGGCAGCAGCACGCGGCGCAGCATCACGCCGCGCGTCATGCCCATGGCGCGCGCCGCCTCGATCTCGCCCGCGGGCACCGCGCGCATCGCGCCGTGCAGGATCTCGATGGTGTAGGCGCAGGTGTTGAGCGTGAACGCCGCGATCGCGCAGAACGTGGCCGAGCGCAGCCAGGGCCACGCGAAGCTGTCGCGCACCGCGTCGAACTGCGGCAGGCCGTAATACAGCAGGTACAGTTGCACCAGCAGCGGCGTGCCGCGGACGACGTAGGTGAACGTCCACACGGGGCCCGACACCCAGCGCGACGGCCAGCCGCGCAGCACCGACAGTGGCAGCGCCAGCAACAGTCCCAACGCGAGCGCGGCCAGCGTCAGCTCGATCGTCGTCAACGCGCCATGCGCGAACGACGGCAGGCTCTGCTCGATGGCGTCGAAGTCCATCAGATCCGCACCTGTCGCACGCCCACCGCGTAGCGCCGCCTCAGCCAGGCGAACAGCAGCTCCGACACGCTGGTGAACACGAGGTACATCACCGCGGCGGTGGCGTAGAACACGAACGGCTGCTGCGTGCTGCTGCCCGCGCTCTTGGCGCGCTGCATCAGGTCGGACAGCCCGATCAGGCTGACGATGGCCGTGCTCTTGACCATCACCAGCCAGGTGTTGGACAGCGGCGCAAGCGCGTGGCGCAGCATCTGCGGGCCGACGATGCGGCGCAGCGCCTGCGCGGGCGTCATCCCGTAGGCGAGCGCCGCCTCGCGCTGCCCGTGCGGCACCGCCAGGAACGCGCCGCGGAAGATCTCGGTGAGGTAGGCGCCGAAGATGAAGCCGATGGTGAGCGTGCCCGCCACGAACGGGTCGATGGTGACGTCGCCCCATTCGAAGCGGTCGGCCACCTTGTTGAGCAGCAGTTGGCCGCCGTAGTAGACGAGGAACATCATCACCAGGTCGGGCACGCCGCGCATCACCGTGGTGTACACCTGCGCCGCGCCGCGCAGGACGCGGCTGCGCGAGAGCTTGGCCATCGCGCCCAGCACGCCGAGCGCCGCCGCGATGGCCAGCGAGGCGAGCGCCACCGCGATCGACAGGCCGGCGCCGGTCAGCAGGCTGGAGCCGTAGCCTTGCAGCATCGCGCCTTACTTCGCCCCGTACACGTCGAAGTCGAAATACTTCGCCTGGATCTTCTGGTACGTGCCGTTGGCGCGGATGTCCTTGATCGCCTGGTCGAACTTCGCCTTGAGCGCGGCGTCGCCCTTGCGCATCGCGATGCCGGCGCCGGTGCCGAAATACCGGTCTTCGGTGAACGCGGGGCCGAAGAAGGCGAAGTCCTTGCCGGCCGGGCGCTTCAGGAAGCCCGAGTCGACGGCCACGGAGTCGGCCATCACCGCGTCGATGCGGCCCGACTGCAGGTCGAGGAAGACCTGGTCCTCGCCGGTGTAGCGCACGATCTCGCTGTCCTTGAACGTGTCGGTGGCGAAGCGGTCGTGCGTGGTGGAGCGCTGCACGCCGATGCGTTTGCCCTTCATGCCCGCCGCGGTGGGCACGAGGTTGCTGCCCTTCCTGCCCACGAGGCGCGCCGGCGTGGCGTAGTACTTGTCGGAGAAGGCCACGCTGCGCTTGCGCTCCTCGGTGATCGACATCGAGGCGATGACGGCGTCGAACTTGCGCGCGTTGAGCGCCGGGATCATGCCGTCGAACTCCTGCTGCACCAGCGTGCACTGCGCCTTCATGTCGGCGCACAGGGCGTTGGCGATGTCGATGTCGAAGCCCTTGATCTGGCCGTCGGGGCCGATCTCGGAGAACGGCGGGTAGGCCCCCTCCACGGCGATGCGCACCTTCTTCCAGTCGGGTGCCTGCGCGTGGGCGGAAGCGGCCGCGGCGAGCAGCAGGGCAAGCGTGAAGAGAGGGCGTCGAAGCATGGCGGACTCGGGAGACGGCGAACGGGGCGAGATTACCTCAGCGGCCGCCAAGCAATCCCCTGCGGCGCCCTCTGGCGCGGCTTTCAGGCGTCAGGCGAGCCGGATTCGTCAAGAAGGTGACGCATCCAGTGAAGTCCTACTTGCCGAGCGGTCCCGTGGCCGTGACGAGTCGCAGCAGCGTGATCTCCGACGGCGACCCGAGCCGGATCGGCGGGCCCCAGTAGCCGGTGCCGCGGCTGATGTAGACCAGCATCTCGTTGACGCGATGCAGGCCGGCGGTGAACGGCTGCTGCAGGCGCACGAAGAAGTTCCAGGGCACGAACTGCCCGCCGTGCGTGTGCCCGGAGATCTGCAGGTCGAAGCCCGCGGCCTCGGCGGCCGCGGCGCTGCGCGGCTGGTGCGCCAGCAACACCTTGACGGCGGCGCGCGGCGCGCCGGTGATGGCCAGTGCGACGTCGGTGCGGTGGCTGGTGTCGTAGCTGGCGGCCGAGAAGTCGGTGACGCCGGCCAGCACGATGGGCGCGTGGTGGTGCAGCAGGATCACGTGCTCGTTGAGCAGCACGCGCACGCCCAGCGTGGGCAAATACTTCAGCCACGGGTGCACGCCCGAGTAGTACTCGTGGTTGCCGGTGACGAAGAAGGTGCCGTGGCGCGAGCGCAGGCCGGCCAGCGGCGCCACGTGGCGCGAAAGCTCGTACACGTTGCCGTCGACCAGGTCGCCGGTGATGGCCACGGCGTCCACGTCGAGCCGGTTGATGGTGGCCACCACGTACTTCATGGCCGGCCGCTTGATGGTGGGCCCGATGTGCATGTCGGAGATCTGCGCGATCTTGAAGCCGTGCAGCGCCGGCGGCAGGTCCTTCAGCGGGATGTCGACGATCTTCACGCGCGGCGGCTTGCGGGCGTTGTAGAGCCCCAGCAGCGTGGCCAGCAGGGCCAGCACGAGCACGCCGCAGGCACTGAGGTCGATGACGTGCCCGGCCACCCTGGGCGCGCCGAGGAATCCGGCCAGCCACAGCACCAGCTCGACCACGTCGCGAACGAGCGTCAGCACGAACAGCGACGAGAACAGCCCCATCAGCGTGAGGCTGGCCCAGGCCATCAGGTCGCTGCGGCGCACCTCTTCCGGCGTGCGCTTGCCCTTGCGGCGGCGCAGCGCCAGCGGCACCAGCGCGGCCGAGACGGCCAGCAGCCCGCCCAGCAGCCATGCCGACGGCGCACCGGCCGCCGACACGACGCCCGGCAGGAGACGCAACGCCACCCAGGCATGCGCCACGACCGAAACCAACCACAACCCGTTCATCGCTCCCTCGACAGCACCCCGCGGCACCGGAGGCCAATCGTCCCACATAGTGACGATCGTTCCGATCGCAAGTCGCGCGTTCGACGGAAACGAGTCTTTGCCGCGCCGTGTCGAGCCCGACTCAAGGCGCGGCTTCGACCTTGGCGAGGTTGTCGTCGGAGTTGCGGTCGATGCGCTTGTTGTACGGGTCGATGCCCACCCAGGTGGGACGGCTGTCCACCACCACGCTGACGGGAACGGTCGGTCCGTGGATGGGGACCTTGTGCAGCAGCAGCACCTTGGACGCGTCGAAGCCGTCCTTGCCGGGCTCGGCCGAGAACACGCCCACCTCGACCATCTCGTTCATCGGCGCCTCGGTCTCCCTGCCCGCGCCGTCGGCGTAGAACTTGCGCGCCGTCACGTCGAACTTCACCTCGTACTTGCCGTCGGGCAGCCTGCGCGCGCTGGCGTTGGTGGCCTTCAGGTCGAGCAGGGTGATCTTGTCGAACAGGTCGGTGATGACCTGGTCGTTGGCCGGCCCGGCCTCGACCCGCAGGATCTTCAGGAAGTCGGTGGTGTTCGGGTACGGCGCGCCCTTGAACGCGTGCTCGGCCAGCAGCCGGCGCATCGCCCGGTCGACCACGTCCTCGCCGAGCGCCTCCTTGGCCCAGTACATGGCCACGGAGCCCTTGCGGTAGTAGATGTACTGCTGGTCCTCCACGCGATCGAGAGGCAGCTCCTCCAGCACGGCGCCGCCGCGCGAGCTCAGGTAGCGGTCGAGCTCGTACTTCAGGAAGCGGCGCACCTGCTCCTTGCCGTAGTGCTGCTCCATCACCAGCAGCGCCGAGTACTGCGCGAAGCTCTCCACCAGCATCGAGGCACCCTGCTGGTCGGACGGCACCAGCTGGTGGCCCCACCACTGGTGGCCGATCTCGTGCGCCGTCACGTACGTGGCCACGTCGATCTTGCTGTGCTTTTCCTCGTCGAAGTGCTGCACGAAGCCGATGGCCTCGGAGAACGGGATCGTGTTGGCGAACGACTGGGCGAACGCGGCGTAGGCGGGAAACTCGACGATGCGCGCCTGCTTGAACTGGTAGGGCGTGAAGTCCTTGCTGTACAGCGCCAGCGATTCCTGCATCGCGTCCAGCATGCGCTTCACGTTGAACTCGTGGCCGGGCGCGTAGTACACGGCCAGGTCGACGTCGCGCGCCGGCTGGTCGCCCGCGGCCGGCGCGTGCCACACCGCGTGGCGCACATCGTACCGGCCCGACTGGATCGAGAAGAACTGGTTCATCGGTGCGTCGCTGCGGAAGTGCACGGTGCGGCGCGCGTTGCGGTCCGTGCTGGGTCCGGTGTCGCTGATCGTCTGGCCCGGCGCGATGGGCGTCTGGTCGCCATCGGTCGTGACGGTGATGTCGGCGGTCACCCAGTCGCTGTCGTGCAGGAACGTGTTGAACTGGCGCGCCGAGTCGTCCTCCAGCTTGGGCGGACGCAGCTCGGCCGGCAGCCCGTACTTGCGGCGCTTGGCGCGCTCTTCCAGCAGGCCGGTGCGCATGAAGCCCACCGAGGGCGCGATCTCGAAGTTGTTGACGAACGAGCCGTTGGGCACCACCGACGTCAGGGGCCGGCCATTGACGAAGCCGCGCTGCTCCAGCGTGGTGGTGAAGCCCAGCGTGCGCTGCTCGCCCGGCTGGATCGGAGCGGCCAGCGCGTAGATGCGGTAGTGGAAGCGCGGGTAGTCTGTCTTGACGCTGGCGCCCGGGAGAGCGATGGCGTCGAGCGCCAGGTTCTGCGGCCACTGCAGGTGCAGCTCGGCAATGGGCTGCGTGCCGCGGTTGACCAGCGTGTAGCGACCGTGCGTGACCACCCGGGCCGCACGCGGGAACAGCTCCACGTTAAGCGCGACGTCGGCTACGCGCGGCTGCAGTACCGCCTCGAAAGGCAACAGCGTCTTCTCGAGGTCGGCGGCGCGCAGCTCCCGCTCGGGCTTCGTGGTGTAGTCGTTGAGGACGTTCGTGTTGTAGAAGATCCACCCGCCCGTGGCCGCCCACACCAGCGTGGAGGCGGCCAGCACCTTCGCCGGACGACCGCGCAGGTGCTGGCGCATCTGGCGCAGGCGCGGCCGCAGCTCCACGGTGGCGCCGCGGCGCCACAGCGCGTGCGTGGCCACCAGCAGGATCATCGCGAACGCGCACCAGTACACCTGGAACCACAGCTGGCCGATCCAGAAGCGGCCCAGCCCATTCATGTCGGACAGCGGCACCTCCGGCCCGTTGCCGTAGTTGTAGAGGTTGTGCTCGAACCCGAGGCTGCCCAGCATGATGGTGAGCACGATCCACACGAGCATCGCGCCCCAACCCAGGAACTTCTGCGGCACCAGCACCTGGATGAACACGGCGAGCACGGCGGTCTGGATCGCGAACACCGTCATCGGCCAGACGAACCACGCCAGGTAGCCGCCGATCTCGAAGCGGAAGTAGCCGGAGCACGCCTGGAACGCGATGGCCGCGACCACGCCCACCAGCACGGTGGACAGCAGCACCAGCGCGATGGCGATCGTCTTGGGCACCAGATGCGTCCAGTCGGGCGCGGCGGTGGAGTCGACGATCTCGTGGATGCGGCGATCGCGGTCGCGCCACACCAGCTCGCCGGCGTAGTACACCGCGATGATCATCGGCATGACCGCGAAGCCGCCGCCGAGGGCCTGAACCATCAGGCGCGTGACCGGGTACGACGCGCTGCCATAGATGTCGCCTGTGAACAGCACCGCGCCGAGGGCCAGCAGCAGGCCGATGGCCACCAGCACGAAGTAGGCGGGGCTGCGGAACACGAACGCCATGTCGACCTTGGTGAGTTCCCACAGCTGCGCCCGCACCGAGGCGGCCGTAGCGGGGGGAATGGCGGGCAGCACGAAAGCCGTGCGGCGCACCTCGGCAGCCTGCACCTCGCGCACGCCGGCCGGATTGGCCTGGCCCAGCGCGTCGAGCTCGGCCTGGTGCGCCCGCGCCGCCTTCTGCGAGCGGCTGAGTCGGCCGCCCTTGGCCGGCGCCGCCGCATCGCGGGCATCGTCGGCGGGCTTGTCGAAGCGCATCGTGAAGCGGAACGCGCGGTAAGCGACGCCGAACACCGCCACGGCGACGCCCGTCCACAGCAGCCGGTTGGCCAGCAGCACGCCGGTGAGCGACGGCAGGGTGGTGTTGCGGTCGGAGGTCGTCCAGTACTTGGTGACGTAGTCCAATGCACTGATTCCGAACGGGTCGAACAGCGCGGTCACGTGCTGCAGGGCCGGGTCGTTGCCGGCCAGACGGCGCGCTGTGGTGTACAGCACCAGCAGGCCGACGGCGCTCACGTAGCTCCAGGCCATGGACCGCGTGGCGGTGGCGAGCGCGAAGAACAACGCCGAGGTGACCAGCAACGTGGGCAGCTGGATGAGCACGAGCGCGTAGACATAGTCACCCGGCTTGAACGGGCCGATCTTCTCGAAGTCCTGCCACGGCATGACCGAGCCCACCGCGATGCCCAGCGGGATCATCGCCAGCACGACGAGCGCGGCGGCGCAGGCGCCCACGAAGCGCCCGCCGAGGTAGCTGGCCTTGTCCACCGAGGTGGTGCGGATGATGGCGGCGAAGTTGGTCTCGTCGTCGCGCACGACCACGCCGGCCACCATCGCCAGCGTGACGAAGATGGAGAACACGCCCAGTTGCGACAGCGTCTGCACGATGGCGTAGGGCGCGTTCTTGTGGACGTTGCCCAGGCTGCCGATCTGCACGTTGTCGCTGGCCGTGGCACCGAAGGCCATCAGAAAGAAGATCACGCAGCCGACCCAGAAGACGGGGCTCTTGAGCTGGTAGCGCCATTCGAAGGCAACGATGTGACGAAGCATGGGCGGGGTGTCCGTTCGTCTCAATGGGCCAAAGGGGCGCCGGCGGCGGCCTTGGCCTTGCGCTGCGCGAGCAGGGTCGAGAAGTAGACCTCCTCCAGGCCGGCCGCCACCGGCTCGAAGCGCGGGTCGGGCGCCACGTCGGAAAGCACCTGGATGACGTTGCGGCCGCCGCGCAGGTGCGTGGAGATCAGGTCGAACTGCTTGTGCAGGCCGGGCAGCTCGTCGGGCTCGACGGCGCGCGTCCAGACCTTGCCCTGCAGCTGTTCGATGAGCGCCCCCGGCGTGCCGGCGCTGACGATGCGCCCGCCCACCAGGATGGCCATGCGCGAGCACAGGTCGGTGACGTCGTCGACGATGTGCGTGGAGAGGATCACCACGCGCGTGGTGCCGATCTCGGCCAGCAGGTTGTTGAAGCGGTTGCGCTCCTCGGGATCGAGGCCGGCGGTGGGCTCGTCGACGATCATCAGCTCGGGGCTGCCGATCATCGCCTGGGCGATGCCGAAGCGCTGGCGCATGCCGCCCGAGAAGCCGGCGATGGCCTTCTTGCGCACATCCCACAGGTTGACCTGCTGCAGCAGCGCCTCGACGGTCTCGCGGCGCGGGCCGCTGGCGGTTAGGCCCTTGAGCACGGCAAGGTGGTCGAGCATGTCGTAGGCCGACACGCGCGGGTACACGCCGAAGTCCTGCGGCAGGTAGCCCAGCTTGGCGCGCAGCTTCTGCGGCTCGGCCAGCACGTCGATGTCTCCGAAGCGGATCTGCCCGGAGGTGGGCAACTGCAGCGTGGCCAGGCAGCGCATCAGCGTGGACTTGCCGGCGCCGTTGGGGCCGAGCAGGCCGTACAGGCCCGGCGGGATCTCCAGCGAGACGTTGTCGAGCGCCCGCGTTCCGTTCGGGTAGACGTGGGTCAGCGAGGCGATGGACAACATGACAGGGGACTCCAGGCAAAATGGCGGTGTTTCCAGGCTTGCACTCTAACGGCAGGCCTAGGCCCGCCCCAGGGGCATGCGACGGACCGGCGCCTGGAAAGGACGAACCGACCGGCGCCGGCCTCAGCGGGCGGCCAGCAGCGTGGCGATCTCCGCGTTGGCGCCCGTGCGCGCGACGCTGCGCGGCGTGGCGCCGCTGGCGTCGGCATGGTCGGGGTCGGCCCCGGCTGCCAGCAGCAGGCGTACGGCGCGCACGTTGGCCGCCGCCACGGCGACCTGCAACGCGGTGCGGCCCAGGGCGTCGGGGGCGTCGACGCGAGTGCCCGGATCGGCCAGCAGCCTGCCGAGCGCGTCGACGTCGTCGGCGTTGGCGGCCACGTGCAGCGGCGTCGGCGCCGAGCGCAGCAACGCGCCCGTCGCCGAACCGGGCGCGGGGGGCGCCACGGCGGTCAGGGACGCTGGCGCCTGGGCCTGGGCCTGGGCCCGGGCCATGCCCGGGGCAGGGGCCGGCGCCGCGAAGGCGAGCCGCGGGGCCGGCGAGGCGGCCGCCACGGGCGCGGCCGGCGACCAGGCGAGTTCAGGAGGCGC
>JBBQYL010000200.1:0-9256 GCA_038208735.1 Burkholderiales bacterium
TCGGCGGGGCCGCCACCGACGGCAGCGCCACCGGCCTGGGCTTCGACCATGTCGACGCAGTGGTGACGATGGCCAAGCCGCGCAGTTCGGTGAGCACGGCCGGCGCGCCGCTCACGCAGCGCATCGGGCTGGTGGGACTGCGGGCCGAGCGCAGTGTCGACGGCCCTCTGTGGGCCGGCATCGAGACCGCGGGCGCCGGCAGCGGCGGCGTGGCGGGCTACGCCGAGGTGCTGGCCACCGCCGGTTTGCGCTGGCCCGTGGTGGACAACCGGTTGAGCCTGGGCGTGCGCGCGGCCGTGGGCCTGGCCGGCGGCGGCGGCATCGACACCGGGGGCGGCCTGCTGGTGAAGGCGGCCGCCGGCGGCACGCTGCGCCTGACCGACACGCTGGGCGTCGGCGCCGAGCTGGGCGTGGTGGACGCGCCCCGCGGCCACTACAAGGCCGGCACCGCGGCCGTGTCGTTGAACTGGTCGCTGGACGCACCGGCCGCCGACCTCGGCAGCTGGTCCGACATCCGGCCGGGCGCGCCCACCCGCATGGAATTCGGCGCCGGCGTGGAACGCTACCGCGCCGCCCGCAAGGACGGCCGCACGCAGCCGCTGGAGGCCGTCGTGCTGCAGGTCAACCGTTTCGTCACGCCCAACCTGTACGTCACCGGACAGGCCCACAGCGCCTTCGCCGGCGGCGCCGGCGCGTACTCGGTGGGCCTGTTCGGCGTGGGCGCGCAGCTGCCCGTCACGCCGGGCCTGCGCCTGGGCGTCGAGGCGCTGGGCGGCGCGGCCGGCGGCGGCGGCGTCGACACCCAGGGCGGCGCGCTCATGCAGGGCCGGGCCTACGCCGACGTGGCGCTCACCGACGCGCTGTCGCTGCGCGTGGCCGGCGGCAAGATCAAATCGGTGCACGGCGGGCTCGACGCCCCGGTGGTGGACGCCGCGCTGGTGTTCCGCTTCGGCGTCGACCGCGCGGCACGCTGAGCCCGGGCGCGGCGTTTGCCGCGCGACTCCGCCGCGCGCCCTTCGCGCGAACAGGAATCGCCATGCCCCGCTCGATCTGGAAAGGCGCCATCGCCTTCGGTCTCGTCCACGTGCCCGTGGCGCTGTACCCGGCCTCGCAGGAGGACGACATCGACTTCGCCTGGCTCGACAAGCGCTCGATGGATCCGGTGGGCTACCAGCGCATCAACAAGCGCTCGGGCAAGGCCATCACGAAAGAGAACATCGTCAAGGGCGTGAAGCAGGAGGACGGCACCTACGTGCTGATGGACGAGGACGAGATCCGCAACGCCTATCCCAAGACGATGCAGACGATCGAGATCGAGGCATTCGTCAAGGCGTCCGAGATCCCGTTCGTTTACCTGGAGAAGCCGTACTACCTGGAGCCGATCGCCAAGGCCGACAAGGTCTACGCGCTGCTGCGCGAGGCGATGATCGCCGACGGCGTGATCGGCATCGCGCGCGTGGTGATGCACACCAAGGAGCACCTGGCCGCGCTGATGCCCGACGGGCCGGTGCTGGTGCTCAACACGCTGCGCTGGGCCACCGAGGTGCGCACGTGGGACGAGCTGCGCATCCCGCCCGCGGGAAAGGCCGCCGCCAACCTGAAGGACGCCGAGCTGAAGATGGCGGGCCAGCTGGTCTCCGAGCTCACGGTGAAGTGGCAGGCCGACGCGTACCACGACAACTTCGCGGAGGCCATCAACCAGCTGATCAAGGCCAAGGTGGACGCCGGCAACACGCACGAGGTGACGCCGCTCGAGTCGCCGGTGGACAGCGCCGCGCCGTCCAACGTGGTGGACCTCACCGCGCTGCTGAAGAACAGCCTGGGCAAGCGCCGCGCTCCGGCGCAGCAGCAGATGGCGGCGGCGGCGGAGGCGCCGGCGCGCAAGTCCCCTTCGAAGGCAGCGACGAAGCCAGCCGCCGCGAAGCCGCAGCCGGCCGCGAAGAAGGCGGCGCCCGCGCGCGCCAAGGCCGCGCCCACCCCCGCCCGCAAGCGAGCCTGACGCCATGCCTGCCGCCGGCCGCACCCCCTCGTCGACACCGCTCGAGCGCTACAACGCCAAGCGCGACTTCAAGATCACGTCCGAGCCGGGCCCGGTGCGCACGAAACCCGGCAAGCAGCTGTCGTTCGTGATCCAGAAGCACGACGCCACGCGCCTGCACTACGACTTCCGGCTGGAGCTCGACGGCGTGCTGCTGTCGTGGGCCGTGCCCAAAGGCCCCAGCTTCGATCCGAAGGAACGGCGCCTCGCCGTGCACGTGGAAGACCACCCCGTGGCCTACGGCACGTTCGAGGGCACGATCCCGAAGGGCCAGTACGGCGCCGGCACGGTCATCGTGTGGGACAAAGGCAGCTGGGAACCGGTGGGCGATCCGCAAGCCGGAATGAAGGCCGGCAAGCTCGTGTTCCGCCTGCACGGCAAGAAGCTGGCGGGCCTGTGGGAGCTGGTCAAGATCGCCAAGCCCGGCGAGCGCCAGGAGCCGTGGCTGCTGTTCAAGAAGCACGACGAGTGGGAGCGCCCGCACGCCGACTACGACGTCGTCGGCGCGCTGCCCGACAGCGTGATCGCTCATCCGCTGAAGCCGCTCGACGGCGGGCCGGTGGCATCGATCCGGCGCGCCGGCAAGGTCGCCGCCGCGACGCTGGAGGCGGGCGAGGCCTCGGCCATGGCCGCGACCGCGACCCCGACGAAGGCCCGCAGCAAAAGGGGTCTGGCCCCAAATGGGGCCAGACCCCGACCTGGCCAGGCGTCGGCGTTCGACGCCTCCGCGCTGGACGGCGCGCGCAAGGCCGTGCTGCCCGAGACGCTGTCGCCCCAGCTCGCCACGCTGGCCAAGGCGGCGCCGACGCATGGCGACTGGCTCTACGAGATCAAGTTCGACGGCTACCGCCTGCTGACGCGCATCGCGCACGGCCAGGCCGTCATCTTCACCCGCGGCGGCCACGACTGGACGCACAGGATGCAGCCGCTGGCCGCCGAGCTGGCGACGCTGGGCATCGACAGCGCCTGGCTGGACGGCGAAGCCGTGGTGCTCGACGCCGCGGGCCTGCCGCACTTCAACCTGCTGCAGAACGCGCTCGACTCGAAACGCAGCAGCGCGGCCATCGTCTACTACGTGTTCGACGCGCCCTTCCTCAACGGGCAGGACCTGCGCGAGGTGCCGCTGCACGCGCGCCGCGCGCTGCTCAAGCAAGTGATCGAGGTACACCCCGGCGACCGCGTGCGCTTCTCCGACGACTTCCCCGCCGACGCCGCCAAGGTGCTGGAGACCGCCTGCAGCCTGAAGCTGGAGGGCGTGATCGCCAAGCGCCGCGACGGCTTCTACACGTCGTCGCGCTCCACCGACTGGCTCAAGCTGAAGTGCCAGGCGCGCCAGGAGTTCGTCATCGGCGGCTTCAGCGACCGCAGCGACAACGCGAAGGCGGTGGGCGCGCTGATGCTGGGCTACTACGACGACCAGGGCGCGCTGCAATATGCGGGCCGCGTGGGTACCGGCTGGAGCTCGGCCGACGCGGTCGAGCTGCGCAGGAAGCTCGCGAAGCTGGTGGCCAAGGCCTCGCCCTTTCCGCCCGGCACCACGCGTTCCACGCGCTGGCTCGGCAAGCCCGCGGCGGAGGATCATTGGGTCAAGCCGCAGCTGGTGGCCGAGATCAGCTTCGCCGAGTGGACGCCCGACGGCAGCGTGCGCCACGCGTCGTACCAGGGCCTGCGCGAGGACAAGGAGGCCAAGGCCGTGAAGCGCGAACTGGCGAAGGCCGCGCCCACGACAGCGCGCAAGGCGGCGGTGAAGCCCGGCAACGCCGAGGTGGAAGGCGTGCGCATCACGCACCCCGAGCGCGTGATCGACGCCTCCACCGGCCACACCAAGCTCGACCTCGCGCGCTACTACGCCAGCATCGCCGAGTTCATGATTCCGCACATGAAATGGCGCCCGGCATCGCTCGTGCGCGCGCCCGAGGGGGTAGCCGGCGAGCTGTTCTTCCAGAAGCACGCCGACGTGCGCACCATGCCCGGCGTGAAGGATCTGCCGGGGCTGTGGGAGGGCCACGGCTCGTTGCTGGAGGTGCCGTCGGCCAAGGCGCTGGTGTCGGCCGCGCAGATGAACGTGGTCGAGTTCCACACCTGGAACTCGGTCAAGCAGAAGGTGGACAAGCCCGACCGCATGATCTTCGACCTCGACCCGGGCGAAGGCGTGGCGTTCGACCAGGTGCGCGAGGGCGCGCAGTTGATGCGCGCCCTGCTGGAGGAGCTGGGCCTGCGGTGCTGGCTCAAGACCAGCGGCGGCAAGGGCCTGCACGTGGTGGTGCCGATGTCGGCGCGGCTGGACTACGACGCGGTCAAGACCTTCTCGCAACGCATCGTGCAGCACCTGGCGCAGACGATCCCGCAGCGCTTCGTGGCCAAGAGCGGGCCTGCGAACCGCGTGGGCAAGATCTTCGTCGACTACCTGCGCAATGGCTTCAACGCCACCACCGCGGCCGCGTTCTCGGCGCGTGCGCGACCCGGGCTGGGCGTGTCGATGCCCATCGCCTGGGACGAGCTGCCCGACATCCGCTCCGGCGCGCACTGGACGATCTCGGACGCGCGCGACCGCCTGTCGTTCCAGAAGGCCGACCCGTGGGCCGACTACTGGAAGTGCAAGCAGACGATGACCGCGGCCATGAAGGCGCTGGCGGACGTCACCCCCTAGTTTGACGAGTCGCACGGGGTCGGCTTTAGCGTTTGACAAGCGGTCGCTGGCGAGAGTGAACGCCGACATGACCTCACGCACGCTTCTCGCCACCGCTGCCCTGGCCGCCCTCCTCCCGCTGAGCAGCTGGGCCAATTCCGGCGCTTCCGCGCTGGCCCGAAGCGGCGTGGCCGGCAACGGCCCCGGTGGCTACTCGCATTCCAGCTGGAACGTCGAGAATCCGCACGGGGCCTACGGCTACGGCCAGAGTGGCACGTCCGTCTTCTCGGCGTCGGGCACCGCCACGACGGCCATGGCCACGACGACGGACCACGGCGCGGACTACTCGGGCTTGCACGATGCCACGTCGCTGGCGACGTCCAACCTGGCCACCGGCACCGTGAGCGCAAGCGAAACCAACTCGGGCTACGACGTTCGAGACGGCGATGAGGCCGGCCAGCCCACGTCGCAGATCTGGGACGTGCTGACCTTCAACGTGGCCGGCGCCACCGCCGCCACCACGTCCACCTTCGACGTCACGTTCACGGTGCACAGCAACCTCACGCTGTCGCCGGACAACGGCACGGCCGCAGGGGGGTCGTACATCAATCCGACCTTGTACATCGGCAAGGAGGCGCGCAACGATTTCTACGTCGGCTACGACGGCAAGCTCGTGGTCGCCAACGACAACTACCCCACGAACTGGGACGACGGCGTGTGGACGGTGTCGGGTAGCGCCAACGACAAGACGTTCGTCTTCACCGGATCGATCAGCTTCCAGGGCGCCAGCTACACGACGAAGATCGACGAGGCGCTCACGATGTACTGCTACGACGGCGCGCAGTGCGACAGCACCGCCACGGTGGCCATCGGCCTGCCGACCAGCATGACCATGACGTCGGAATCGGGCGCGTTCCTCACCGCGCCCTCGCCGTCGGCCGTGCCCGAGCCCACGAACGCGCTGCTGATGCTGGGCGGCCTCGGCGCGCTGGCGCTCGCGGCGCGCCGCCGCCTGGCAGCCCGGAACGCCCGACGCTCAGGCTGCCACGGCGCCGTGGGGGTCGCCGTGGGGGTCGCCGTGCGGGTCGCCGTGGCAGCCTAGCGCCAGGCCCTCGGCCATGGGCATCGTCAGGCCGCGCTCCCAATTCGCCTGGCAGGCGGCCTCGCCGACCTGCGCGGCCGCGAGGCCGCACACGCGACGGATGTGGCGCTCGTCCTCGGCCCTGACCGGCGAGTAGTGAAGCTCCCAGTAGCGCTTGGCGAACGCCATCGCCATGGCCGCCTGCTCGGGCCGGCGCAGCCGGGCGAGCAGGCGCGACTGGTTCCACAGGCCGAACGAGATCAGGTAGACCTTGTGCTGCTCGCGGGCCAGCGTGGTCTGGCGGCGATACGTGAGCAACGCCTCGGCGTCGCGCCGGGTGTTGGCGTAGGCCATGCCCAGCTGGTCGAGGTACACCAGTTCGGCCTCGACGTGACGCAAGTGGCGCGCCTCCTCGATGCCGGCCAGCGCGACGTCGATCGCGCGCGTGAACTCGCGTTGCTCCACCAGGCAGCGTCCGCCGTCTCCAGATCGTCCACGTGGAGGGCCCTGGTGCCCGCCAGCTGGCTGGCCATGCCCAGGATGAAGCGGGAGCCGGCCTCGCGCGCCCACGTCGTGGCTCGCTGGAGGTCGGTGTTCACCGTTTCGCCGCGCCGGGGCGTCCAGACGACGCGGGCGTGCGTGTAGTACGCATCCGCCAATGTCTCGGGATCCGATTCGCCGTCGGTCACGGCCTTGGCGCGTTCGGCCAGCCGGCGCGCCTCGGCAGACTCGCCGGCCTGCATCAGCAGGCGCGCCAGCGCGCAGAGGAAGCTCACGTCGCCCGGGGTCCGCGGCGACAGCGCCGCGGCCAGGCGGCCCAGCACCACGCGCACCTGCGCGCGCCGAGCCTTGCGACATCCACTGCTTGAACATCGGCAGGGCCAGCTGCACCGCCTGCGCGGGCTCGCCGTCGTCGAGCGCGCTGGCGATGCCGGCCAGCAGGTTGGCGTGGGTCACCTCGTCGACAAGGTCATGGCTCGCACGCGCGTCCCGCGCCAGCGCGAGGAACCAGTCGCGATGGCGCTGGCGCAGCTCGCGGGCGTGGGCGGGCACCAGCTGCTCGCGTGCGAACTCGCGCACGGTCTCGAGCATCGAGAAATGCAGGCCGCCGTCGGCGTCCGGGCGCGACTGCACGAGCGAATCGACCACCAGCGAATCGATCAGCTCGCGCGGATGGGGCAGCCGGGCCACCGCCTGCGCGGCCGCCGCGGTCCAGCCGCCGCGAAACACCGTGAGCGCCATCAGGAAGCGCTGCTGCTCCTCGGAGAGCAGTTGCCAGCTCCACGCGATGGCGGCATGCAGCGACGCACGCCGATGCGACACGCGCGCCGCAGCAGCTCCGACCGGCTGGTGGCCAGCGCCATGTCGGCCAGCGACCACGCCCGCACCTTGGCCGCGGCCAGCTCGATGGCCAGCGGCAGGCCTTCCAGCACGCGGCAGATCTGCACGACCTCTGCCACGTTGCGCGCCCCCAGCTGGAAGTCGCGCCGCACGTCGCGCGCACGTTCCACGAACAGCGCCGCGCCCGGGTTGCGCAGGGCATCGGCCAGCGAGGCGCTCTCGTCGGGCAGCGGCAGCGGCGACAGCGCGATCTCGCATTCGTCGGGCAGGCGCAGAGCGCGGCGCGATGTCACGAGCAGGCGCAGCCGCGGCAGGCGCTCGAGCAGGCGCTCGATCACCGGGATGCCGCCGTCCTCCACCAGCTGTTCGTAGTTGTCGAGCATCAGCAGGACGCGCGCGTCGTCGAGGTCGGCGGCCACCTGGTCGGACACCTTCGCGTCGTCGCGGGCGCCGTTGTCGGGCAGCTGGAGCGCGGCGCGCACGCGTTCGACGATCTCCTGCGCGGCGGTGCATTCGGCCAGCGCCACGAAGGCGACGCGCTCCACGTCGCCCTGGGCGAGCGCCGTGCGCGCCGTCTCGACCGCCAGGCGCGTCTTGCAGCCGCCCCCCGGGCCGGTGAGCGTGACCAGGCGGTGGGTCGCGAGCGCGTCGCAGAGATCGGCCGCATCGCGGATTCGGCCGAAGAAGGTGCCGGTGCTGGCGGGCAGGCCCAGGTCGTCGGGCCGCGCCGTCGCTTGCCGGGGCGGCGGCGCCGCGAACACGCCCGCGTTCGCAGGCAGGGGCGTGCCGGCGTCCAGAGTCTCGAACACGGACTGCAGCCGCTCGCGCTCCTCCAGGATCCAGTCGTCGTAGAAGCCGGGGAGCAGCTCGCCGCCATAGCGTTGGCGCGCCGCGGCGCCCAGGCGCTCGTGGGCCAGTTGCTCGAACTCGACGGCGTCACAGGAGATCGTCGACGGGTTCCACTGCACGGTGAGACGGTCGGCCGTGAGCACGGCGCCACCGGTCCAACCCGGCGGCTCCAGCACGCAACGCAGCATGGCCGGCGCCGTTCGGAAGCGGTTGAGGCCGATGTCGGGCGAGACGTCGGGCCAGATGAGCTCGGTGAGCTGCTCGCGCGAGTGGCGCTGGTGCGGACGCAGGGCCAGGCGGGCGAGCAGCGTCGCGACGGAGCGACTCGACAGCCGCGTCAACACCATGTCGCCACAGCGCAGCTCGAGACCGCCCAGCAGGCGGACCTGCCAGCGCGCCGCCAGCAACGGCGCCACATGCGGCGCCGGAATGATGTGCGCGAAATCCGTTTCGTTTGGTTTCAATACTAGCCCAGGCAGGGCGATTGCGTCCTGTCCCGGAGCTGCGCCGACAATGGTCGAGTTCAATCGTTGCCTCGGAGTGTCATGAAGTTCACGGAATACGTGGCGGTCGACGCCACCGGGTTGGCCGCGCTCGTGGCGCGTCGCGAGGTCAGCGCCGGCGAGTTGCTCGACATCGCCCTGGCCCAGCACCACCGCACCCATGCGCGCATCAACGCGATCTGCCGCCCGATGGAGGCCGAGGCGCGCGCCCGGCTGGCCGGGCCGCCCCTGGCGGGCCCGTTCGCCGGCGTGCCGTTCCTGCTGAAGGACGGCGTGCAGGACGTGGCCGGCCTGCCCACCGGGTACGGCAGCGCGGGCATGCGCCACCTGGTGCCCACCGAGACGGCCCACGTGGTGCGCCGCTACCAGGACGCCGGACTGGTGGTGTTCGGCAAGACCAACCTGCCCGAGTTCGCGCTGAAGGGCGTCACCGATCCGCGCGTCGACGGCCGCAGCAACAACCCGTGGAACACCGCGCACACGCCCGGCGGCTCCAGCGGCGGCGCGGCGGCGGCGATCGCCGCGGGCATCGTGCCGATGGCCGCGGGCGCCGACGGCGGCGGCTCCCTCCGCATCCCCGCGGCCTGCTGCGGGCTGTTCGGGCTGCGTCCGTCGCGCGGCCGCGTGTCCGCCGGGCCGGGCATCGGCGAGGCCTGGTTCGGCGCGTCCAGCGAAGGCGTGCTCTCGCGCAGCGTGCGCGACACCGCGCACGCCCTCGACGCGATCGCCGGCCCCGAGCCGGGTGATCCGGTCGCCATCGCCACGCCGCGCTCGCCCTATGCCGAGGCGATGCAGCAACCGCCCGGACGGCTGCG
>JBBQYL010000201.1:0-9073 GCA_038208735.1 Burkholderiales bacterium
GCGGCGCACGCCGCGCACGGCCGATTCGCCGAACTGACCCAGCCCTACGAGGGCTTCCACGGCATGGTGTTCAGCGAGGAAAGTTCGATCGGCGCGTTCCTGCTGCGCGCGCGCCGCGAGGGCCTGCGAGATTTCGGCGCCTGCATGAGCCCGCACACCGCGTGGCTGATCCTGCAGGGCCTCGAGACGCTGCCGCTGCGCATGGAGCGCCACGTCTCCAACGCGCGCAAGGTGGTGCAGTTCCTGGCCGCCCAGCCGATGGTGGCCAAGGTGGGCTATCCCGAGCTGGAGTCGCATCCCGACCATGCACTCGCCAGGACGCTGCTGCCGCGCGGCTGTGGCTCGGTGTTCTCGTTCGACCTGCGCGGTTCGCGCGCGCAAGGCGTGGCCTTCATCGAGGCGTTGCAGCTGTTCTCGCATCTGGCCAACGTGGGCGACTGCCGCTCGCTGGTCATCCATCCGGCGTCCACCACGCACTTCCGCATGGACGACGCCGCGCTGGCGTCGGCGGGTATCGGCCCGGGCAGCATCCGCCTGTCGATCGGGCTGGAGGATGCGGACGACCTCATCGTCGACCTGAAGACGGCGCTCAAGGCGGGCGAGAGGGCCGCGGCATGAAGTTCGACGTCAAGGGCCGGACGGCCTACGCGTACACCGGCGGCAAGCCCTGGGTCGACGGCGAGCGCTGCGTCGTCTTCATCCACGGCGCGCTCAACGACCACTCGGTGTGGACGCTGCTGGCGCGCTGGTACGCGCACCATGGCTGGCGCGTGCTGGCCGTCGACCAGCCCGGCCATGGCCGCTCGGACGGGCCGCCGCTGCCCAGCGTCGAGGCGCTGGCCGACTGGGTGCTGGCGCTGCTGGACGCCGCCGGCGTGGCCAGCGCGCACCTGGTGGGCCACAGCATGGGCTCGCTCATCGCGCTGGAGGCTGCGTCGCGCGCGTCCGACCGCGTGGCTGGCCTCGTGATGGTGGGCACGGCCTACCCGATGAAGGTGAGCGACGCGTTGCTGGCCACCGCGCGCGACGACCCCACGCGCGCGATCGCGATGGTCAACGCGTTCTCGCATTCGAGCCTGGCCAGCAAGCCGTCGTATCCGGGCCCCGGCGCGTGGCTGCGCGGCGGCGCCAGTGCCTTGATGCACCGCACGCAGGACGGCGGCGAGGGCAACCTGTTCGAGCACGACTTCCGCGTGTGCGACGCCTACGCCAACGGCCTGGAGGCCGCGGCCGGGGTGCGCTGCCCGGCCCATCTCATCGTGGGCACGCGCGACGTGATGACGCCGGCAAAGGCCACGAAGGAACTCGCGAGCGTGCTGCGCGCCACGGTGGCGCGCGTCGCTTCAGGGCATGCCCTGATGCAGGAAGCACCCGATGCGGTGTTGAATGCTATGCGTCAGGTCGTCCCGGCCTGACTGCCATGACAAGGGAAAGAAGATGGCCCATGCACTCTTCGACGGCGACCCGAAATCGCTGCACAGCTTTGCCGAGTTCTACCTGTACTACCTGAACGAGCACCGCAACCCCACCTGCCGGCGCCTGCACTTCATCGGCTCCACGCTGGCACTGGCGTGCCTGTGGTCGGCGATCTGGACGCAACGGCCGCTGTTCCTCGTGCCCGGCCTGGCCTTCGGCTACGGCTTCGCCTGGGTGGGCCACTTCGCGTTCGAGAAGAACCGCCCCGCCTCGTTCCGTCGCCCGCTGTGGAGCTTCATGGGCGACTGGCGCATGTACTTCGACATCTGGACGGGCAAGGTCGTCGTCTGAGCGCGTGACTTGTCATCCTGCGCGCAGTCGCGGGATCCACGCGCATGGCAGCGTCCGTCGCAGGGATGGATCCTGCGACTTCGCGCAGGATGACACGCATACGCGTGCCTGATGACACGCACACCCGTGCCTAGGCGCCCAGACGCGCCAGCAGCCCCGGGCCCTGGTTCGCCTGCTTCACCAGCTCAAGCCGCTCGAGCACCCGCGGATCCAGGTCGACGCCGTCGTCGATGAACACGGTGGCCGGTGCCACGCCGGGGCGGCGCGAATGCAGCGTCAGCAGCCGACCCTCGCGCTCGTCGTCGGTGCCTTCGCGCTCGACGTGGCCCACCAGCCACCAGTCGGCAAGGTCAGCGTAGGCGAGCGTCGTGCGACCCAGCAGGCCGGGCACGACGAGCGCCTCGGCCTCCAGCAGCAGCAAGGGCTGCGACAGCCGCCACAACCCTACCGCGCAGGCGGCCATGAACGCCGCGTTGATCCACACGACGTCGTGGTCGGCCCAGCGGCTCCACGACTCGCGCAACGAGTCGGCCAGCGCCACGGCCACCGAGCCGCCGAACCAGACGGCCAGGGTGATCCTCCAGAGCCGCAGTCGCGTCGGCTCCACCACCACCAGCCGCGTGCGGAAGCCGATGGGCCGGCCCTGGGCCCGCGTGGCCGCCAGCATCGCGGCCGGCGCCAGCGGCGTCGGCTCGGGCTCGCCCTGCCAGCGAACCACCTCGTCCACCGGAACCTGCAGCAGGCCGGCCACGGCATCGCTGCCGTTGCCCGAGGCCAGGAGTTCGAGCGCGCTGTGGCGCAGGTGATCGTGGGGTCCGGACGCTGCCATGCGCCGGATCATGCCATGGCGGTCCGTCAGGCCGTGGCCTTGGTCTTGACGAGCGGCGCGAGCTGCGTGAGCATCTCGTCGACCATCTCGTCGAGGCCGAACGTCGCCTTCCAGCCCCAGTCCTTTGCGGCCTCGCTGTCGTCGATGGAGCGCGGCCAGTTGGCGGCGATGGCCTGGCGGAAGTCGGGCACGCAGTCCATCGTGAAGCCGGGGACGCGCTTCGCGATGGCGTCGGCGATCTGGCTCGGCGTGAAGCTGATGGCCGACAGGTTGTAGCTGCCACGTTGGCGGATCGCCTCGGGCGGCGCCTCCATCAGCTCGATGGTGGCGCGCAGCGCGTCGTCCATGAGCATCATCGGGAGCGCCTGGTCTTCCTTCAGGAAACAGGTGTAGCGGCCGTCGCGCAGCGCGGCGTGGAAGATCTCCACGGCGTAGTCGGTGGTGCCGCCGCCGGGGGGCGTCTTCCAGCTGATGAGGCCCGGGTAGCGCAGGCTGCGCACGTCCACGCCGTGGTTCCTGTGGTACCAGGCGCACCAGCGCTCGCCGGCCAGCTTGCTGATGCCGTAGATCGTGGTGGGATCCATGATGGTGTCCTGCGGCGTGCCGTCGGCCGGCGTCGTGGGGCCGAAGGCCGCGATCGAGCTGGGCCAGAACACCTTGTCGAGCTTGTGCGTGCGGGCGAGCTCCAGCACGTTGAGCAGGCCCGTCATGTTGAGGTTCCAGGCCCACTGCGGATGCTTCTCGCCGTTGGCCGACAAGGCCGCGGCCAGCAGGTAGATCTGCGTGATCTGGTGGCGCTCGACGACGGCCGTGAGGCCGGACGCGTCGGTCACGTCGAGCTGCTCGTGCTGCAGGCCCGGGTTGCGGCCGGCCGGCGCCACGTCGCTGGTGACGACCTGGGCCACGCCCGGGCGCTTGCTCAGCGCGCCGGCCAGCTCGGAGCCGATCTGGCCGTTGGCGCCGATGATGAGGATGCGCGCGCCCTTGGCTTTGTCGCTCATGCTTGCGCTCCGACCAGGCCCAGCTCCTTGCCGGCCTGCGTGAAGGCCTCGACAGCCTTCTCGAGATGATGGCGATCGTGCACTGCCGACATCTGCACGCGGATGCGCGCCTGTCCCTTCGGGACCACCGGGAAGAAGAAGCCCACCGCGTAGAGCCCCAGCTCGAGGATGCGCTGCGACAGCTGCTGCGCCTTGACGGCGTCGCCGATCATGAGGGGCACGATGGGGTGCTCGCCGGGCTTGATCTCGAAGCCCGCGGCCGTGATGGCCTGGCGAAACCATGCGGTGTTGTCGGCCAGCTTGTCGCGCAGCTCGGTGCTGCCTTCGAGGATGTCGAGCACGGTCAGCGAGGCGCCCACGATGGCCGGCATCACGGTGTTGGAGAACAGGTAGGGACGCGAGCGCTGGCGCAGCAGCTCGATCACTTCCTTCTTGCCGGTGGTGAAGCCGCCCGACGCGCCGCCAAGCGCCTTGCCCAGCGTGCCGGTGATGATGTCGATCTTGCCGAACACGCCGCGGTGCTCGTGCGTGCCGCGGCCGCGCGCGCCCAGGAACCCGGTGGCGTGGCACTCGTCGACGCCCAACAACGCGCCGTACTGGTCGCACAACGCGCGGATCTTGTCGAGCTGGGCGATGGTGCCGTCCATCGAGAACGCCCCGTCGGTGAACACCAGCTTGAAGCGCGCGCCGGCGGCATCGGCGGCCTTCAGTTGCGCCTCGAGGTCGGCCATGTCGTTGTGCGCGTAGCGGAAGCGCTTGGCCTTGCACAGGCGGATGCCGTCGATGATGGACGCGTGGTTGAGCGCGTCGCTGATGATGGCGTCGTCCTCGCCCAGCAGCGGCTCGAACAGGCCGCCGTTGGCGTCGAAGGCCGCGGCGTAGAGGAGGGTGTCCTCGGTGCCCAGGAAGCGCGCCAGGCGCTGTTCGAGTTCCTTGTGGATGTCCTGCGTGCCGCAGATGAAGCGCACCGAGCTCATGCCGTAGCCGTGGGTGCGCAGCGCCTCGTGCGCCGCCTCGATCACCTTCGGGTGCGACGACAGGCCCAGGTAGTTGTTGGCGCACAGGTTGATCAGCTCGCGGCCGTCGGCCAGCTTGACCAGGGCGCCCTGCGGCGTGGCGATGATGCGCTCGCTCTTGAACAGGCCCGCGGCGCGGATCCCGTCGAGCTCGGCCTGGATGTGGTGGTTGAATGCGGCGACGCTGGTCATGAGTCTTGTCCTTCGGGCACAATCTTGTTCAATGCAATTTACGTTGTTCGATATATCGAACAAGTGTGCAGTATCACGAACACCGGCGCATTCGTCAAGCCGTCCACTTCCGAAAGAGCCAGGCAAACCATCATGACCCGCAACCCGTCCGTCGAGCCGCCGCGCGTGGGCAATACCCTGGCGGAGTTACGCCAATTGCGCGCGCTGTCGCTGGACGAGCTGTCGCGCCTGGCGGGGGTGTCGAAGTCGATGCTGTCGCAGATCGAGCGCAACCAGGCCAACCCGACGGTGGCCGTCGTCTGGCGCCTGGCCAACGCGCTGGGCGTGCCGCTGGGCCAGTTGCTGGACGGCGAGCGACCCGCCCTGCCCGCCATCACCACGGTGCCGGGCCACGCCACGCCGTCGCTGCGCAGCCCCGATGGGAAGTGCGAGCTGCGCATCCTGGGGCCCATCGAGCTTGCCGGGCAGTTCGAGTGGTACGAGCTGACGGTGCAGCCGGGCGGCCGACTGGAATCCGAGGCGCACGAGCCCGGCTCGCGCGAGCACCTCAGCGTGCTGGGCGAAGGCTCGCTGGAGGTTCGTTCAGGCGCCGACCTGTCGACGCTGCAGGCCAACGAGACGGCGCGCTACGTGGTGGACGTGCCGCACTCGATCGTGAATCCGGGCACGACCGTCGTGCGCGCCCTGATGGTGGTGGTGCACGCGGCCTGAGGCCGGTCAGACGCCGGCCATCTTGCGCAGGCGCAACACGACGTGGAGCAGCAGGAAGCCGATGCCGCCCGACGCCATGAAGACCGAGATGAACGGGACCGCGGCCCCTTCGGTGGCGCAGCTCTGGAGCACCAGGACGGGCCGCCACCGCGCCAGGCCGTCGTCGGCACGCGGGAGCTGGACCGGCGACACCGGCTGCTCCTCGACGGTCGCCGGCGCGCGCGCCTGCTCATCGCGGATCCCGATGACGTGCCACATCGCCAGCCCCGCCAGGGCGAAGATCACCCAGACGTGCGCGAACATGCCGAATCCCTGGTCGGCGCGGCCGTCCGGCGTCGGTGGCGCGTTGGTGCCGAAATCGTTGGCCACCAGTCGAAGAGGGTGCCCCGGCAGCAGCAACAGATCCACGGGGGCCAGCACGTGCAGGGCCAGCATGGCCCCCATCGCGATGGCCGCGGTTGCCACCAGCCACGGCGCGAACAGCCGTCGCGCACCGGGCCAGCGCAGAGGCACGGCGGAGCGTTGCGTCCGGCGCAGCACCCAGGTGCCGACGCCGAAGACGAACAGCACGAGCACGTGGTCGAACATGAACCAGCCCATGAATTCGCCGGCGCCGGGGATCGCCGACACGAACACCGCGGCGAGGCCGACGACCAGCGCAGGAAAGGCCAACGCCTGGAAGAGGCGTGCGCGCGTCATGCCGGCAACACCTCGGCCAGCACGATCGCGTCGATCCCCAGCTTTCCGCGCGCCGCCGCCAGCGCCTCGATCGGCGCCAGGAGCAGCGCGTTGGCCAGCGGCGCCAACGCCGTGTGCGCGGGCTCGCACAGCAGCACGTAGCGCGGCTGCCCTTCCTCGTCCAGGCGGCCCACCCAGTCCAGCGCCATCAGCACCTCCAGCACGGAGTCGATCTGCAACGGATCGAAGCGCAGGCTGTTGGCCAGGTCGACGCCGTTCATGCCGTGCTCGCCCGCCTCGCGGCTGCGCTGCAGGCGCCGGACGATCTCGAGCGCCAGCGCGAAGCGCTGCCCCGGCACGTGGCCGTGCTGCACCAGGTTCAGCTTGAGGCTGGGCGCGTAGGCCGCGATCACCGCGCCCAGCAGCACGATGACCCAGCCCAGGTAGATCCACAGCAGGAAGATGGGCACCGTCGCGAACGCGCCGTACACGCTCGAATAGGACGTCATGTGGGTGAGGTACCAGCCCAGCGTGCGCCGCGCGATCTCCATGCCCGCGGCCACGAACAGCCCGCCCGCGACGGCGTGGCGCCAGGCCACCGGGGTGTTGGGCACGTAGTGGTACATGCCGCTCATGGCCGCCGCGAAGGCAAGGAACTCGACGAGCGACAGCGAGAAGCTGACCCCGCCGTTCATCTGCTGCACCATGCCGCTGGAGGCCGAGATGGCGTACGACGTGAAGGTGAGGCTGGCGCCGAGGATCAACGGGCCCAGCGTGACCGCCGTCCAGTAGATGAGCACGCGCTGCGCGATCGGGCGCGGCCGCTTCACGCGCCAGATCGCGTTGAGCGTGCGGTCGATGGTGAGCATCAGCGCCATCGCCGTGAAGCCCAGCGCGATCAGGCCGAAGGCGCCGAGGCGGCTGGCCTTGGTGGCGAACATCGTGAGCGCGCCCAGCACGGGCTTGGCGATGCTGGGCGGCACCAGCGTCTGCAGGAAGTATTTCTCGAGCCCGGCCTGGAACGTGCCGAACATCGGGAACGCCGTGAACACCGCCAGCATCACCGTGAGCAGCGGCACCATCGAGATGAGCGTGGTGAAGGTGAGGCTGCTGGCCGTCACGCCCAGGCGGTCGTCGCGAAAGCGCGCGCGCAGCGTGCGCAGCGTCTCGAACCACGGCCAGTTGCGCAGCGTCTGCATGGGCTCGGCGAACAGCTCGCCCAGCGGTGTCTTCAAGGTCTTGGAAACCGTCATGGCGACTATCATGCCAAACATGGCCGACCGCTCGACGAATACCGCAGACCGTGTCACTTCCGCCACCCGCGTGGTGGCCGTGGCGTCGACGCTCGCGCTCATCGCGCTGAGCATCGCGTGGGAACTCGTGTGGGCCCGCACGGGCCATGGCACGCTGGTGCTGAAGGCGCTGCCGCTGATCATCGCCCTGCCCGGCCTGGTCAGGCACCGCATGTACACCTACCGCTGGCTGAGCCTGGCCGTCTGGCTGTACGTGGCCGAGGGCGCGGTGCGCATCGTCGACCGCTCGCCGTCGAACTGGTGCGCGGGCGTCGAGGTGGCGCTGTCCATCGTGTTGTTCACCGCCTGCGCCACGCAGGTGCGCTGGCGCCATGCCGTGGCCAAGCGCCTGGCCGCGGCCGACGATCCGCGCGCCGACGCCGGGATCGCGCATTGAGATGAGCGACCTGCTGGACGACCTGCGCGCGATCGTGGGCGCGCAACACCTGCTCGTCGCCGAAGGCGACACGCTGCTGGAACACGAGCGCGACTGGCGCAAGCGCTACCGCGGCCACGCCCTGTGCGTGGTGCGCCCCGGCACCGCCGACGAGGTGGCGGCCGTGGTGCGGCGCTGCGCGCGCGAGGACGGCGTCAGCATCGTGCCGCAGGGCGGCAACACCGGCCTGGTGGGCGGCGGCGTGCCCGACGACTCGCGCCGCCAGGTGGTGCTGTCGACGAAGCGCCTGCGCGCCGTGCGCCGCGTCGACGCCGACAACCAGACCATCACCGTGGAGGCCGGACTCGTGCTGCAGGAGCTGCAGGCCGCGGCCTCCGAGGCCGGCCTGCTGTTCCCGCTGAGCCTGGCCGCCGAGGGCACCTGCACCATCGGCGGCAACCTCGCCACCAACGCCGGCGGCACGCAGGTGCTGCGCTTCGGCAACGCGCGCGAGCTGTGCCTGGGCCTGGAGGTGGTCACCGCGCGGGGCGAGCTGTGGAGCAGCCTGCACGGCCTGCGCAAGGACAACACGGGCTACGACCTGCGCGACCTGTTCGTGGGCAGCGAAGGCACGCTGGGCATCATCACCGCCGCCACGCTGCGCCTGTTCCCGCAGCCGCGCGCCGGCGTCACCGCCTGGGCTACCTGCCGCACGCTGGCCGACGCCGTGGCCCTGATGCGCAGGTTGCGCGCGGCCTTCGATTCGGAGCTGGTGGGCTACGAGGCGATGAACGCGCTGTCGCTGCAACTGGTGGAGCGGCATTTCTCCGCGCTGCGCGCACCGTTGCCACTCGTCGATGCAGAGGGCGCGCCGCTGTGGTCGGTGCTGGTCGACCTCGCGTCGCCGCACGACGAACACGTGCTGCGAGACGGCGCCGAATCCGCGTTGTCCGCCTCGATCGAGGCCGGCGAGGCGCTGGACATCGTCGTGGCGTCGAACGAGCTGCAGGCGCGGGCCTTCTGGCAGCTGCGCGAGGCGATCCCGCTGGCTCAGGGTGTCGAAGGGCTCAACATCAAGCACGACATCGGCGTGCCGCTGTCGGCGCTCGCCGCGTTCGTGGACGCGGCCGACCTCGCGCTCCAGACCGTGGTGCCGGGCGCGCGCCACATCACGTTCGGGCACCTGGGAGACGGCAACCTGCACTACAACC
>JBBQYL010000202.1:0-9065 GCA_038208735.1 Burkholderiales bacterium
GACGGTTGCGCCCGCGGTGACCCCGCCCGCCGACGTTCAGCCGCCAGCAATGCAGCAGACACCTGACGCGCCGACAGTGACCCCGTCGACTCCGGCGCCTGCGCCGACGCCGGACACCCCGGTGCCCACCCCGGCCCCGGCCCAGTAAGTCCGCCAACGATTCGCACCGGCCTCTCCGGCCGATGCGTCATCCAGAGAGCCTTCATGACGCTGCACTTCCACTGGTTGCACGCCCCGCGTTGGTTGGCTCACGCCCATTTCAATCGTGCGATGACGCTCATGCTGGGCGTCATCGCCGCGTCGCTGTTGTTCGGCGTGCTGCGGATCATGGATGTGGCGATCTCGGGTCGCCTGGTCGATCGGCACGCCGCGGCCGCCACCCCGGCCGCATCGGTTCCCACCGAGCTGCTGGTGACCGATCCAGCGGCCGCCGGGTCGCGTCCGGTGCAGACGGAAGACGTGCCGGATGCGGCGGTCGAGGCGATGAGCCTCTGAGTCCATCCGTCATCCCGCGCGAAGCCGCAGGATCCACGTCAGTGACCCTCTTCCGTGACAAACCGCGCTACGCGCGGTTTCTTCATTTACCGACTTGGGGCCAGCGTCGATTGAACCTTGACGCGGATTGAAGTAGCCTGCCACCCTTTCGCCACGAGTGTTTCCGCGAGCGTGGGCAGCAGGTGGCGCAGCTTCGAGGCCACGGCCGAATTGGCCGCCAATATCGTCCAGCCGTCATCGTCCAGCGGGCCCGCACGCAGGTGCTGGCGCAGCAGTCCCGGCAACACATCGGCCAGTGCGTCCAGGCGCGCCTGCGACGCTCGCACGCGCGCAAGCAGGTTGGACAGGCTGTCGTCGCGCGCGAGGCTCTCGCCCAAGGGCCGCGCGAGGGGCACCACGGTGGGGGGCTTGGGCAACGCGTAGAACGCCCCCGACCGAGGCGTGGCGGCGGGTTTGTCGGCGGGTTTTTGCGGTCTTGGCGGGGCCATCTCTGGAGAGTGTAGCGATGCAGATAATGATCACCCACGGCGGGCTGTCCCGCACGCGGGTCTTGCACATCAGCCCGGCACAGATGGTCATGTCCGCGTGCATACTCGTGATGGCCGTCCTGCTGACGTCCGGCGCCATCTACCACTACTTCTTCCTGAAGGCGGCCCGCGAGGGCTGGCCGGTGGTGAGCCAGATCGTGAAGCTGGTGGTGCACGACGAGAGCGCCCAGCGCGACAAGATCCTGCGCGAGAACCTCGACGCCATGGCGCATAAGGTGGGCGACATGCAGGCCCGCATGATCAAGATCGAGGCGATGGGCGACCGCGTTTCGGGCATGGCGGGTCTGAAGCCGGAAGACCTCACGGGCCTGACGCGCGCCAACGCGAGGGGCGGCGGCGCGGGCGGCCCGTTCGTGCCCATGGCCAGGCCCGGGTTCGACGAGCTCAAAGGCGCGCTCGAGGAGTTGTCGGCGGCGGCCGGCGAGCAAAGCGACGTGCTCACCCTGACCGAGTCGCGGCTTCTCGAGTCGCGCCTGAAGACGCTCATGATTCCCAGCAGCCGCCCCATCGACGTGGCCGTGGGCTCGGGCTTCGGCTTCCGCGCCGACCCGTTCACCGGGCGCGGCGCGCTGCACACGGGACTCGATTTTCCGTCGCCCGTGGGCACCGAGATCCACGCCGCCGCCGGCGGGGTGGTGCGCACGGCCGAGATGCACCCCGAGTACGGCCTGATGCTGGAGATCGACCACGGCAACGGCCTGATGACCCGCTATGGCCATACCTCCAGGATCCTGGTGAAGGTGGGCGACCTGGTAAAGCGCGGCCAGGTGGTGGCCGACGTGGGCACCACGGGCCGTTCCACCGGCCCGCACCTGCACTTCGAGGTGCTGGTGGACGGGATTCCTCAGGATCCGCAGCGTTTCCTGGCCGGGCCCAATGCCAGGCCGGCGATGCAGACCGCGGCCGGCCAGGCCACGCCGCTGGGTGCCGAGCACCGTTAGCGCGGGGAAGGCTTGCCTGCCCGGGCCGATGAGGCCCAAATGCTACACTTTCCTGTTGTGCGCAAGGTCGCCATGGCTTCCCTCGGGGATTACACGCATCCCGGCGCGCCAGACCTTGTCGTCGCGCGCTGCATCCCCAGATGCGGCGCAGTACGCTTGCCACCCCGGTCCTGAAACTCACGCATGTTGCCCAAGCTCCTCACCCAGATTTTCGGTAGCCGAAACGATCGACGGCTCAAGCAATATCGGCGCGTCGTCGAGAAAGTCTCCGCGCTCGAGGCCGCCACGGCGGCGATGAGCGACGAGGCACTCAAGGGCAAGACCGACGAGTTCCGCCTGCGCGTGGCACAGGGCACCACCCTCGACGAGCTGCTGCCTGAGGCCTTCGCGGTGGTTCGCGAAGGCGGCAAGCGCGCGCTCAAGATGCGCCACTTCGACGTCCAGCTCATCGGCGGCATGACGCTGCACGAGGGCAAGATCGCCGAGATGCGCACCGGCGAAGGCAAGACGCTGATGGCCACGCTGCCCGTGTACCTCAACGCGCTGGGCGGCAAGGGCGTCCACCTGATCACGGTCAACGACTACCTCGCGCGCCGCGATGCCGACTGGATGGCCCGCCTGTACAACTACCTCGGGCTGACGGTGGGCGTGAACGTGCCCGGCCTGTCGCGCGAGGAGAAGCAGGTCGCCTACAACGCCGACATCACCTACGGCACCAACAACGAGTTCGGCTTCGACTACCTGCGCGACAACATGGTCTACGAGACCGCCGATCGCGTGCAGCGGGGCCTGAACTTCGCCATCGTCGACGAGGTCGACTCGATCCTGATCGACGAGGCCCGCACGCCGCTGATCATCAGCGGCCAGGCCGAAGACCACACCGAGATGTACGTGCGCATCAACGCCGTCGTGCCGGCGCTGAAGCGCCAGATCGGCGAAGCCGATCCGCGCACCGGCGAGGGCGTTATCGAGCCGGGCGACTTCACGGTCGACGAGAAGGCGCACCAGGTCACGCTCACCGAGTCGGGCCACGAGCGCGCGGAGGAGCTGTTGACGGAAGCCGGCCTGCTGGTGGAGAACGCCAGCCTGTACGACGCGGCCAACATCTCGCTGATGCACCACGTGTACGCGGCGCTGCGGGCCAACCACCTGTATCACCGCGACCAGCACTACGTCGTGGCCAACGGCGAAGTCACCATCGTCGACGAGTTCACGGGCCGCCTGATGACGGGCCGGCGCTGGTCGGACGGCCTGCACCAGGCCGTCGAGGCCAAGGAAGGCGTCGAGATCCAGAGCGAGAACCAGACGCTCGCCTCGATCACGTTCCAGAACTACTTCCGCACGTACACCAAGCTCGGTGGCATGACCGGCACGGCCGACACCGAGGCCTACGAGTTCCAGGACATCTACGGCCTCGAGACCGTGGTCATCCCGCCGAACCGGCCCACGCAGCGCAGGGACGACCTCGACCTGGTCTACAAGACCGCGCGCGAGAAGTACCTGGCCGTGGTGGAAGACATCCGCGACTGCGTCAAGCGCGGCCAGCCGGCCCTGGTGGGCACCACGTCCATCGAGAACTCCGAGCTGCTGTCGGGCCTGCTGCAGAAGGCCGACATCCCGCACCAGGTGCTCAACGCCAAGCAGCACGAGCGCGAGGCGCTCAGCGTGGCGCAGGCGGGCCGTCCGGGCGCCATCACCATCGCCACCAACATGGCCGGCCGCGGCACCGACATCGTGCTGGGCGGCAACGTCGAGAAGCAGATCGAGCACCTCGAGTCCGACGCCTCGGTGCCGGAAGACCAGAAGGCCGGCCAGATCCAGAAGCTCAAGGACGAGTGGCAGGCGCTCAACGCCCAGGTGAAGGCCGCCGGCGGCCTGCGCATCATCGCCACCGAGCGCCACGAGTCGCGCCGCATCGACAACCAGCTGCGCGGCCGCTCGGGCCGCCAGGGCGACCCGGGCGCGTCGCGCTTCTACCTGTCGCTCGAAGACCCGCTGATGCGCATCTTCGCGGGCGACCGCGTCAAGGCGATCATGGAGCGCCTGAAGATGCCGGAAGGCGAGGCCATCGAGGCCGGCATCGTCAGCCGCAGCCTCGAAGGCGCGCAGCGCAAGGTCGAGGCGCGCAACTACGACATGCGCAAGCAGCTGCTGGAGTACGACGACGTCTCCAACGACCAGCGCAAGGTCATCTACCAGCAGCGCAACGAGATCCTCGAGGCGAAGTCGCTGGTCAACCAGATCGCCAACCTGCGCGAAGGCACCATGGACGACCTCACGCGGGCGTTCGTGCCCGCCGAGAGCGTCGAGGAGCAGTGGGACCTGCCGGGCCTGCAGAAGGCGCTGGTCACCGAGTACCAGCTCGACGTGCCGCTGCACGAGATGGTGGAGAAGAGCGACTCCATCAACGACGAGGACGTCGTCGAGATGGTGGTCATGTCGGCCAAGGCGGCGTTCCAGGTCAAGCTCGACATGGTGGGCGAGGAGCAGTTCACGCCGTTCATGCGCATGGTGCTGCTGCAGAACCTCGACAGCAACTGGCGCGAGCACCTGGCCGCGCTCGACTACCTGCGCCAGGGCATCCACCTGCGCGGCTATGCGCAGAAGAATCCCAAGCAGGAATACAAGCGCGAGGCCTTCGAGCTGTTCTCGCAGCTCATCGATACCGTCAAGACCGAAGTCACCAAGGTGCTGCTGACGGTGCGCGTGCAGACGCAGGAGCAGGTGGCGCAGGCCGCCGAGGCCATCGAGCAGAGCGCCGAGCTCGTGGGCAACGTGCAGTACACGCACCCGAACGACGACGGCAGCGTCAGCGAGGAGATCGCGCCGCTGAACATCGCCGCCGACAACCCGTTCGCGCCGATCCCGCACGTGGGCCGTAACGATGCATGCCCGTGCGGCAGCGGCAAGCGCTACAAGGAATGCCATGGCCGCCTGGCCTGATGACAGTCCGATGACGACCGCCTGAACGCGGGCGTGATCGCCACAAAGCCGCACCGGCGTTCGCGCCGGATGCGGCTTTGTTCTTTTCCGGCATGGTTTAGCCGCGACAATCGCGTCCATGTCATTCGAGAAGAATTTCTTCCCGCGCCAGGTGGTGGAGGCGGGCAACCGGTGGGACTGGGCGCTGCTGCCGCTGGTGCTGGCCGGCCTGGTGCTGCTCGGCTACGGCGGGGCGCAGATGACGCGGCCGTACCACCTGGGCGACGCCATCCCGCTCACGCTCGACCCGTGGCAACTGCCTTACTACCTGCTGCGCACCACGCTGCGGATGCTGATCGCGCTGGCGTTCTCGCTGCTGTTCAGCTTCGCGTTCGCCGCGGCGGCTTCGCGCTGGCGGGCGGCCGAGAAGATCCTGGTGCCGCTGCTCGACATCCTGCAGTCCATCCCGATCCTGGGTTTCCTGGCCATCACCGTCACCGGGTTCATCGCGCTGTTTCCGGGCAACCTGTTCGGCGTCGAATGCGCGGCGATCTTCGCCATCTTCACGTCGCAGGCCTGGAACATGGCGTTCAGCCTGTACCAGTCGATGCGCACGGTGCCCAGCGAGCTGCAGGAGGCGGCGCGCGTGTTCCAGTTGTCGGCGTGGCAACGGTTCTGGCGCCTCGAGCTGCCGTTCGCGATGCCCGGGCTGCTGTGGAACATGATGATGTCGATGTCGGGCGGCTGGTTCTTCGTGGTCGCGTCGGAGGCCATCGCGGTCTCGGGCCAGAACATCAAGCTGCCGGGCGTCGGCTCCTACATCGCGCTGGCCATCGAGGCGCGCAACCTGCAGGCCATCGGCTGGGCCATCCTGGGCATGCTGATCGGCATCACGCTGTACGACCAGCTGCTGTTCCGGCCGCTGGTGGCCTGGGCCGACAAGTTCCGCTTCGAGGAGGGCGGGCAGGAGACGGCGCCCACGTCGTGGCTGCTCACCTGGTCGCGTCGCACCGAGCGCATCGCCAAGCTGAGCGAGCGCTTCACGCACGCGCTGGAGAGCACGTTCACGTGGTTCCGCATCTCGCACGACGGCACGTCGATCCGCGCGCGCCCGCATCCCGCGGGCGGCGCGATCGCGCGCGCGTGGGACGCGCTCATCGCCGCGGGCGGGCTGTACGCCATCTGGGCGCTCTATTCGTTCGTCCATGCCGAGGTCGGCTTCGGCGAGGTGTGGCACGTGTTCCTGCTGGGATGCGCCACGATGCTTCGCGTCATCGTGCTGATCACGCTGGCGGCCCTGTTCTGGGTGCCTGTGGGGGTATGGATCGGGCTGCGCCCGATCTGGTCGGGGCGGCTGCAGGCGGTGGCGCAGTTCCTCGCCGCGTTCCCGGCCAACCTGATGTTTCCCGGCGCGGTGGTGCTCATCGTTCACTGGCACCTCAACCCCGACATCTGGCTGTCGCCGCTGATGGTGTTCGGCACGCAGTGGTACCTGCTGTTCAACGTGATCGCGGGCGCGTCGTCGATTCCGTCGGAGCTGCGCCTCGCGGCCGGCAACCTGGGCCTCACCGGCTGGCTGCGCTGGAAGCGCTTCCTGCTGCCGGCCGTCTTCCCCAGCTTCGTCACCGGCGCCATCACGGCCAGCGGCGGCTCGTGGAACGCCAGCATCGTGTCGGAGTACGTCAGCTGGGGCAACACCACGCTGGAGGCCAAGGGCCTGGGCAGCTACATCGCGCACTTCACCGCCACCGGCGACTTCCACCGCATCGCGCTGGGCATCTGCGTCATGTGCATCTTCGTGATGGGCATGAACCACTTCGTGTGGCGCCGTCTCTATCGCATCGCCGAAGAGCGGATGCACTTCTAATTCATTCGAGCGGCACATGGAAAAACACGGCCCCCCCATCATCCAGATCCACGACGTCCGCAAGTCGTTCCGCGCCGCCGACGGACGCGAACGGCCGGTGCTGGAAGGCGTCGACTTCACGCTGCGCGAGGGCGAGATCGTCGCGCTGCTGGGGCAGTCGGGCTCGGGCAAGAGCACGCTGCTGCGCATCATGGCCGGCCTCATCGGTGTGGACGGCGGCACCGTGCAGTACCGCGGCCAGCCGCTGTACGGTCCGGCGCGCGCCATCAGCATGGTGTTCCAGTCGTTCGCGCTGTTCCCCTGGCTGACCGTGCAGCAGAACGTCGAACTGGGCCTGGAGGCGCGCGGCATCGCGCGCCAGGAACGCGCCGAGCGCGCCGAGAAGGCCATCAGCCTGATCGGCCTGGCCGGCTTCGAGGGCGCGCTGCCGCGCGAACTCTCGGGCGGCATGCGCCAGCGCGTGGGCATCGCGCGCGCGCTCGTCACGCAGCCCGACGTGCTGCTGATGGACGAGGCGTTCTCCGCGCTCGACGTGCTCACCGGCGAACGCCTGCGCGACGACATCCTCGAGCTGTGGACGCAGGGCGGCATGCCCACCAAGGCGATGCTGGTGGTGTCGCACAACATCGAGGAGGCGGTGCTGATGGCGGACCGCATCCTCATCTTCGCGAGCGACCCGGGCCGCATCCGCTTCCAGCTGGCCATCGACCTGCCGCGTCCGCGCATTCCCGATTCCGCCGAGGTGCGCTCGCTCATCGACGAGGTCTACGCGCTGATGACCGCCGGCGCCAGCCGCGCCGACCGCACCACCGAGGAGCCCGAGGCGCTGCGCCTGCACGACCGCCTGCCCGAGGCCGACATCGCCCGCATGGACGGCCTGCTGGAGCTGCTGGCCGGCGTGCCGTTCCACGGCGAGGCCGACCTGCCGAAGCTGGCGGAAGAATCGGAACTTACCGACGACGAGCTGCTGCCGGTGGCGCGCGCCATCGACCTGCTGGGCCTCGCACGCCTGCAGAGCGGCGACCTGCACCTCACGCTGCTGGGCCGCCGCTACGTGGACGGCGACCACGCGCTGCGCCAGGAGCTGTTCGGCCAGCAGGTGCTGGAGAACGTGCCGCTGGCCGCGCACATCCGCCACAGCCTCGAGCAGGATCCCGAGCGCGCGTTGCCGGAGCAGCCGTTCCTGCGGCTGCTGCAGCAGCACCTCGATCCGGCGGAGGCCGAACGCGTGCTCAAGACGGTCATCGAGTGGGGCCGCCACGGCGAGGTCTTCGAGTACGACTTCCACGCGGGCAGCATCCACTTGCCGGATGACCAGCAGGACGAGGCGCAGCGGTCGTCGGTCATCGAATAGGTTGGCGCTTCGGTTTGTTGAAGTGAGGATGGGACGCTTCGCTTGTGTTGAAGTGAGGATGGGACGCTTCGCGCGGGTCGGGTGCCCGCGCTGCGGAGCGACTGGCATGCACTTGGCTCGACTCCGCACGTGCGCCTTGAATCCGGCCTGGACGGCCGGATTCCGAGGGCGTTCGCTGAAATTCGTCCGCGCGGCGTTTGCGGGCCGCGCTCGGCGGCTTCGTCGTTGTGCCGACATGCCCTCGACGTCCCGGTGCTGCGTCTCGCCAAGTACACGCCCGCCGCACCGCCGGTTCACCCAGGCGGTTGGGACAAATTCGGTTCCCCATCTTTGTTGTTTGATTTGGGCAGCGTCGGGCCGTCGAGGCCGCGACGTTGCCCGCGGCCGGCACCAACACGCGCCACCGGGCCTGACGCGGATTGCGCGTCGGCGCGCAGGCGTTCCGTCCCGCCTACCGCCCGTCATCCTGCGCGCAGTCGCAGGATCCACGCTAGCGGACATCGCTGCCTCCGGCGTGGATTCCGCGACTGCTCGCGGAATTGACAGGACAGCGGAATCGTGCCGGTCGTCCATCACGACAAGGAACGCCCGCGCGCCGACGCGTGATTCGCGTCAAGCCCGTTGGCGCGTGTCACGGCCGGCCGCGGGCTGCGTCGCGGCCTCGATGGCCCGACGCAGCCCAGACCCGCTAAAAAGTTGGAGGAAGCATTTGTCCCAACCACCTGGGTGAACCGGCGGTGCGGCGGGCGTGTACTTGGCGAGACGCAGCACCGGGACGTCGAGGGCATTGCCGGCGTGCATACGAAGCCGCCGAACGCGACCCGCCAACGCCGCGCGGACGAATTTCAGCGAACGCCCTCGGAATCCGGCCGTCCAGGCCGGATTCAAGGCGCACGTGCGGAGTCGAGCCAAGTGCATGCCAGTCGCTCCGCAGCGCG
>JBBQYL010000203.1:0-9028 GCA_038208735.1 Burkholderiales bacterium
AGACCACCTCAAAAATTCGCGGACTTCTTCCCCTGCGAATGTTGTCCGCCGGCCGCCCATGGTTGGAACGACGAACCGGGCGAGTCTCTTTTGTGAGGTCAAGGAGGAGCCGCGCCGAAGGCCGGCGGGGGACACGAACAAAAGAGACTTGCCCGGTTCGTCGTGACTGACCCAGCGCCGCCCAGCAGCGACCCAGCGCCGCCCAGCATTGACCCAGCAACGTCCCATGCCCTCAGCAACCCGCCAAATCGGCGATGAAGCGCTTTTCAGGGTGCCGGCTGGTTCACCGACATCACGATGCGCGGCGTGTTGGTGATGCCCGCCTGGTACGACTGCAGCAGCACCGACACGCCCGTGCCGGGCACCTTCAGGTAGTAGGTACGCCGCACGTTGGTGGTGTTGCCGTCGCTGGTGGCCACGCCGGTGGCGCCGTCGCGGAATTGCATGCCGTCGATCGGGTTGTTGATGGCCAGCGTCTCGGAGTGCGTCGCCGCGCCCACGTTGCCGGTGGTGCGCGCGAAGGTGCCGGCCGTCGCGTCCACCGAGTCGATGGTGTGCGTGTTGGCGTCGATGGCCACCGTGCTCACCTGGGTGGCCATGTTCATGTACACGTTCCAGTTGGTGCTGGTGCTGCCGACCTCGGGCAATGCCAGCGGCTGGGCACGCGTTCCGAAGCCGATGCTGCCGTCGCCGGTGGTCCCGGGCGTGCTGATGTTGGCCGAGATCTCGAACCACTGTCCGTTGCCGGCGCGGTAGGCAAAGTACTTGTCGGCCCATGGACCGCTTTCGCCGACGGCCGAGTGCTCCACCGCGCCGCCGTCGGTGTCGAGCGTGAGCGTGCGGACGGGCATGGGCGAGCCGCTGCTGTTCTCCACGCAATCGGGCGTGGCAACGTTGTTCTGGAACGTGCACGCCTTCTGCACCTGGACGGTGGCGCCGCTGCCGCTGACCGCGACCGTGGCGTGTCCGTAGCCGAACACCCAGCCGGTGCCGGCGTCGTCGGTGTCCGAGCCGATCCGGTTCCAGTCGCCCGCGAAGTCCGCGAGCGCGTGCGTCTGTTGCGGGACGGCCACGCTCAGCACGAAGTTGCCGCTGTTGTCGCTGATGGTGCGGGCCACGAGCACGCCCGACGGCGCGACCACCAGGTCGGCGTCGCCATTCGGGGTGGTGATGGTGTAGCGACAGGTGCCGTGAGGCGTCAGGGTGTAGATGTCGCCCTGGTCCGTGAACGTGCCCGCGGCCGCGTCCACGGTGATGTGCTGGAGGGCCTTGCCGTCGTTCGATGCGGACGTGATCATCCAGTAGCTTCCACTGCGCAGCGTGGTGCAGGTGGGCGAGGCAGCGCGCAGCAGCAATTCGGACGACAGCACGGACGTGGTGCTGTCCGGCGCCGGGGTGCCCCCGCCGCCGCCGCCGGACTGGGCCACCACGGTATCGGTGAGCGCGCCGAGCGTGGTGCCCGAGACGACGAGCGCCTGGCCCAACGCATCGAGCACGCCGTCGTAGCCCGTGCCGCTGCCCGCGGCGAGCGTGCCGGTGAACAGGTCGCCCGAGGCCAGCGACGAGGTGTCGATGCCCGCGTCGGACAGCATCGTGAGCACGAGAGCCTGCGCCGCCTGGACGTTGCTGGCCGAGAACGTGGACGAGAGTCCCGCGATGTTGCCGCTGGTCATCAGTGCCACGGGCTCCGCGCCCGTCACCTGCGCGATGAGCAGTTCGGTGAGCGGCGTGATCTGCGCGGTGGTTCCCGTGGCCACGGAGTGCAGCGTGATGGTGGCGCCGCCCACGTCGGCGCCCGTGGCCTCCAGCACGCACGGCAGCTGTCCCGCAGTGACGTCCAGCGAGTAGCTTCCGTCGGCCGCCGCGATGGCGGTGCCGGTGCCCGTGGCGCACGTTGCGCTGATGGCGGCACCACTCATCGCGGCGCCCGTGGCGGCCTTTCCCGTCACGGTCAACGGCGCAGGGGGCGGCGGCGGCGGAGGTGGTGGGGTCGGCGCGCTGCTGCTGTCGCCGCCACAGGCGGCAAGGAGTGCAGAGACGCCCGCGGCGAATGCCGCGAGGCGAAGTGGGTTGCCTTGCATGATTTCCCCTGGTGACGGATCGGCGCCGACGCTGGGCGCCTGACGCATCCGTTGGTTGTCTTGTCGGAATCACGGCGGCGGCCGGACCAGCCTGTCGCCAAGCTTTCAATCACCTGAAGGCGAGTCTGGATCCGAAGGGTTGCAAATCAATCGGGTAAACCTGTTCGACGGTTCGTACCCCCACGAACGTCAAGACCCGGAACAGGTGATTCGACACGATGCATGACAAACGGCGGCATCCAGGGGACGGACGACGCGCTTTGTCTTGCCCTCGTTGGGTGGGCACGTGACAATTGGTGTCAAATGCCTGTCAACAGGCACGATGGCTTGTCATGTCCGGCTTCATGACCGGACGCCATCGGCGAGGACTCCGACCCATGATGAATGTTGCAAACCTGGTCCAGGCCATCCACACGCTGAACGCGTACGACGCGTTCCGGCCGCGCTTTTCTCCGGAAAACTGGCGCGTGGTGGGCTCGTACCTGATCCGGCGCGACATGAAGGGCGGCGACGTGCTCATCTACCAGGGCGATTCCGATCGCACGATGTACTTCCTGGAGTCGGGCACGCTGCAGGTCTACGTGCGCGGCACGCCCACGTCGGCGGCCAAGATCGCGCTGCTGCGCGCCGGTGCCATCGTCGGCGAACCGGCGTTGTTCGGCGAGACCATGCGCATGGCCCAGGTCGACGCCATCGCGCCCAGCGTGGTGTGGGCGCTGAGCCGCCCCCGCCTCGACGAGATGCTGGCCGGCCAGCCCGAGCTCGCCTACGAGATCCTGCGCGCGTCCGGCGCCGTGATGGCCGAGCGCATGCGTGGCACGCTGGAGCGCGGCACGCCCGTGGCCTGACCGGCCGCGGCCTCAGCCGCCCGTCGTCAGCTTTTCTTCCGCGGCCCGCAGGGCTTCGGGCATTCCGGCCAGCACCAGGGTATCGCCGGCCGCCAGGCGCTGTTCGACGGTCGGCTGCAGCACGCGTCCGCTGGCGAGCCGCAGCGACACCACATGCACGCCGGCCTCGCTCACGCCCGTGTCGGCCAGCGTGCTGCCGGCGGCGGTGGCGTTGGCCGGGATGGTGACGCTGGCCAGGCGCGCCTGCTGCTGCTCGCCCGCGCCGTCGTCGTCGGCGCCGTGGAAGAAGCCGCGCAGCAGGCCGTAGCGCGCCTCGCGCGCGTCCCGCGCGATGCGGATCACGCGCCGCATCGGCACGCCCACCAGCGCCAGCGCGTGCGCGGCCAGCATCAGCGAGCCCTCGATCGCCTCGGGCACGACTTCCGTCGCGCCCGCGGCGCGCAGCGCCTCGAGATCGGTGTCGTCGATCGTGCGCACCACCACCGGCACGCGCGGCGCATGCGTCTGCACCAGGTGCAGCACCTTCAGCGCCGACGGCGTGTCGTGATAGCTGCAGACCACGGCGCTGGCGCGCGCCAGGCCCGCGGCCATCAGGCTGGACAGCCGCGCGGCGTCGCCGAACCCCACGTTCTGGCCGGCGGCGGCGGCCTGGCGCACGCGGTCGGGGTCCAGGTCGAGCGCCATGAACGGGATGCGCTCCACCTCCAGCATGCGCGCCAGGTTCTGGCCCGAACGGCCGTAGCCGCAGATGATCACGTGCTTCTCGGCGGTGATCGCGCGCTTGGCGATGCTGGTGAGCGCCACCGACTGCATCAGCCAGTCGCTGCTGGCCAGCTTCATCACGATGCGGTTGGCGTACAGGATCAGGAACGGCGAGGCCAGCATCGACAGCACCATGCTGGCCAGGACGGGCGCCACCCAGCGCTCGGGCAGCACGTGGTTGTCGGTGCCCAGGCTCAGCAGCACGAAGCCGAACTCGCCGGCTTGCGCCAGATACAGGCCCGTGCGGATCGCCACGCCGGGCGCGCCATCGAACAGACGCGCGAGGCCAGCCACCAGCGCGGCCTTCACCAGGATGGGCAGCGTGGTCAGCACGATCACCAGCACCCACTCGTCGGCCAGCGTGTGCCAGTCGAGCTTCATGCCGATGGTGATGAAGAACAGACCCAGCAGCACGTCGTGGAACGGCCGGATGTCGGTCTCCACCCGGTGCTTGTATTCGGTCTCGGCGATGAGCATGCCGGCCACGAATGCGCCCAGTGCCAGCGACAGGCCCGCCAGCTCGGTGACCGCGGCCAGTCCCAGCGTGACCCCCAGCAGGCTCAGCATGAACAGCTCGTCGCTCTTGCGGCGCGAGATGGCGGTCAGGAACCACCGCATCACCTTCTGCCCGCCCGACAGCAGCACCGCGAGCACCACCACGGCCTTGATGATGGCGGGCACCAGCGTCCTGAACAGGTCGCGCGTGTCGCCGCCGAGCGCCGGGATGATGACCAGCAACGGCACCACGGCCAGGTCCTGGAACAGCAGCACGCCCATCACGCGTCGGCCGTGCTCGCTCTCCAGCTCCAGGCGCTCGGCCATCAGCTTCACCACCAGCGCGGTGCTCGACATGGCCATGGCGCTGCCCAGCACCACGGCGGCCTGCCAGCTCAGCTCCCAGTGGCGGCCCAGCATCGTGAAGACCCAGATCAGCGCCAGGTTGCCGGCGACGGCCCCGAGGATGGTGACCACCACCTGCGAGGCCCCCAGCCCGAACACGAGCGTGCGCATCGCGCGCAGCTTGGGCAGGTTGAACTCCAGCCCGATCACGAACATCAGGAAGACGACGCCGAACTCGGCCAGGGAGCGCACGCCCGCGGTGTCGTGCGCCAGTTGCAGCGCATTGGGCCCGATGATGACGCCGGCCACGAGATAGCCCAGCACGGGGGGCAGCTTCAGCATCCGGAAGGCGACGACGCCGGCGATGGCCGCGGCGAGATAGAGCAGGATGAGTTCGAGGGTCGAGGCCATGCGGGACCGGGCTGGGCGTGGCTCGAGCCGCGCGGGGGGAGGGGTCGGGCAGTGCCTTGCGCAGGGCCTGGGACACTAGAATCCCTCCATCGTAGAACACTGGCAGCCCAACTTGAAAAACGACTTGCCGTTCGATGCCGAACGCGCATTGCACCTGGCGCGCGAAACCTTCGCCATCGAGGCCGCCGCCCTGCTGGGAATGCAGCGGCGCCTGACCGCCGAGTTCGCGCGCGCGGTCGAGACCATCCTGCGCTGCGAGCATCGCGTCGTGGTCATGGGCATGGGCAAGAGCGGGCACGTGGGCCGCAAGATCGCCGCCACGCTGGCCTCCACGGGCACGCCGTCGTTCTTCGTTCATCCGGCCGAGGCGGCGCATGGCGACCTGGGCATGGTCACCTCGGGCGACGTGTGCCTGCTGATCTCCAACTCGGGCGAGTCCAACGAGCTGAGCGCCATCATCCCGGCGCTGCGCCGCCTCGGCGTCACGCTGGTGGCGCTCACCGGCCGCTCCGATTCCTCGCTGGCCAAGGTGTGCGACATCGTGCTGTCGTGCGCGGTCGACAAGGAGGCCTGCACGCTCGATCTCGCGCCCACGGCCAGCACCACGGCCCAGATGGCGATGGGCGATGCACTGGCGGTGGCGCTGCTCGACGCGCGCGGCTTCCGCGAGGAAGACTTCGCGCTGTCGCACCCGGGCGGCGCGCTGGGCCGCAAGCTGCTCACGCACGTGTCCGACCTCATGCGCAAGGGCGACGACGTGCCGCGCGTGGCGCGCGACGCGAGCTTCTCCACGCTGCTGCAGGTGATGTCCGCCAAAGGCCTCGGCCTGTCGGCGATCGTCGACGGCGATACGCCGGTGGGTATCTTCACCGACGGCGACCTGCGCCGCCTCATCGAGACCGGCGCCGACCTGCGCCAGCGCGTCGCGCACGAGGTGATGCACCCGCGCCCGCACCTGATCCGCTCGGGCGCGCTGGCCGTCGACGCCGCCGACCTGATGGAACGCCATCGCGTCACCAGCCTGCTGGTGGTCGACTCCCGAGGCGAGCTCGTCGGCGCCCTCAACACCTACGACCTGCTGCGCGCGAAAGTCATCTGATGGCCCCCACCCCGAAGTCGCACCTGAGCTTTCCGACCGACGTGCTGTTGAAGGCCCAGGGCGCCGGCTCCGGCATCAAGGCCGCGATCTTCGACGTGGACGGCGTGCTCACCGATGGCACGATCTGGATCACCGAACACGGCGAGACGCTGAAGAACTTCAACGTGCTCGATGGCCAGGGCCTGCTGATGCTGCGCAAGGGCGGCATCACGCCCATCGTGATCACCGGGCGCGACTCGCCCGCGGTACGGCGCCGCGTGGCCGACCTGGGCCTGGCGCACGCGGCGTTCGGCGCCTCCGACAAGGTGGCCGTGGCCAACGACCTGCTGCTGCAGCTGGCCGTCGACTGGGGCGACGTGGCCGTGATCGGCGATGACTGGCCCGACCTGCCGCTCTTCGCCAACGCCGGCTTCGCCTGCGCGCCCGCGAACGCGCACGCGGAGGCGCTGGGGGCCGCGCATCATGTCACCGCGCGCGACGGCGGCCGCGGCGCGGCGCGCGAGTTCTGCGACCTGCTGCTGATGGCCAACGGCCTGTATGCGCCGCTCATGACGAAGCTGCTCGTCACCCTCGACGCCAAGTGAGGCGCGCATGAAGGGCGAACTCCACATCCCCGACCTGCCCGAGGTGCCGGTCGTCCTCAGCCCGCTCAACGCGCCGGTGGACGACCCGCGGCGCATCCGCCCATCCTGGCCGGTGCGCGTGCGCGAGATGCGGGTGGACTACCTGCCGCTGATGCTGATGGTGGCGCTTGCGCTGGGCACGTGGCTGGTGGCCAAGAACACCCCGGGGCTGTTGTCGCCATCGACGCCGGGGCCCGTGTCGCACGAGCCCGACTACACGCTCGACCATTTCACCCTGCAGCGCTTCGACTCCACGGGCGCGCTGAAGGTGCAGATGGAGGGCGAGCACCTGCAGCACTTCCCCGACGACGACATCATGGAGGTGGAGCAGATCAAGGTGGTGACGCTGGATCCGGACGGCCGCCAGATGACCGCCACCGCGCAGCACGGCCGCGCGCGCGGCGACAGCAGCGAGATCTGGCTCGACGGCCAGGCCCAGGTGGTGAGCGTCGCCGAGGGCGCGCTGCCCGTCCAGATGAACGGCGAACACCTGCACGCGCTACCCAAGCTGCGCCGCGTCGACTCGAAGTTCATGGTTGTGGTGCGCCAGGGCGACAGCGAGTTCAATGCCGACGGCATGGAATACGACGACGTCACGCGCATCGCCACGCTGCATGGCAACGTGCACGCGCTGATGCAGCCGGCGCTGCGCAAGTCGGTGGCCCCGCGCGCCGCGCCGGCCAAGCCGTGAGCGCGTTGCTGTTCATCACCGGTGCCTCCAGCGGCATCGGGCAGGCGATGGCGCTCGAATGGGCGCGCCGCGGCGGCCGCCTGGCGTTGGTGGCGCGGCGTGGCGACGAGATGCGCGCCTGGATCGCGGCCCAGGGCTGGCCCGCCGACCGCGCCGCGGTCTACGTGGCCGACGCGCGCGACGTCGCCGCGATGACCGCTGCCGGGCGCCACTGCATCGCCGCCCAGGGCCTGCCGGACGTGGTGATCGCCAACGCCGGCATCAGCATCGGCGTGGACATGAGCGAGGAGCGCGATCTCGACGTCCTGCGCCAGGTGCTCGAGACCAACAACATCGGCATGGCCGCCACCTTCCAGCCGTTCATCGCGCCGATGCGCGCGCGCGGCAGCGGCCGCCTGGTGGGGATCGCCAGCGTCGCCGGCGTCCGCGGCCTGCCGGGGCACGCGGCGTATTCACTGAGCAAGGCCGGCGTGATCAGTTTCTGCGAGAGCCTGCGCGTCGAATTGCGCTCGTCCGGCGTGCGCGTGGTGACGATCGCGCCCGGGTATATCGATACCCCCCTCACGCAAGGCAATTCATACTCGATGCCGTTCCTCATGCCGGCCGACAAATTCGCCCGGCAGGCATTGGATGCGATTGCCGCGGGCGTCGGCCTGCGGGTGATTCCCTGGCAGATGGGCGTGCTGGCGCGACTGTTGAGGATATTACCCAACTGGGTATACGACCGCGTTCTGTCGGGCAGGCCGCGAAAGGCGCGGCAATCGAAGTGAGCACCCGCTGAGGCTGTGGGGCACTTCATTGCGATATTCCGCGCCGAGCCGCGGAATCCATCCCCGGCGGCCGTGTTTCTTGCCGGGGTGGATCCTGCGACTTCGCGCAGGATGACGGCGGGGCGACGTTGACAGCACGGGCACGTTTAAACGATGCGCAAGTAGCGGCCCGCAAGATCGAGGATCGGATACCGTAGAACTCAAGACCTGACATCGGCCCTGCCGAACCGGGATTCGCGCGCCATTTCGATCGCGCCATTGAAAAAGCCCGGGCGCCGCGAGGCGCCAGGGCTTTATTCAATCAAACCGACAGATGCGTGTCAGTAGCAGGGAGCAGTCGCTCAGTAGCCGCCGCGGCCACCGCCGCCGCCACCACCACCGTAGCCGCCGCCGCCGCCGGAACGGCCACCGCCGCCGCCGCCGTATCCGCCGCCGCCGCCATCACGGCCGCCGCCACCACCGCTACCACCGTAGCCGCCACCGCCACCACCGCCGCCGTAGCCGCCACCACCACCACCACCGCCGGAACGGCCACCGCCGCCGTACGGGCTACGCGGAGCGCCGCTGAAGCCGCCCGGACGCTCTTCGCGCGGACGTGCTTCGTTGACGACCAGGGGACGGCCTTCCAGGGGCTGGCCGTTCATGCCGTTGATGGCTGCTTGCGCTTCCGGATCCGAGCTCATTTCCACGAAGCCGAAGCCCTTGGAACGACCCGTTTCGCGGTCCATCATGACCTTGGCGGACGTGACGGTGCCGAATTGACCGAAAGACTCTTGCAGTGATTCGTCGCGGACGCTATAGGCCAGGTTGCCTACGTACAGTTTGTTTCCCACGGGGGAAGCCCTTTCAAAGATAAAAAACCATGTGGAGCTTCAACCCAGCGTGATCCATCAAGCGAAGGCG
>JBBQYL010000204.1:0-9021 GCA_038208735.1 Burkholderiales bacterium
CAGGCGGTCATGCACCGGCTGCGCGGCGGCCCCGCATTGCGGGCAGATCAGCAACGCGCCCTGGCAGCCGACCTCGAAGTCGATGCGACGTTTGGCCGTATCGAGCTTCACATCCTCGACGACCCACGGCGGCTGCACGCCCAGCGCACTGGTGAACAGCACTTCGAGTCCAACATTCACAGCTCGGCTCCTCTGCCATCTGGTTGCGGCCCCGTGGACATGTGGACAGCCCCAAAGGGCGGCCTGCCCACATGCCCACCGGGCTCGACTACGACCAGCTATTGTGAATGTTGGTTTCCACACGAAACGACGAGGGGCCTCGAATTCCCAGAGCAATCGCTCCCAACGATCGAATATCGACAGTTGCACCACTACAGGCGGAGCGGCGATAGCAGCGCGCGCCTTGCGCTCCGCGTCGACGCTTGCGCGTTCTGCGCATGCCCCACGCTCGGTCAATTCCTCGAACTGTTCCTCATCGTGAATGACCTGCCCAGCATTTAAAAGCAGATGCTCCTGTCCATCGAGCACCCGGAATGGGAGCGGGCTGCCGATGTGAAATATATCTCGCACTTCGGAGAGCGGAACACGGTCTGGACTGATCCTCCGAACTACGGATTGGTTTGCCCAGCCACGGCCAGAATTGCCTTGTAGACAGCACCTAAAGATATTTTCTCACCTAAAGTTCATCCGGCTGGGACACGAACTCGCTTGACGCAAACTCTGACATATCTGCATCAAGCGATGGAAGAGACGCGTATTGCGGGCCACCTAAGATGAGCTCGACCCGGTCCCTTCCATTTGTCTTCGCCAGGTACATGGCTTCGTCAGCGCGCTTGATGCCGTCGACGAGATCCTCTCCTGCGACGGCTTTCGAGACGCCGAAGCTACCCGTGACCTGGAGCCCGTCCGGCCAGGGTCGACTTGAGATGGCTCGACGCAGCCTCTCAGCGATAGCTCGGGCGTCCGCCGGGGCAGTACCAGGGAAAATCAGCAAAAACTCCTCACCACCCCACCGAGAAAAAATGTCGTCGCGCTGAATCGCATTCGAGATCACGTCAGACACCTCTTTGAGCACCCGGTCGCCGACATCGTGACCGTGTAGGTCGTTGATGCGCTTGAAGTGATCGATGTCGACGTATACGAGAGACAGGGGAAAGAATTGCGCGTCCCCTTTCTGCGCCGCCTTCGAGAGCTCATCCCTTAGACCGTAACGGTTGAGCGCGCCAGTCAGCGGGTCGCGCTTGGCGACATCTCTGAGATGCACTGTTTCGAGTTGAAGTTCCGCATTGAGGCGCTCGAGCGATGCTTTTCCAAAGCGAGTTTCGTCCAAGGTTCTCTTGGCGCCAACGGCGTAGACGGCAAGGTACGCCAGGCCCCCAATCAGCCAGGTACCGATGACCCAAAGTCTGAAAGTCGCAGGGGAGACCAGCTTGCCGCTGAATTGGATTTGATCGACGGTGATGACATGTCTACCAGGCGCGACGTTGCCTCCCGTGGCTACCTGCACGGCGACGATATTGTCGAATTCGGTACCGGCCCGTTCAACGCTTACTGGGTGAGCGGCGCTCCACCATGACGAAACTGTGAACTGGCTGAGCTTTGCAGACAAGAGCGGGTGCGCGGCCGGTACGTATACCAGTTCCTGCACCTTGGCTGACTCAGGATGTGAAACGTTGGAGTAGGCCGCGTTGTAATTGAGCAGGAAAAGGCGCAGTTGTTGATCCTGCTCCGGCCCCTGGGAGGTGCTGCGCACCGAAACGGTGTCGTACGCCGACAAGTCCACACCTTGGGGTGGCCTGCCGAGCTCGAAAACTAAGGTGCAGTAGGGCCAGGAATACCCGGCCCGAATATCGCAGTCCATCACCAGCGCATGGTCGGTGCGCTGAAGGGAAGAGATCGTCTTTCCACCAGAACTGCTGTCATCGATCACTCGCGCGGCGATGTCAGCGCTTGTCGTCAGATCGAGATGGCGATTCATCCCGAACTGGTTCCATGCCAGCGCGGCCGCGGTGACCAAGAAGAGGGTCAGGAAGGTGCGGTCGATACGTCTGGTTGGCACTCGATGCTTTCTGTCCGCTGTCGTAGCAGTTCTCACCCTAGATCGGCATCGTCCACCTATCCCTTGATGCCCGAAGAGCCGGCAAGCCACCTCCGAGGAACTAAGTCACGGATTGGATGCAGATCCGCTGCCCGGGGCGGTGTCGCACACACGCCTTGGTGTGCCAGTGTTGCGACCGGGATGCGGTCGAGTTTCAGCAACCTGAATCATCCCAACGACCGCCGTAGTCCGACCTCGCATCTGGGCGTCATCGTTTGCGAGCAGGCCGGCGCGTGTCAAGCGGGTTATCGCGTCTGTCACGCTGCCAAAGGTTGGGTGTCGCTGCTCCTCAAGTGTTCTTCGATGACGCTGTCGCGCTCGGGATTGAGCGTGACGGCGCCGATGTGAGATCTGTCGCGTTTCTTGCCTGACCAGGCGTGGTTCAAGACAGGGTTCCACTTTCGTGACCGAACGTGCGCGCCAGGAGCAGCAAGGCGGCCGGGGCGAAGGTTCGGGAGGCTGCGAGGCGGGTTGGCGATACTGGCCAGTTCGGCAACCCGTTCGCGTCCGGCGATTTCCTCCATGACTTTTTCCCGTGTCCGCGAGTTGTGCGCCACCTCCCGCAAGCGAATCGGCATCGCGGCGCTGTCGGGTGTCGAGCGCGTGACACGCCTGGCCCACCGGCACGGGGCGAGCCGCAAGTTAGTGCGTGCGCAACGCGAGCGGGCTCGCCAAGCGGTCGATGAGGCGTCGGCCGAGCCGGTTGCGGCGCCGCTGGTCGAGCCGTTTCTCGCGTGAGCGAGTCCTGGGTGCGACGCTTCGTGCTGACGGTCGCGGGCCCGCGAGCGCAACCCGTCTCGGTGGTCGCGCGACACCCGCGACTGGACGCCCATCGGCGCCGTCACGCTCAACTCCGAGCGTAGCTCCGTTGATGCCATGCCGCATCGCGGCGAAGAAGTACAGCCATTGGCTGCATGACAGAGGCGACAACACACGGCTTCTTCTCCAGGGCTCATCCTTGACCGCAATGAGAAAAAACACAACCCTATGCGGTCAAGCCCATTTTTCTTTTATACGCATCAAGTTGTTAAGAATATTAGCCACTTTTGTTTGTCTATTTGTCATCTCATCAGGTAGTGGCCGTTGAACACCACCTTCTGCATGTCGACCTCGGCCCAGCGCACGCGCAGCGGGTCGGCGAATCGGAAGTCGGAGCGTTTCATTCGAAGGCTTTCCTCAGGGCGTGGGCAATGAACAGCCGCGCCTGCGCGGCCTCGGGCAGCGTGCGGCCCATCTTGATGAAGTCGTGGGTGACGCCGCGCCAGATCTCCAGGTCCACCGCCACGCCGGCGGCGCGCAGCAGGTCGCCGTAGGCCACGGCCTCGTCCACCAGCGCGTCGCATTCGGCGATGACGAGGCAGGCCGGGGCCACGCCTTCGTGGTCGGCGGCCAGCGCCGGCGCGAAGCGCCAGTCGGTGCGGTCGGCCTGGGCGATGTACTGGTCGAAGAACCACTCCACCTGCGCGCGCTCCAGCAGGAACCCGTGCGCGAAGCGCGCGTGCGACGGCGTGTCGGCGTGGGCGATCGTGCCGGGCGTGATCAGCACCTGCAGCGCCAGCGGCAGGCCGGCGTCGCGCGCCATCAGCGCGCACACGGCCGCCAGCGTGCCGCCCGCGCTGTCGCCGCCGACGGCCAGGCGCGTGCCGTCCAGGCCCAGTCGCGCGCCGGTGTCGGGACGCGCGAGCGCCTGCAGCGCGGCCCAGCCGTCGTCCACGGCGGTCGGAAAGCGGTGCTCGGGCGCGAGCCGATAGTCCAGCGCCACCACGGCGGCGCCGCTATGCAACGCGAGCTGGCGGCACAGGCTGTCGTGCGTCTCGAGGTTGCCGATGGTGAAGCCGCCGCCGTGCAGAAACAGCAGCACCGGCAGCACCTCGGTCGACGGCGCGTACAGGCGGGCCGCCAGCGCGACGCCGCCGGCGCCGGGCAGCGTGATGTCCTGCACGCGGGCCAGCGGCGCGCGCGGCGGCTCCAGCACCTCGGCGGCCGCGGTGTAGGCCACGCGGGCGGCGGCGGGCGTCATGGTCTCGAAGCCGGGCCGGTTTGCGCGTGCGATGCGCTCCAGCAGCGCGGCCATGCGCGGGGTCAGCAGATCTGTGGCGGACACGGGGTTCGGTGCGGTTGCGGAGCCCGCAAGCATACGGGCTCGCCGGCAGTCCACCATCCGACCCGCGCCGGCGCCGGCAAGACGCCGCGGGGACAGCGGCCCAGGCCGCGTCGTCCTACACTCGTCGCCTGCCTTTTGCCGAGAACACCGAGACCGCCATGGCCCGCTTCCAATATGTCACGCAGATCGAGATCGACCCCGGCGCGGTGCGCCTCTTGCCGCAGGAATGCAAGGCGGCGGGCATCGTCAGGCCGCTGGTGGTGACCGACGCCGGCGTGCGCGCCGCGGGCGTGCTCGACATCGCCCTCGCCGCGCTGGACGGCGTGCCGCACGCGGTGTTCGACCAGACGCCCGGCAACCCCAACGAGGCGGCGGTGCGCGCTGCCACCAAGGTGTACCTCGACAACGGCTGTGACGGCCTGATCGCCGTGGGCGGCGGCTCCAGCATCGACCTGGCCAAGGGCGTGGCGATCGCCGCCGCCCACCCGGGCCCGCTGGCCGACTGGGCCACCATCACCGGCGGCGCCGAGAAGATCACGAGCAAGGCCGTGCCGCTGATCGCCGTGCCCACCACCGCCGGCACGGGCAGCGAGGTGGCGCGCGGCGCCATCCTCATCGTGGACGACGGCCGCAAGCTGGGCTTCCACAACTGGCACCTGCTGCCGCGCGTGGCGCTGCTCGACCCCGACCTCACGATGGCGCTGCCGCCCGCGCTGACCGCCGCCACCGGCATGGACGCCATCGCGCACTGCCTGGAGACCTTCATGTCGGGCAAGGTCAACCCGCCGGCCGACGGCATCGCGCTGGACGGCCTGCGCCGCGGCTGGGGCCACATCGAGCGCGCGTTCAAGGACGGCCGCGCCGATCGCGAGGCGCGCTGGAACATGATGAGCGCCAGCATGCAGGGCGCCCTCGCCTTCCAGAAGGGCCTGGGCTGCGTGCACAGCCTCAGCCACAGCCTGGGCGGCGTCAACCCGCGCCTGCACCACGGCACCCTCAACGCGGTGTTCCTGCCCGCGGTCATCCGCTTCAACGCCGGCGCCGAGTCGATGAGCCGCGACGACCGCCTCGACCGCATGGCCCACGCCATGCGCCTGCCGCACGGCGCCGACTACGCCGACGGCGTGGCCGTGGCGCAGGCCGTGTTCGACATGACGGAGCGCCTGGGCCTGCCGACTGGACTGGCGGCGATGGGCGTCACCGCGTCGCTGTTCGACGATATCATCGACCACGCGATGCTGGATCACTGCCAAGCCACCAACCCTCGCCGGGCCAGCCGCGACGACTACCGTCGCATGCTGCAGGAATCGATGTGAACGCCGATCCGTTCGTCGACTGGGAGACCCGCGTGGCGTCGGTGTGGAAGATCGCCGACAGCCTGTCGCCGCACGAGCTCGTGCGCACCATCGACTCGCTGGCCAGCGAGCGTCCGGTGGACGACCCGTTCGCGCTGTTCGAGCGCGCCTGCGCGCGCGACACCGCCGGCATCGAGGACGGTGCCGAACCGCTCTACCGGGCCGCCCTGGCCAGCGGCGCGCTCGACGCGTTCCGCCATGCACGCGCCAGCCTGCAGCTGGGCAGCACGCTGCGCCACCTCGGCCGGCTGGACGAGAGCGAGGCCCTGCTGCTGGCCCAACTGGCGCGCTGCGACGCCGAAGGCCCGGGCGCCGTGTTGCGCGACGAGACCTGCTCGCTGCTGGCCTTCACGTGGATCGCCCAGGGACGCGAGCGCGACGCCGCCGTGCTGGCCCTGGAGACGCTGGCCCCGCATCTGTCGCGCTACAACCGGTCCACCGCGGCCAACGCGCGCGCGCTGCGCCATCCTGCGCGGATCTGAGCGCGTTCTTCTCGGCGGGGCATCGCCTTTGCCTCCTTGGTGCACGTGCCTCGCAATCTCGCTGGGCGACAACCAAGGACGAGAGACATGAACCAGGCAATTCGAATGATGGCCGCGACGATCGCGGTGCTGGGCGCGATCGGGATGGCGCAAGCCCAAGGCGGTGGCGGTGGCGGTGGCGGCGGCGGCGGTGGCTCGGGCGGTTCCGGCACGCCGGCCGCCGGCAACGGCACGCCGGGCAGCACGACGGGCCCCGGCGCTGGCAGCCCCACCAGCGGCACCAACAACGGCATGTCGTCGAGCAAGACCAGCCGCACCACCAACACCGGAAATTCGGGCGACATGGGCAACTCGGCCAGCGTCCGCAGCACGCCGACGGCCAACGGCTCGACCGCCACGCCCAGCTCGCACGTGAAGAGGTCGCACGCGAAGAAGTCCAATTCCCAGATGGACGCTTCCAGCCAGCCGATGTCGCCCCAGAACGGCAACTGAGGCCCGGACGACACGACGCCGTGGCGACCCTCCGGGGCCGCCGCGGCGTCGGTCTTGGACGTTCGATCAGTGCTTCTTTTGGCCCACCTCGCGCCACGAGCCTTCGGCCATCTCCACGCCGTATTTCTTCGCCGCGGCACGAATGTGCTTCCACGCGGTGTCGCGCTCGGCGTCGGTGACGCCCTCCACCTGGTTGAAGCGCGCAATCGCGTTGCGCACGTGGGCGGCGTTCTCCAGCGGCTCCTTGCGCTGCTTCGTGAACGCGAACTGGCCGGCGGGGACGGCCTTGCGTTGGGCGGTGGCCAGCTTGGTCATGAGGGGTTCTCCTTCGAAAGGTCAGTCGGCAAGCGGCATGGCCACTTCGCGTTGCGCCGGGGCGCGTTGCAGGGCCGCGATGAACTCGCGGTTGAAGGCCGGCAGGTCGCCCGGCTTGCGACTGGACGTCCAGTTGCCGTCGCTCACCACCTCGCGGTCGACCCAGGTGGAGCCGGCGTTGCGCAGATCGTCCTGCAGCGAGGGCCAGCTCGTCAACGTGCGGCCCGACGCCAGCCCGGCAGAGATGAGCAGCCACGGGCCGTGGCACACCACCGCCAGCGGCTTGCCCGCGGCTTCGATGGCGCGCACGAAGTCCTGCGCGGCCTTGTCGGTGCGCAGCGTGTCTGCGTTGACCACGCCGCCCGGCAGCACCAGGCCGTCGTAGTCGTCGGGCCTGGCCTGCGCCAGCGGCACGTCCACGTCGAAACTGTCGCCCTTGTCGTTGTTCTTCATGCCGGTGAGCTTCGGGCCCTTGGGCGAGACGATGTGCACCGTCGCGCCGGCGGCCTCGAGGGCCTTCTTCGGCTCGGCCAGCTCGGCCTGTTCGAACAGATCGTCCACCAGGATGGCGATCTTCATCTCGTCGAGTTGCTTGGTCATGGGGATCCTCGGTCGGCAAGAGGCGCCTGCGCGCGATGTGGCGTCGCGGCAGGCGACATGCCCAACGCGCGGCGGCCCGTACCGTCGACTAGTTCACGCCGCGATACCGCCTGCTCGGCCAATCGGCCGATGGTGAGCGGCGCCGCCCAAATCTCCAATCTCCACAGCAACCGGCAAACACCAGCCGGCCCCATCGAACCGCAGAAGAGGCCCCCCATGAACATCCGTGCTTTCGCGCTCCGCGCCACCGTCGTCACCCTGCCGGCCCTGCTCATCGCCTGCGGCGGCAGCGACGACGCCAAGGCGCCCCCGCAGCCCGTGATCCCGCCCGCGTCGCTCACGCTGAGCGGCACGGCCGCCACCGGCGCGGCCATCGCGGGCGGCACGGTCACGGCCAAGTGCTCGGCTGGGGCCACCACCACCGCCACCACGAACACCGACGGCACCTATTCGCTGGCCGTCACGTCGGGCGCCCTGCCCTGCGTGCTCAAGGTGAGCTCATCCGACGGCACGACCTCGCTCTACTCCGTGGCCAACGGCAGCGGCAGCAGCGCCACCGCCAACATCACGCCGCTGACGCAACTGGTGGTGGCCCGCCTCACCGGCGCCGACCCGGCCGGCCTGTTCGACGGCTTCAGCGCCAGCACCTCCACCACGCTCACCAGCACGGCGCTCAACAGCGCCCAGGCCGGCATCGTGGCCACGCTGTCGGGCGCCGGCATCGACGTCAGCACGCTGGGCAACCTGGTCACGGGCACGCTCACGGCGGCCACCTCCACCACCACCGGCAACGCCTACGACGCCGCGCTCGACGCGCTGCAGGCCCAACTGGCCGCGACGACCGACTCCGACGGCAATCCGATGACGCTGGCCACGCTCACCGACGTGATCGCCGCTACGTCGCCCGCCGCACCGGCGCCGACGGCGTCCGCCAAGGCCTCGCTGCCGGCCGACCTGCTGCTCAAGCCCGCCGCCAGCAGCTGCAGCTCGCTGCGCAGCGCCACCTACCGCGTGGTGCTGCCCGCGGCCGCCACGGCACTCGCCGACATGACCGGCACGATCACCATCGACGCCGCGTCGCTGGCAGTCACCTACACCGACGGCTCCACGGGCACGCTGACGGCGCACCCCACCGAGGCCTGCCGCTTCACCGACGACGACGGCCACACCGACCTCGTCGTGTCGGCCGCCGGCGTGATCGCCATGCGCTCGTACGACGCCGCAGGATCCATGCTGGCGAACGACGATGTCTCTGGGGTGGATCCTGCGACTGCGCGCAGGATGACGGGACGGCGCAGGTCGTCCATCACGAAAAGTAGCGGCGGCATCCCGATCCGCGATTCGCATCAGGCCCGCCGGCGTGTGAGCCGGCCGGCCGCGGGCATCGTCGCGGCCTCGACGGCCCGACGATGCCAAGACCACCTCACAAATTCGCGGCCGTCTTCACTCCGCGAATGTTGTCCGCTGGCAGGCCGGGCGTGGAACGACGAACCGGGCGAGTCTCTTTTGTGAGGTCAAGGAGGAGCCGCGCCGAAGGCCGGCGGGGGACACGAACAAAAGAGACTTGCCCGGTGA
>JBBQYL010000205.1:0-8926 GCA_038208735.1 Burkholderiales bacterium
GTCGGCCTTCTCGGCCTTGAACTGCACCTCGTCGAGCTTGCGGGACAGCGCCGGCGCGGCCGACGCCATCGGCATCACGTCGGCGGAATCGAGCTTGCCGATGGCCCACACCGTGGGCGTCTTCGCCTTCGGATCGCGCGCCAGCGAGCGCGACTCGGCGTCCATGCGCGCCAGCGTGTCCTTGGCATACAGCACTTGCAGTCCGCGCGCGCCGTCCTCCAGGCCGATGCTGGCCTGGCCCTGCTTTTCGAAGGCGTCGGCGCCGTCGCCGTGCTTCTCGGTGGTCTTGACGTCCAAGGTCGCCTTCAGGGGCGTCTGGGCCTGCAACCGCCCGAGGGCGGCCTTCAGGTCGGCAAGGCCGTCGGCGTGGGCGGCGGGAGCAGCCACCAGAGCGGCGAGGGTGAGGCAGGTGGCGAGCGTGGATGGGCGCATCGGAGGAAGGGCGTCTGGGAAACAGACGTTGATCCTACCGGGGCGCCGTGAAGCGAACGTGGGGACGCGGACAAAGAAAAAGCCCCGAACAACTTTCGTCGTTCGGGGCTGACTTTGAATGAAGCGGCCTCTTTGCAGGCAGCCGCCAAATTCTTACCTGGCCTCTTGTACCGGTACACCCTCTTGCGTGGTTTCCCGTGGGGCCTTGCCTACACTCGCCATCAGGCGAATGCGACATGGATTTGGTAGGCGCGATTGGACTCGAACCAACGACCCCCACCATGTCAAGGTGGTGCTCTAACCAGCTGAGCTACGCGCCTGCAAGACCGCTATTCTAGCACGCATTTTGGCGGTCATACAAGTCCCGTCGCGTCAAAGGTACTGGCTGCGCATACGACCTCGTCGCGGGCCGGCGCGAGGCGAGGATCTGGTAGATGCCGGTGCCACCCGATTCGAACTCCAGCGCGCTGGCCGCCATGTACAGGCGCCACACCCGGTACGTCGACTCGCTCACATGGAGGGTGGCCTCGTCGTGATTGGCCTCCAGCCGCGACACCCAGTGGCGCAGCGTCCTGGCGTAATGGCCACGCAGGTTCTCCACATCCTGGATCTCGAACCGCGCCTGCTCCATGCCGGCCTGGATGGCGCTGACGCGATCGAGCTCGCCATCGGGGAACACGTAGCGGTTGATGAACTCGGTATCCACCGATGGCTTCCAGCCGTCCTCCTCGTGCGTGATGCCGTGGTTCAGGAACAGCCCGTTGGGCTTGAGCACGCGGTGCACGGTGGCGTGGTATTGCGGCAGGTTGGCCAGCCCCACGTGCTCGAACATGCCCACGCTGGAGACCTTGTCGTACACGCCCTCGCCTTCCAGCGCGCGGTAGTCGCGCAGTTCGACGGTGATGCGATCCTCCAGGCCCTCGGCCGCGATGCGCTTGTTCGCCTCGTCGAGCTGGGCCTGGCTCAGCGTGACGCCGTGCGCCGTCACGCCGTAGTGCCTGGCGGCCCACATCACCAGCGCGCCCCAGCCGCAGCCGATGTCGAGGAAGCGCTCGCCCGGTTGCAGCCGCAGCTTGCGGCAGATGTGATCCAGCTTCTGGCACTGCGCGGCCTCGAGCGTGTCGTCGGCCGCGTGGAAATAGGCGCACGAATACACCATGCGCTCGTCGAGGAAGAGCTTGTAGAAATCGTTGGAGACGTCGTAGTGGTGCGAGATGGCGGCGCGGTCGCTCTCCAGCGAGTGGTCGTGGTTGAACTGTCGCGTGGTGGGCACGTGGCTCGCGGGCGCGATCTTCCTCGACGGCGTAAACGCCAGGCGAAGCGCATCCAGCAGCAACGAGGCGCGCTCTCGGCCGGAGAGGTCGAGCGACTGGAAGTGGCTTTTCAGCCCGAGGGCCGCGTACAGGTCGCCCTCGACGTCGAGCCGGCCTTGGAAGTAAGCGTCGGCCAGAGGGATGGGGCCGCGCTTCAGTACCAGGTCGCGCAGCACCTTCGGGTCGCGAAGCACGAGCGTGAAGGTGGGTGCCATCTGTCCCACGTGCTGGCCGAACGAATGGGTGACGTCGTTCCACAGGCGCAGGGCGAGCGAGCCATCGAAGCGGTGCAACAGCTTGTGGATGATGCGGGTGGCGGCCTCGTTGAGGCCGGGGTCGGCGCTGGACGCAGGCAGCGTGGTGGACGATGAGCGAGCCATGGATCCTCCGGTCGACCCCAACGAATCGTCGATGCGCGACACCGCGGGCGGAGTGGTCGACACGTCGCTCGCCGCGGCTGCGACCCCTTGGTGCGGGCCAGCCAGGCCATGCTACGGCCGAGCGCGATATCGAGCGTCTCGAAGGGATTTGTCCGCCATGCGAACCTCACCGCCGCCTGGCCGAATCCACGCCTGCCACCTTGGCCACCAGCCCCAGCACGTTGCCCAGCCGCTCGGCGTTGTCGATCTCCACGGTGAACGTCATGAACGCGCGCCGGTCGCCGATGCCCTTGGTGGACTGCGAACTCACCCCGATGACATTGACCTTCTGCTTGGCCAACACGTCGGAGATGTCGCGCAGCAGCCCCTGGCGATCCTGCGCCTCCACCACGACGTCAACCGCGTAGACGCTGCGATCCGGCCGGCCTTCCACCTGCTGCGCGCCCCACGCCACAGGGATCACGCGTTCCGGCGTGGTGGACGCCATGTGGCGGAAGTTGCTGCAGTCCAGGCGGTGCACGGCCACGCCCTTGCCGCGCGTCACGTAGCCGCCGATCGCGTCCGGCGGCGCCGGGCGGCAGCAGCTGGCCAGCGTGGTCAGCAGCGAGTCGATGCCCACCACCAGCACGCCGCCGGTCGAGCCGCCGGTGCGCGGCCGCTTGAGCTGGATGGGCTCGTCGGGCGGCGGCGGCTCCGCCGGGCGCAGCAGGTTCTCGATGTTGCGCAGCGAGTACTCGTCCTTGCCGATGACCTCGAACAAGGCCTGCGCGTCGTCGAAGCCCAGCCTGCCGGCCAGCTCCTCGAGGCTGGTGGCGGTGCGGCCCTCGCGCTGCAACAGCTTTTCCACCAGCTCGCGGCCCTTGGCCACGGTCTGCGTGTGCTGCAGCGCGTTGAACCAGGCGCGCACCTTGGCGCGGGCGCGCGGGCTCTGCAGGAAGTGCAGCTCGGGGTTGAGCCAGTCCATCGACGGCCCGCCCTCGCGCACGGTGACGACCTCCACCGTCTGGCCGTTGCGCAGCGGCGTCTGCAGCGGCACCATCGCGCCGTCCACGCGCGCCCCGCGGCAGCGGTGGCCCACGTCGGTGTGCAGCGCGTAGGCGAAGTCCACGGGCGTGCCGCCGGCCGGCAGCTCGATGACGCTGGCCTGTGGGGTGAAGACGTAGATGCGGTCCTCGAACGCCGGAGCCGTGGCGTCCTTGGCCACGTCGTCCTTTGCCACGTCGCCCTCGGGCTCCGCGACGAAGTCGCGCTCCCAGGCCAGCAGCTGGCGCAGCACGGCCTTGCGCGCCTGCGCCACCTGGTCCTCGAACGCGCCCGCGGCGCTGACGCCCGCGTCGCCCTTGGTGCCGGCCTCCTTGTAGGCCCAGTGCGCGGCCACGCCGTGCTCGGCGTGCTCGTGCATCTCGCGCGTGCGGATCTGCACCTCGAACGCGCGCCCGGCGTCGTCCTTGACCACCGTGTGCAGCGACTGGTAGCCGTTGGCCTTGGGCCGCGCGATGTAGTCGTCGAACTCGCCGTCGACGGCGCGGTAGCGCTCGTTGACGCGGCTCAGCACGGCGTAGCAGGCCGCCACGTCGTCGACGATCACGCGCACGGCGCGGATGTCGAACACGTGATCGAAGGCTAGCTCCTTGCCGCGCATCTTCTTCCAGATGCTGTAGATGTGCTTGGGGCGGCCCTGGATGTCCGCGCGGATGCCGGCCGCGGCCAGCATGTCGACCAGTTGCTCGCGGAAGGCGATGATGCCGGCCTCGCGCTCCACGCGGCGTTCGTCGAGCAGCCTGGCCACGCGCCGGTATTCGTCGGGCTCGAGGAAGCGGAACGACAGGTCTTCCAGCTCCCACTTGATCTGCCAGATGCCCAGGCGGTTGGCCAGCGGCGCGAACACCTGCTGCGACTCGCGCGCCAGCTCGGGTGGGCACGGCGTGCGGCTGGCCGCGTGCCAGCGCAGCGTCTGCAGGCGCGAGGCCAGGCGCAGCAGCACCACGCGCAGGTCGCGCGAGAACGCCAGCAGCATCTTGCGCACGCGCTCGGTCTGCAGCGCGCGCTTTTGCGCGTTGCCTTCCTTGCCGATCTGCGCCTCGCGGGCGTTACGCTGGATCTTCACCAGCTGGCGCGTGAGGTCGACCACGCTCGCGTATGAGGGCCCGAACGCCTTGGTCACCACCTCGATGGGACGCTGCAGGCCGTCGCCGGCGTAGACGAGCCAGGCAGCGGCCTGCATCGCGGGCGTGGCGCCGAGATCGGCCAGGATCTGGGCGACGCCTTCGGCGTGCGGCCCCGCGCCCTCGCCGCTGTCGAGAAGGCGCCCGGCCAGCAACGGTTGCGCGAAGGCGCGCGCGCGAACCAGCGCATCGGCGCCGCCGTCGTCGACCGCCTCGGCGCCGCCGCCCGCCTGCGGCTCGCGCGCGGCCAGCGCCATGTCGGCCGCCGCCACGCGCACGATGGCGGGCGCGTCGTCGACGGCGAAGGTCGTCGCCTGGGTCTTCATGGCGAGGCGAGGAACGCGCGCACGACGGCCACCTGGTCGGCGGCCACCAGCGTCGGCGCGTGGCCCACGCCGGCGAATTCGCGCACGGCCGCGCGCGGGCCGCGGTGGACCATGGCCTCGGCGGTGGCGGGCGACAGCAGGTCGGACTCGGCGCCGCGCAGCACCAGCGTCGGGCAGCGGATGGCGTCGTACGCCAGCCACAGCATGGCCTCGCCGGCCGCGGCCAGCTCGGGGGTGATGCCCTTGAACGCGAGGCCGATGGCCGGGTCGTAGTGCGACTTGAAGCCGTCGCCGTCGGCCACCAGCTGCGGCCGCGTCAACGCGAGCCATTCATCGCGGGTGTGCGGGCCGAAGCCACGCGAGATCGCCAGCAAGGCGTCGGCGGCCTCGTCCAGCGTGCGCCAGTGCGCGGGCTGCCCCACGTAGCCGCCGATGCGCGCCAGCGCGGCGTATTCGAGGGCCGGGCCCACGTCGTTGAGCACCAGCTTGGCGATCGGCGACCCGGGCAGGGCAGCCAGTCCCAGGCCGATGAGGCCACCCATGGACGTGCCCACCCAGTGCACCTCGCTCGCGTCGAGGCGGGCCAGCAGCGTGACCATGTCGGCCACGTAGGCGGGGACGGCGTAGGAGGCCGGGTTCCTGAGCCAGTCGGAACGGCCGCGGCCGGCGACGTCGGGACACACCACCCGGTAGTCGGCGCACATCGCGCGGGCGAAGGTGTCGAAGTCGCGGCCCTGGCGCGTGAGGCCGTGCACGCACACCAGCACGCGCGGATTGGCCGCGTCGCCCCACTCCCAGTACGCCATCCGGTGCAGGCCCTCGGGGGCGAGGCACTGCACGTGGCGCAGGCGCGGCTGGGTGGTGAGGTCGACGGTCATGCCGGGATCGTAGCAAGCGCGGGCGTCCCGGGGCGCCCGGCGCCTCGAACCCGCACGACTTACTTCAGTTGGACGGAGCCGTTGACATTGGCGGTCACCGTGCCCGAGCCCGCCTCCACGGGCAAGGCGCTGCCCTCCGACGACGCCATCTTGTCGCGCATCATCATGGGCCGCGGCTGCGGACGGCCGCCATCGACGTTGACGTTGGCCTCGCGCACCGTGAAGGTGGTGTAGCCGAAGGCCCGCGAGTAGTCGGCGGCTTTCGCGCGGAAGCGCGCGATGGCCTGGGCCGCCACCTCGCCCTCCACCTTCTCGCGCGCCTCGCGCGAGACGCTGTAGTCGAGGTTGGCCACGGTCATGGACTGCACGTTGCCGGCGAGTTCGGCGATGGTGCCCATGTCGCGGCCCTCCACCGTCAGTGAGGTGGTGCCGGTCCAGCCGTTGACCGCGCCCTTGGCGTTGTAGCGCGGCTCCAGCGAGAAGCCCCCGCCCTGCACCTCCACGTGGCCGTCGGCCTTGGCGACGCTGCGGGCCTGGGCGAGCGCGGTGGCCAGAGCGTCCTTCAGCGCGGCCTGCACGGCGGGCGCATTGACGCCTTCCTTCTGCGTGGCGAACTGCACCGTCATCCAGTCGTTGGGCACCTTCACGGTGGCGCTCGTGTTGAGCGTGACGACGCCTTCGGGATCCTTCTGGACGAGTTGCTGGGCGGCGGCGGGCACGGCCAGCGTGGCGGCGAGAAGGCCGATGGCGGCCAGGGCGAGAAGTTTCTTGTTCATGAAGAGGGTCATACGTGGATGATGCCCATTGAACGGGCCAAAGTGGTGAAAGGGGTGACGAGTCCCAGGCTATCGCGGGACTCCAATTTGTAACAGAACCAAAAGGTCGGGCTCGAAAACGTGTTTTCCGCGGTTTCACCCCGCAGAATCGGGCTTGTTACATATTTGTTGGAGCCCCCATGTCGGCAGTACCAGGCACCCGCCAAGACCGTATCGTCGTCCTCGATGACGACGCCCGTATCCGCGACCTGTTGCGCCGCTATCTCAGCCAGGAAGGCTTCGACGTCCTGCTGGCCGAGGACGGCAAGGCACTCAACCGGTTGATGACGCGCGAGAACATCGACCTGATCGTGCTCGACCTGATGCTGCCCGGCGAGGACGGCCTGTCGATCTGCCGCCGCCTGCGCGCCGCCGGCGACCGCACGCCCATCATCATGCTCACCGCCAAGGTGGAAGACGTCGACCGCATCGTGGGCCTCGAGGTCGGCGCCGACGACTACCTGCCCAAGCCGTTCAACCCGCGCGAGCTGCTGGCCCGGGTGCACGCGGTGCTGCGCCGCCGTCCGCCGCAGGAGGCGCCCGGCGCGCCGGCCAAGGACGCGCAGGTGGTGCAGTTCGGGGACTTCGAGTTCGACCTGTCGCTGCGCCGCCTTACCAAGGAAGGCGAGCCCATCGCGCTGACCACGGGCGAGTTCTCCATGCTCAAGGCGCTGGTGCGCCATCCGCGCCAGCCGCTGTCGCGCGACAAGCTGGCCCAGTTGGCCCGCGGCCGCGACTTCGAGCCGTTCGACCGCAGCCTCGACGTGCAGATCTCGCGCCTGCGCAAGATGATCGAGCCCAATCCGTCCAATCCGCGCTACATCCAGACGGTGTGGGGCGTGGGGTATGTGTTCGTGCCCAGCGAAACCGCGTAAGTCCTGAACCAGGATGGATCGCAAGCTCCTGTCGCTGAGTCTTTTCTGGCGCACGTTCTTCCTGTTGGCGCTGCTGCTCACGGGCGGCGTGCTGGCGTGGGTGCAGACGCTGCGCCAGCTGGAGTTCGAGCCGCGCGCCGTGGTGGCCGCGCAGCAGATCGCGAGCCTGGTCAACCTGTCGCGCGGCGCCATGAAGAACGTCGACGGCATCACGCGCATCGCGCTGATGAAGTCGATGACCGACCAGGAGGCCGTGCGCGTGCTGCCGCGCGAGCCGTCCGACCGCTGGGATCCCTACGAGATCGACGCCTTCACGCGCCGCATCGCCGCGGAGCTGCGCGTGCGCCTGGGCGAAGGCACGGTGGTGGCGCGCTCGGTCAACGGGCAGGACGCGCTGTGGGTGGGCTTCACCATCGACGGCGACCGCTACTGGCTGCAGGCCGAGTCGGCGCGCGTCACGCCGCTCACCTCCAGCACGTGGTTCGTGTGGGTGGGCATCGCCATCCTGGCCACCGTCATCGGCTCGGCAATGATCGCGGGCCTCATCAACCGGCCGCTGAAGGATCTGTCCACCGCCACCGCCCGAATACGCGAGGGCGAGTACGACGTGCGGCTGGACGAGCGCACCAGCACGCCCGAGGTGCGCGCCGTCAACATCGGCTTCAACCGCATGGCGCGCGACCTGGCCAAGGTGGAACAGGATCGCACGGTGATGCTGGCCGGCATCTCGCACGACCTGCGCACGCCGCTGGCGCGCATCCGCCTCGAGGCCGAGATCAGCGTGCCCGACGAGGAGGCCAAGGGCCACATCGCCGACGACATCGACCAGCTCGACGCGATCATCGACAAGTTCATGGACTACGCGCGCCCGGGCGTCACGCGCCTGGAGCCGGTGCCGCTGGCCGCGGTCATCGAGCGCGAGGCCCTCGCCTTCCGCGACGCGAGCCAGATCCGCATCGCGATCCAGCTGTCGCCGGTGTCGCGCGTGCTGGGAGACCCCATCGAGCTGGGCCGGGTGTTCGCCAACCTGTTCGAGAACGCGCGCCGCTACGGCCGCACGTCCGAGACCACGCCGGCCGAGGTGCAGGTGGGGCAGCTGCAGGCAGGCCCCTGGATCATCGTCACCGTGCGTGACCGCGGGCCGGGCGTGCCGCCAGACAAGCTCACGCAGCTGACGACGCCGTTCTTTCGCGGCGACACCGCGCGCACTTCGGCCACGGGCGCGGGGCTGGGCCTGGCGGTGGTGAAGAAGTCGATCCAGCGGATGGGCGGGAGCCTGGAGATGACCAATGGGGCCGAGGGTGGGCTTGTTGCGCACGTCAGGTTGAGGCGGGTCGAGGCGGCTTGAGGGCTTTGGGGGGTGCCGTTGGGCCGTTGTGCCGTTGTCGGTGTGCGGCTGTGCGAGGCGCGCTGGATCAGTCACGACTCACCGGGGGAGTCTCTTTTGTCCGTGTCCCCCGTCGGCCTGCGGCCTCCTCCTCCTTTACCTCACAAAAGAGACTCCCCCGCCTCGCCGTTCCACGCCCGGCTTGCCAGCGGCCAACATTCGCAGGGGAAGAAGTCTGCGAACTTGAATATTATCGGGATAGGGGGCTGCCGACGCAGCGCCCCTCCCACACCACCCGGCATGCGGGTCCGCACCGGGCGGTTCGAGAAGTTGAGGTCAAGAGAGGCGAGGCACGCCGAGCGCGTCGAAGTACGCCCGGGTCAGCACAACGTTGATGAGCCCGGTAGAGCTTCCC
>JBBQYL010000206.1:0-8757 GCA_038208735.1 Burkholderiales bacterium
GGGGCCTGGGCGCGGGCCTGGCGCAGGAGTTCGACTGGACCGGCACGCGCGACCCGTCGGCCGTGCTGTGCGCGCCCGACGGCATCGCGTTCATGCGCGACGTGCTGGGCCTGGACGCGATGCGCGCCTGGAACCACGACCTCGTCTGGCGCATGGCGCACACGCTGGCCGCGCGCTGGGGCCAGCCGTTCGACACGCCCGAGCCGCTGGTGGGCTGCATGGCCAGCGTGGCGCTGCCGGCGCGCATCCAGTCGTTGGGCGAGCCCGCCGCGTATGCGCTGAAGGACTGGCTGCTGCACGAGCGCCGCATCGAGGCCCAGGTGATGCCCATCCGCGGGCTGGCGCACGTGCGGCTGGCCGCGCAGGTCTACAACGACGAGTCCGACTACGAGCGACTGGCCGCGGCCATCGACGACTGGCCCGAGGCCTGACTTGGGCCAACTGCTGCTCGCCCCGATGGAAGGCCTGCTGGACCACCCGCTTCGCGAGGTGCTCACGGCCGCCGGCGGCATCGACCGCTGCGTGTCGGAGTTCATCCGCATCACCGACATGCTGATGCCCGACCGGGTATTCATCCGCATCGTGCCCGAGCTGCTGCAGGGCGGCCGCACGCTCGCCGGCGTGCCGGTGCGGCCGCAGCTGCTGGGCTCCGATCCGCAGTGCCTGGCCGACAACGCGGCGGCGCTGGCCGCGCTCGGTCCCGACGGCATCGACCTGAACTTTGGCTGCCCGGCCAAGGTGGTCAATCGCCACGGTGGCGGCGCGTCGCTGCTGCAGGATCCCGAGCTGTTGCATCGCATCGTGCACGCGGTGCGGCGCGCGGTGCCGGCCGAGCTGCCGGTGTCGGCCAAGATGCGGCTGGGCGTGGACGACGCCTCGCGCGCGCGGGAATGCGCGCAGGCGCTCGCGGACGGGGGCGCGAGCGAGCTGGTGGTGCACGCGCGCACGAAGGCCGACGGCTATCGCCCGCCGGCGCACTGGGAGCGGGTGCCGGCCATCCGCGAGGCGGTGTCCATTCCCGTGGTGGCCAACGGCGAGATCTGGACGCCCGGCGACGCCGAACGGTGTCTCCACGTGACCGGCTGCGACAGCCTGATGCTGGGCCGCGGCATGGTGGCCGACCCGGGCCTGGCGCTGGCGATCCTCGCGCGGCGCCGCGCGGGCGTGGCGGCCTCGTTGGACGTGCCGGCGCATGCCACCGAGGCGCGACTCGACGCCAACGGCTTCGCCAAGGCCTCGTCCGGCGGCCCGCATTCGCCCGACGCCTACGGGGCGTCGCCCGCGTTGCCGTGGGCCGACCTGTTGCCGCTGCTCGCCGACTTCTGGAGCCGCGTGGGCGAGCGCGTGGAGCCGCGCCACCGCGCGGGGCGCCTCAAGCAATGGCTCAACCTGTTGCGCCGGCGCTATCCCGAAGCGCAACAGGCCTACGACCGCCTGCGGCCGATCAACGACCCGGAGGCGCTCGGCACGGCGATGTTTGCCTGAGCCATCGGGCGACTGAACGAAAGAGGGCCCCGACGCGCTCCCACGCGTCAGGGCCCGAGCATCTTCGCGACGGCTTACTTCTTGTCGCGCATGCTGGTGGACACACCCAGCAGGTTGTCGTGCAGCTCGGCCGGCGTCTTGCCGCCCACGTACATGCGGATCATCACCTTCGACAGCAGTTCGCTGTTGATGTAGGGCGACGGCGCGCCGTGCGCGGTCAGCACGCTGCCGTTGAGCGTGGCCAGCAGGCCCTTGCCCGGGATCCAGTCCATGGTGACGATGTCACCCTTCTTGATCTTGGGCAGCGAGCTGTAGATGTCGCCCACCTGCGAGACCTCGGTGATCAGCTTGGCGAACTCGGCCGGCGTGGCGGAGGCCTCGAAGTCGATCAGGAAGTAGCGCGAGGCCTGCGAGCCGGTGACGTCCTGCTGGATCGTGAGCTGCACGCGCTTGACGCCCGGGGCGTTCTCGGCGGCGTCGAGCGTGGTGGCCTTCTGCTGCAGGTACAGCGCGGTCACGTCGATCTTGAAGTAGCCGCGCTTGCGGTAGCCCGCGCCGTTGAGGTGCAACGGCACGCCGTTGACCGTCACCGATTCGTCCAGCGCGACGCCGGACACATCGACCGAAGCCCACGCGCCGGACACGGCGCAGCCCAATACCAGCGCCGACGCGAGCCGGCGCAACGTTTGCATCATCATGATTTACCTACCCTCACTCTGGGGCACGGCGACGTGGCATGCCGTGCAGGAACCGCGCCATCCCGTGGAACGGGATGTCGCTTCCTCTTCTTCGGTTCGCCGCCCGGGTCACTGAAGGGCCGCCACGTGGGCAACCTTCACGAAGTTCCCGGGTCTTTTTTCTCAGGCGATCAGAACGGCTTGGACAGCGTCAGGAACGCCGTGAAGCCCTTCGGACGCGTCTGCGTGCCGAATTCCTTCATCATGCGGGCCTCGACGAGGTAGTCGCCGGCGCCGTGGATGTAGGCCACTTCCGGGCCCACGCCGAACACGCGGCCCTTCTGGCCGAGCGTGGGGGCTTCGCGGGCCTCGATGACTCCGCACTCGGCAACGCCCCACTTGGCGACGCAGGTGTCTTGGGTCAGGCTGGACTTGTCCTTGACGAGCTGGTCGACGGCGTAGCCGGACAGGCCCACGCGGGTGGAGTCGCTCACCGACTTCATGGCCGACAGGTCGACGTTGACGTAGCCGCCGCTCTTGTACTTCGTGGCCGTGTTCTTCGTGTTGTACGAGTAGGCCACGCGGCTGCCGAAGTCCCAGCCGTCGCCGATGTACGAGAACTGCACCGCCGGACGGATCGTCCAGAAGGCGCCGGCGCTCGGATTGGCGGCGTTGCGCACGTCGTAGTCGCCGGTGGGTGCCACGGCGGTCAGGACGAACAGCGTCTGGGTGGCCTCGGTGCTCCAGCGCAGGATCGGGGAGAGTTCCAGGTCGCCGACGTTGAACGTCTTGTTGGAGCTGCCCGCGGCCAGGGCGTTGCCTTGTTGGGTGGCGCCGGCGTTGACAAGGCCAGTCAGGTACGCCTGGGTCTGCGCGTCGACGAGGCCGAGAGCGGGGCCGCCCAGCGTGGTGGAGACGCCGGTGACGGTGATGTTGCTGGTCTTGTTGACGAGAGGCAGCAGCGCGGTGCCGCCCAAGGTGGCGCCCAGGAACTTGACGCTGCTCATGTAGCTCAGGCGCGGCAGCAGGCCGTAGACGTTCTGCTGCGAGTTGGTATGGACCTTGGCCTGCGCGGTGAGCGAGCCGGGGGGCGCCTCGAGGGCGCCTGACAGGTCGACCGGGGGTGCCACGGTCGTGTTGCGGACGTTGCCGCTGTAGAAATAGCCATGAGCCTGGAACACCCAGCCGCCTTCGAACGGGGCGGACATGTCGGCGCCGCCGTAGCCCGGCGCGTAGCGCAGGTCGTAGTCTTCCGTGGCGGCGGCGCTGCCGCAGGCGACCAGGGCCGCGAGGGCGAGGGTGGTGTTCTTGTTCAGGAATGTCATTTTGGTTTGTCTCCGGTACTCGATTTTTTCCGATGGGCGAAGTCTAGCCGCGCTATTCACCGCAGCCATGCCATCTGCGCCAACAAGTGCACGATCCGGAGGGAGTACGGCCGAAAATGTTGCGTGTTGATGACAGATGCACCTGGAGCGGGCGCGCCGGATCGGGGAGTCGGGCCCATGAAACGACTCGAGCCGGCTAGTGCCGGCTCGAATGTGAGGGAGCGCCGGCAGCGCGTCTGTCGCGTGAGCGACGACTACGGGCCGTTGTTGCCAGGAAACGTCAACCGGGCACGTCAGTGCGGGCGCGCACGCAGTCCGGCGATGAGTTCGGCGGCTGCCATCTCCGAGGCCACGGCCGCATCCAGAGGCGACTGCGACAGCCCCGAGCGGTCGTAGTGCATGTTCTCGTAGAGCACGGCCGAGGCCGGGCAGGCGCGCATCACCGCGCGCAACGCGTCGTCGGGCATGCCGTCCTCGGCCAGCAGGCCGGTGACCGTGCTGACCAGGTGGCGATACTGCGCCGCGCCCACGATGGTGGGATTCGCATCGACGCGCTCCAGCAGCTGCGCCATGGCGATCAGGTTCTCGATGCGGTTCTTCAGCGCGGCGGCAGCCATCACGACTCCTTGAGGTCAGGCAATGGGCGGCGAACGTGCCGCCCTTGCACCTCAGTTAGGGACGTCGTGATCCAAATCAAGGGCCAGGTTCGGCCGGTGCCTACTTGCCCCAGCTGTCCTTGAGCGTGGTCACCCGGTTGAACACGGGCTGGTCGAGCTGGTGGTCCACCCGGTCGGTGACGAAGTAGCCGTGGCGCTCGAACTGCACGCGCGTCTCGGCCGGCAGGCGGCCCACGGAGGGCTCGACGAAGCCCTTCGCCACGCGGATGCTGTTCGGATTGAGCTCGGCCGTGAGCGAGTCGGCGGAGCCCGGCTGCGCCACCGCGAACAGGCGGTCGTACAGGTTCAGCGTGACGGGCACGCCGTCGTGCGCCGAGACCCACGTGATGGTGCCCTTCACCTTGACCAGGTCGGCGCCCGGCGTGCCGCTCTTCGTGTCGGGAACCACCGTGGCGAGCACGGCCGTGACGTTGCCGTCGGCCTCTTTCTCGCAGCCCGTGCACTCCACGATGACGCCGTACTTCAGGCGCACCTTGTTGCCGGGGAACAGGCGCTGGTAGCCCTTGGTCTGCACTTCCAGAAAGTCGTCGCGCTCGATCCAGACCTGCGGCCCGAGGACGAATGCGCGCTGGCCCATCTCGGGGTGGTGCGGATGCGCGGGCGCGCTGCACGGCTCGGTGGCCGCGGCGCCGAACACGTCGACCCAGTTGGTGAGCTTGAGCGGGATCGGATCGAGCACCGCCATCGCGCGGGCGGCCTTGGCCTCGAGGTCGTCGCGCAGCGCGATGTCGAGCCATGCGTAGTCGATCCACGTGTTGTTCTTGGTGGCGCCGGTGCGCTCGGCCAGCAACTGCAGCGCGCCGGCGGTGTAGCCGCGGCGGCGCATGCCGACGAGCGTGGGCATGCGTGGATCGTCCCAGCCGCTCACGTGGTTCTCCTCCACCAGCTGGCGCAGCTTGCGCTTGCTGGTGACCACGTAGGTGAGGTTCAGGCGCGCGAATTCGTATTGCTTCGGCAGCGGGTGCGACAGCAGGCCGAGGTCGACCAGGCGCTCCAGCAGCCAGTCGTAGAACGGGCGCTGGTCCTCGAACTCGAGCGTGCAGATGCTGTGCGTGATGCGTTCGAGGGCGTCCTCGATCGGATGCGCGAACGTGTACATCGGGTAGATGCACCAGCGGTCGCCCGTGTTGTGGTGGTGCGCGCGGCGGATGCGGTACAGCGCCGGATCGCGCAGGTTGATATTGGGGCTCGCCATGTCGATCTTGGCGCGAAGAATCATGGCGCCGTCGGGGTGCTTGCCGTCGCGCATCTCGCGCAGCCGCGCCACGTTCTCGTCGGGCGTGCGGCTGCGGAACGGGCTGTCGGTGCCCGGCGTGTTGAAGTCGCCGCGGTTGGCGCGGATCTGGTCGGCCGACTGCTCGTCGACGTAGGCCAGGCCGGCCTGCGCCAGCGCCTCGGCGGCGCGGTACATGAAGTCGAAGTCGTCGCTGGCGTAGAACAGGTTGTCGCCGAACGTGGTCTGCCAGTCGAAGCCCAGCCAGCGCACGTTCTCCTTGATGCCGTCGACGTACTCCTGCTCTTCCTTCTCGGGATTGGTGTCGTCGAAGCGCAGGTGGCACACGCCGCCGTAGTCGCGCGCCAGGCCGAAGTTGAGGCAGATGCTCTTGGCATGGCCGATGTGCAGGTAGCCGTTGGGCTCGGGCGGGAAGCGCAGGCGCACGCGCGCCGCGTCGGGGGTGCCAGTGGCGTGGTGCGCCGCGTCGCCGGGGCTGCCGCCCCACTGTCGATGTGCGTACGTGCCCGCCTCCAGGTCGCGCTCGATGACGTTGCGCAGGAAATTGGCGGGCTTGACGGCGGCGTCGGCCGGCACGGCAGCGGTGGGGGTCTTGGGCATGTTCATGTCGGGGCTGATTCTAGTGGCGGGCGCGGCGGCCCCCTCTCAAGAGGGATAGCTCGACGGGCGGCGGTTTTCCATACTCGCGCCTCGGCAGGTCGGAAGGTCGATCGGCCCGGATGGAACGCAGGAGAGCACCATGCAGAACGCGATGAGGATGAGTACCATGGTCCGCTGGATCGACATCGGCGCACAGGTGCTGATCGGCGCGACCGCCATCGTGGCCGCCTGCATCGCGCTCACCGGCGCCGGCCTGGGCCGCCACGGCGACCTGCCGCAGGGGCGTTTTCGCGTGGCCATGGAGGCCTACGAGGCGCAACAGTGGCCGCAGGCCTATGCCCAGCTGTCGGCCGCGGCGGATGCGGGCGACCCGTCCGCGGCGCGCGTGGCCACGATGATGGCGCGCCAGGGGCCGCTGCTGTTCGGCCAGCGCTTCGACGTCAGCCCCGAGCGCCTGCAGCAATGGGACAAGGCGATGCGCGGCCAGCCGACGACGGGGGTCGTGAAGGTCACATCCCGCGAAACAGGTGGGCGTGGAGACGGCTTGCCACCAGTCGTTCTGGTCGCTGGCGCAAAGTAAGGAACACCTTGCCCGAGTCGTCGCGGGTGGCCGTGGCGATCGCGTCGGCCCGCACCACGGTGCCGCGGTGGATCTGCCAGAACCGCTCGGCGGGCAGGCGCGGCAGCAGCTCGCGCAGCGACGTGCGGAGCAGCGCCTCGCCGGTGGCCGTCACCACGCGGATGTACTTGTCGGCGGCCTCCAGGTAGATCACCTCGTCCACGGGAATCATGTGCAGCGTCGCGCCGACGCCGGCCTGCAGCATCGTCAGCGGCACCTCCGGCCGCGCGGCCGCGGACGAATCGCCCAGCAGCGCGCGCAGGCGTGCCAGCAGCGCCGCGTCGTCGTCGGCCGGGGTCGCGGCGCCGGGGCGTTGCGCCGCCTCGCGCAGCGCCAGCATCTCCTTGAGGCGCGCGCAGCAGGCGGCCAGGCGCGCGGGCGCGACGGGCTTCTGCAGGTAGTCCACCGCGGCGCGCTCGAAGGCCTGGATCGCGTACTGGTCGTAGGCGGTGACGAACACGATCAACGGCAGGGTGGTTGCGGGGCCCGTCCACTCCTCGACGATGGCCTCGGCGGCCTCCAGCCCCGTGCGGCCGGGCATGCGGATGTCCAGGAAAACGATGTCGGGACGCTCGGCCAGCGCGCGCTCGACGGCCTCGTCGCCGTCGACGGCGGCGTGCGGGAGCTCCAGTTGGGGCCACGCGCGGGCCAGCTCGGCGCGCAGCGCCTGGGCCAGCAGCGGTTCGTCTTCGGCGATCAGGGCGGTGGTCATCGGGCGGCGGTCATCGGTCAGCGGGAATGTTGCGGAGCGGCAGGCGGATCTCGGCCAGCGCGCCGCCCTCGGGGCGGGGCAGGAGCGTGAAGCGGGCGGCGTCGCCGTGCAGCGTGCGCAGGCGTTCGCGCACCTGCACGAGCCCGAAGGCGGAGCCCGGCGCGCCCGGCTCGCGCTCGCGTGCCGCGGCGGCGGCCTCGAGCCCGCGGCCCGTGTCGGCCACGCTCAGCACGAGGACGTCGCCGTCGAGTGCCGCCGACACGTGCAGCTCGCCGGCGCCGCGCTGCGGCTCCAGGCCGTGCTTGATCGCGTTCTCGACGAGCGGCTGCAGCAGCAGCGGCGGCACGCCCAGCGTCGCGAGTTCCGGCGGCAGCGTGGTGCGCGCGGCCAGGCGGTCGCCCATGCGCACCTGCATCAGCGCGAGGTAGTCGGCGATGCGCGCGAACTCGTCGGCCAGCGGGTGCTCGGACTGGCGGCTCGCCGCGAGCGTGGCGCGCAGGAAGGCGATCAGGTGGTCGAGCATCTCCGTGGCGCGGGCGGGGTCGGCGGCGATCAGCGCGCGCAGGTTGGCCAGCGTGTTGAACAGCATGTGCGGCTCGAGCTGCGACTGCAGCATGTCCAGTCGCGCCAGCGTGGCAGCGTGCGTGGCGGCGGTCATCTGCGAGCGGTCCCTGCGGGCTTGGCCGCGCAGGTAGAACCAGCCGGACACCAGCGTGCAGAAGGCCACGGTGGGGCCGAACTCGGCCAGCAGGTGGCGCGGATCGCGCAGGTAGGCGTGCCAGCTGGAGTAGCCGAACAGGGCGTCGGCGGCCGTCACGCCGATGACGTAGCCGAGCGCGCAACCCGCGGCCGCCAGCGCGACGGCGCGCCAACCGGCGGGCCAGCCGCTGGCACCCACCGGCATCATGCGGCGGCCGCTCTCGATGCAGCCCCAGATCGACAGCCCGATGCACTGCGAATACACCAGCGTGTTCAGCAGCGGGCCGCCGTTGATCATCGCCAGGAGTCCGGCGATGAGCACGTTGACCACCGCCACCTGCGTGGTGAGCGTGAGCAGGCGCCGGGCGCCGGTGGGCGCGACGTAGGGAAGGGAGGCAGTCACGGCGGCGGCAGTCATCGCGAAGGAGGAAGTTCGATTGTCAGGCCGGCAGCAGGTTGGCGGGGGCACGGCGCGTCGACCAGATCTTGCGCGAGCGGGCGGCCACCAGGCCGGCGGTGAAGCCGTAGGCGATCGCAGCCGCGGCCGCCGCCGCTGGGTTGCTGGCCAGCGCCGGCGCGATCGCCAGCGCCACGTTGACCACATAACGCACCATGAACACGCCCACGAACAGCAGCAGCGGCGCGATGCTGCCGCCGATCGTGAAGCTGCCGTCGGCGTTGGCGCTGACGCGGCGCGGCAGGTCCAGCGAGCGGTTCGAGGCGAAGCCC
>JBBQYL010000207.1:0-8710 GCA_038208735.1 Burkholderiales bacterium
GCGCAGGCCGCCCGTGGGCTCCCACGACTGGAACGCGAGGTACAGCGAGAAGCACAGCGGGAACACGCCGAACACGAAGAACAGGATCAGGAACGGGCTGATGAAGACGTAGGGCGCCCAGCGCGGCGACAGTCGGAAGAGATCGGGAAGTCGCATGGTCAGCGGCGGGCGCGCAGTTCGAGCAGGCGCGCGGCGTCGGACAGCGCCTGGCCGATGTCCTTGCCGTCGTCGAGCACGTAGTCGAGCTCCGCGTTGACGGCGTCCTCGGCGAAGTTGGTCTGCTTGTGGACCGCGGTGGCGGTGATGTGGCGCGCGGCATCGCGCCAGATCAGGCGGGCGCGCTCGCCGCCCAGGAACGCCTGCGGTTCGTCCATGACCGGGTCGTCCTGAGCGGACAGAAGCGCCGGGAACGAGTCCTGCGTCTTCAGCGCGGCGATCTGGCGCGCCGGGTCGAGTGTCATCAACTGGATCAGCTCCCAGGCCAGCGCCTTCTTGTCGGGATCGGAATCGCGCGGGATCGCGTAATACGTGCCGCCGTAGGACACGAACGCGCCCTCGGGCAGCTGCGCGGCGCGCCACAGGCCCTTGGTGCCGGGCGCCACCCAGTTCGCCAGCTGCCCCACCATCCACGAGCCGCCCAGCTCGGTGGCCGTGAGGCCGCGTCGAAAGGCCTCGGCCCATTCGTTGCTCCACGTGTCGAGGCGGCCCTCGAGGTTGCTGCGGCGCACGCGCAGCGCGAGCTCGAAGGCGCGATGGAAGCGCGGCGTGTCGACCAGCACGTTGGAGTCGCTGTCGAAGTAGATGCCCTGGCCCTTCTTCAGGCCGCTGCGGATCATCAGGTCCTTCAGCGTCTTCACGTTGCCGATGAGATTGGCGCCGGTGGCCTTCTTGATCTTCACGCCGGCGTCGACGTAGGCGTCCCACGACGCCAGCAGGTCGGACTCGTGCAGGCCCGCGCGCTCGATCAGGTCCGCGCGATAGAGCAGCGTGCCGGGCCCGATGTCGGTAGGCGCGGCCACCATCTGGCCTTTGCGGTTGATGGCCTGGTCGACCGCGTAGCCCACGTAGCGGTCGCGGAAACGGCCGATGTCGTACCGCGGCTGCAGCAGGTCGGACAGGCCGCCGCCCATGGAAAACTTGCCCACGAACGACGCCTCGAGCGCCATCACGTCGGGCAGGTAGACGCCGGTGGACAGCGCCGTGGTCATCGCGGTGTGGTGGTCCTGGTACTGGTGCGTCACCACGTTCAGCGCGACGTCGGGGTGGCGCAGCGCCCACGCCGGTTGGGCGTCCTTCAAGATCTGGTCGACCAGCGGATAGGCGGCCACCGTGAGCGTGGTGACGGGCTTCGCGCGCACGGCGGGCGCCACCGCGGCGGCCACGCCGGCAAACAGCATCGCGCGGCGCGTGGGCGACGTCAGCACGCCGCGCATGAAGTCGGGGCGGGAGCTCATCGGGCTCCGGCGCGATGGCGCGTGGGCACGGAGTCCCGGGCACGCGGCGCAAGCGTCGTCAGCATGGTTGTCTCGGAGGTTCTTGTCGGGAAGCGTCGTGGCGCCTTCACTCTTGAAAGCGCTTTCAGCATTGTTCAATGGCGAGCTGTCCAGTGGCTACAGCGTAAACCCGAGCTTGGCGCGGCGTGCGTGCACCAGGGCGCCGGGGCACGGACACACGACCGGGGCGCGGCATCTTGCAAGCGCTTTCATGATAACCGGTCGGCGTGGCCGTCTTTGCCCTCGAGCGATTCCGCTGTCGCGCGGCGGTTTTCGTGTGTGCTGAACCTTCTGCCGGCGACGTCGCGGTTTCTGGTCGAGACCTCGCGGCCCGGGAAGGCGGGCAGGCCTCCCCCGACTCAGCGTCCCTATTCGCCGTGAGAGGCCTCCCCGCCTCCCCGGGTAGCAGCGTTGTCGGCTCTTGGACTTTTACGGACTGGCTCCCGGTCGCGAAGGCGACCGAATCACACAGTCACGGTGGGCCGCTGCCTCGCATTGAACAACGGATCGAGGCGCATGTTGACCCTGCGGAGCGCAGGCATTCGCGGTGGTTGCTCAAGATTCCGTCATGGCACCTCAAAGCGAACACGCACGGCGTGTTTTCGCTTTGAGGTGCCATGACGAAATGAACCGTTGTTGTCGCGAATGTCTACCCTCCGGAAGGACACCGAGGCAGGCCACAGAAGCGCTCGATGCGGCCGGCCAGCACGCCGTGAACATCTGACTCGAGCGCCTCCGCGCTCGCCCCGTGGTCTTGAATCCACTAAACGAATCCAGAGCCTCTGCACGGGGCGGTGGGCAGGCCTCTCCCGGCGAATAGGGACGCTGAGTCGGGAGAGGCCTGCCCGCCGCCCCGAGCCGCGAGGTCGCCGCCAGTGACGGCGAGATCGACGAAGCCAACGAGGTCGGCGAAGTCATCGACGTCAGCGAAGTCAACGAGGTCATCGACGTCAGCGAGACCCGCGAGGTCAGCATCGCGCCCGCGCCTGCGCGCGGAACGAATGCCCGTGGCTCAGCGCAGCACGCGCCGGGTCGATTCGCGCGCCACCAGCTCGGGCTTCGGCAGGTCGACCGACGGCTCCATGCCCTTGAGCATGGACAGCATCGCCGCGGCCGCCTCGGAGCCGATCTCGTAGACCGACTGGCGGATGGTGGTGAGCGGCGGCACGGAGAACTTGGCGGGGGCCAGGTCGTCGAAGCCCACCAGCGACACGTCGTCGGGCACGCGCACGTTGCGGCGGTACAGGCCCAGCGCGGCGCCGATGGCCGTCTGGTCGTTGGCCGCGAAGATGGCGCTGAACGCCAGTCCGCTCTCCAGCAAGCGGTTGACGGCCAGCAGGCCGCCCGCCTCGGTGAAGTCGCCCTTGAGCACCAGCGCCGGGTCGAACGCGATGCCGGCACGTTCCAGCGCGGCACGGTAGCCGGCCTCGCGATCGAGCGCATCCTTGTGCAACGGGTCGCCGGCGATGAACGCGATGCGGCGATGGCCGCACTCGATCAGGTGCTGCGTGGCCAGCAGGCCGCCCCTGTGGTTGTCGAAGTCGATGGAGAAGATGCGATCGGTGTGCAGCTCGCGCCCCACCACCACCATCGGCACCTGGTGCGCGTACGTCTCGAGCGACTCGTTGGACATGCGCCCGGCCAGCACGATGAGGCCGTCGACGCGGCGCGACATCAACGCGTCCATGGCCTTGTGCTCCTCGGCCTCGTGCCAGTGGCCGCTGACGAAGATGGGGATGTAGCCGGCCACCTCGAGGCGATCCTCGATGCCGCGCAAGGCCTCGCCGTAGAACGGGCTGTTGATGGTCTGGGTGAGCACGCCCACGCTCAGCGTGCGGCCGCCGGCCAGCCCGCGTGCCACCGGGTTGGGCCGGAAGCCCAGCGTGCGGATGGCCTCGTCGATGGCCGCGCGCTTGTCGGGGCTCACCGTGGCGGTGCCGTTGAGAATGCGCGAGACGGTGCTGGGCGAGACTCCGGCCGCCTTGGCCACCATCCCGAGCGTCACCGAACCCGTGCCGGAAGGCGAGGAGGCGGTGGCAGGCGAGCGTTTGCGGCGTGCGGGAGGCTGGGTCATCGGCGATGTGGCGGGCTGGGGGCGATCCCCGGAGTGTAGGCGTGGCAGCGCTTTCGCGCATCCCACGCCCGGGCGTCCGCCTCAGAGCACTGTTCTGCTCGCCATCGCCTCGAGCTCGCCCGGCGCCAGCACGCGCAGCGAGGGCTCGCCGTCGTGCGTGGCCAGGCCGTGCATCTCGATGGACTTCTGCATGCGCATGATGCGCGTGAGGAAGGTCATGATCTCGGGCGTGATCACCTGGCCCGGCACCAGCACCGGAATGCCCGGCGGGTACGGCGTGATCTGGTCGCAGCACACGCGGCCGTCCAGCGCGGCGTTGGGCTGGCCCTGGTCGTCCAGCAGCGGGATGCGCTCGCCGTACTCGTAGAACGCGTCGCGCGGCAGGCAGGCCAGGCGCGAGAAGCGCGGCAGCTCGGGCATGCGCGCGCTGGCGCGTTCGGGACGGCGCTCCTTCGACAGGCGCAGTAGTGCGTCGAACAGGCGCGACACCTTGGAGCGCGTGGTGCCCACCGTGAGCAGCAGCGTGAGCGTGTTGTGCGTGCTCTTCTCCACCTGGATGTTGAAGCGCTCGAACAGCTCCTCGCGCAGCTCGTCCGACGAGAAGCCCGAGGCCGTGATGTCGATGGTGATCTTCGTCGGGTCGAGGCGGATGCCGTCGTTGGCCAATTCCTCGGGCAGCAGGTCGGCCAGGTCCAGCGCGCGGAACACGCCGGTGGCGTTGATCTTGTCGCGCAGCTCCTGCGCGTACTTCAGCGAGCGATCGAGCAGCCGGTAGCCTTCCATGACCGCCTGCTTGCGCGCCACGTCGAGGCTCGCGATCAGGTTGTACTGCGGGCTGGTGGACGCGTGCATGTTGAAGTTCTCGCGGAACAGGTGCTCGTCGAACAGCGGGTCGTTGACGTGGATCATGCTGGCCTGCGAGAAGGCCGACAGCACCTTGTGCGTGCTCTGCGTGCAGTAGTCGGCGCCGCTCTCCAGCGCGGTGGGACGCAGCGCCGGGTGGAAGCGCGCGTGGCCGTACCAGGCCTCGTCCACGATCACCTTGATGCCGGCGGCGTGCGCCGCCTCGATGATGGGCTTCAGGTCGTAGCGCAGCCCGTCGTAGGTGCACGACGTGAGGATCAGCACGCGGGCGTCGGGGTGCGCGGCGATGGCGGCCAGCACCGTGGCGCGCGGCACCGGGCCGAACAGCCCGTACTTGCGGTTGACCGACGAGTCGAGATAGATCGGCTGGGCGCCCGACAGGATCACGCCGTGGTGGACCGACTTGTGGCAGTTGCGGTCGAGCAGCATCTTGTCGCCCGGCGCCAGCAGCGTCTGGAAGATCACCTTGTTGGCGGTGGACGTGCCGTTGGTGGCGAAATAAGTCTTGCGCGCGCCGAAGGCCTGCGCCGCCAGTCGCTGGGCCTGCACGATCACGCCGGTGGGGTGCAGCAGCGAGTCGAGCATCTCCACCGACACCGACAGATCGGCGCGCAGCAGGTTCTCGCCGGCGAAGTCGTAGAAGTCGCCCACCCACGGGCTGCCCTTGAACGAGTCGCCGCCGCCGTGGCCCGGCGTGTGCCAGCTGTCCTTGGCCATGCGCACGTAGTTCTTCAGCTCGTCGTAGAACGGCGTGGCCGACTTCTCGGCGATCTCGGCGGCCAGGATGCGGGCCCAGCCGTTGTAGTCGCGCTCGCCGCGGTAGAAGTAGCCGTGCACCACGTTGCTGGCCAGGCTCTCCAGCAGGAGCTTGTTCTCGTCGTCCTCCAGCGTCACGTACAGCGACAGCTCGGGACGCAGCGCGATGATCTCCTGCGCCATCGTGGCGACGTCCTCGTGGCGGCCCGGGGCCTGGTCGCCATGGTCGATGAGGACGATCTGCACGTCGCCGTCGGCCTGCACGGCAGCAATGGCGGCGGCGGCGTCGGGGGCGGGCACGGCCAGCAGGTCGAAGGGATTGTCCAGCGTCCGGGCGGCCGCGTTGATGCCCGCGACGACCTCGTCGCGCCAGCCAGGGTCGGCGCTCACCACCAGGACGTGGCTCATCGGTTTGGTCGTCTTGTTCTCGTGCATCCGTGATCTCTTTGGCGGGGGTTCAGCAAACCCGTCATCGTAGAACACAACACGAAGTGGAAAATTCTGGCAAAATACGAGTTGACGCTGCGAATGCACTTCGAGAACGGCTTCCTCTCATAGGGAAGCCATCCAGAAAGCGCGCTCGTCTCCGCTCATCCCCTCTGACCTTCTCAAGCCGGTCTGCTGCAAATCACTGATTCAATAAGGGTTATCCCCGACTGGATCGCACAGTGACAAGCACTCGGAAACGGTTGTGGTCGGCGGCGATGCCGTCGCTACCAGACGTTTCCTGGGCAACAACCCTCCGCTGGCCATCCTGGCCCCACGCGGTGGCAGCCCCGTTAATTTCCTTACGCGACCTTATTGGTGCTGCCAAGCTCAATGACCTGGCAGGCAGCGCCGTGGCGCCCCCCTCCGTGCATCGGGAACAACCCGTAGCGCGTGGGTAACGCCGTGCTTGAAAGCAATTCATGAGTTTCGAACCCCAATCCCCGCTCGGCAACGAAGACCAACAAGACGCCGTGCAACCCGAGGCCCAGGCCACCGGTTTCGCCTCCCTGGGCCTCGCGCCGGAGATCCTGCGCTCCGTCACGGAAGCCGGCTACACCGAGCCGACCGACGTGCAGCTGCAGGCCATCCCCGCCGCCATCTCCGGCGTCGACCTGCTGGTGTCCTCGCGCACCGGCAGCGGCAAGACCGCGGCCTTCGTGCTGCCGGCCCTGCAACGCGTGATCGAAGCGCGTCGCGATCCGGCCAAGAAGCCCGTGCGCGGCCAGCCCACCGGCCCGCGCGTGCTCGTGCTCGCCCCCACCCGTGAACTGGCCATGCAGGTCAGCAAGGCGTGCTCCGTGTACGGCCGCAACGTGCAGGGCCTGAAGGTCGCCACCATCGTCGGCGGCGTGCCCTACGCGGCCCAGCTCAAGGCCCTGCGCGGCCCGCTGGACATCCTCATCGGCACCCCCGGCCGCCTGATCGACCACATGGGCAGCGGCAAGGCCATGATGTCGCAGGTCGAACTGCTGATCCTGGACGAAGCCGATCGCATGCTCGACATGGGCTTCATCGACGACATCCACCTGATCGCCAAGGAACTGTCGGCCGAGCGCCAGACCATGATGTTTTCCGCCACCTTCGACGGCACCGTCGGCGGCCTGGCCAAGGAACTCACGCACGACGCGCAGCGTATCCGCGTCTCGGCAGCCACCGAGCAGCACTCGGGGATCGAGCAACGCCTGCACTGGGCCGACAACCGCTCGCATCGCGACGCGCTGCTCGACCAGCTGCTGACCGACCGCAACATCGAGCAAGCCGTCGTCTTCACCAGCACCCAGCGTGACGCCGACGAATTGGCCGACCGCCTGTCGCAGATCGGCCACTCGGTTGCTGCGCTGCACGGTGGCATGCCCCAAGGCCGCCGCAACCGCGTCCTGGGCGCCCTGCGCATGAAGCAGCTGAAGGTGCTCGTGGCCACCGACGTCGCCGCGCGCGGCATCGACGTGCCCACCATCACGCACGTCATCAACTACGGCCTGCCGATGAAGGCCGAGGACTACGTGCACCGCATCGGCCGCACCGGCCGTGCCGGTCGCTCGGGCCTGGCCATCACCATCGCCGAACGGCGCGACATCCCCATGATCCGCCGCATCGAGCGTTTCACCACGCACAACATCCCGGCCGCGGTGGTTCCGGGTCTCGAACCGCGCCTGGCCGCTCCGGCCGCGCAGCGTCCGGGCACGGGCCGCTTCGAGGAAGAGCGTTCGTTCGGCGGCGGCCATCGTCCGAGCTTCGGCGGCAACCGCGGCGGCTTCAACGGCCCGCGTAGCGGCGGCGACCGTCCGGGTTACGGCCCGCGTCCGAGCTTCGGCGGCGATCGTCCCAACTTCGGCGGCGACCGTGGCCAGGGCGGCGACCGCCCGCAGTTCAACCGCGAAGGCGGCGACAACCGCGGCTTCTCCGGCGAACGTCCGGCGTTCAACGGCCCGCGTGGCGACTACCGTGGCCAGCGCCCGGAAAACCGTGGCCCGGCGCACCCGTTCCAGGGTGGCGCCCCGCGCGAAGGCGGCGATCGTCCGGCGTTCAACCGTCCGCAAGGCGACCGTCCGGCGTTCAACCGCGAAGGCGGCGACCGTCCTTTCGCTCGCCCGCAAGGCGATCGTCCGGCGTTCAACCGCGAAGGTGGCGATCGTCCGGCCTTCGGCGCGAAGCGCGCCGGCCCCGGCGGCCCGGGCCCCGGCCCGCGCGGCCGCACGCCGCGCTGAGCTGACGCGCGCCTCGGCGCGCTCGGCGCGCTGACGTGAACAACAAATGGCCGCCCCGCAACGGGCGGCCATTTTTTCGTCCGCACGCCGTATTCGGAGGGGGTCTGGCATCTCCTGCGTGGACGCAGGCAATGCCAGACCCCTCGCGTTACTTCTCGTCGCGCGTTCTGGCCACTGCCCGTGCCCGGCTGTCCCGCGTGCGCTGCTTGATCGCGGCCACGTTGCGCCTTCGCTGAAACGGATCCTCGCTCTCGCGGTTGGCCTCGCGCAGCAGCTTCTGGAAGCTCACAAGCCGTGCCGGCGGCACCTGCTCGCGCACCGCGCAGCCGGGCTCCTGCGCGTGGCGGCAGTTGCGATACCGGCACTGCAGCGCCAGCGTGCCGATCTCGGGGAATGCGCCGTTGAGCGTCTCGGCGTCCACATCGAGCCACAGCTGGCGCAGCCCCGGCGTGTCGATGAGGCACGCCCCGCCGGACGTGCGGTGCAGCGTGCGCACGGTGGTGGTGTGTCGGCCACGCTCGTCCGAGGAGCGCACCGCGTGCGTGGTCGAGCCCGCGCCGGTGAGCGTGTTGGCGAGCGTGGTCTTGCCCGCGCCGCTGGAGCCGAGCGTCACCAGCGTGGCACCGCGCACCAGCCACGGCGCCAGGGCCTGCGCCGCCTCCGGCGTGCGAGCGTCCACGGCCAGCACCACGATGTCGTCGCGCGCGTCGCCCACGTGCTCGCGCACGCGGGCGATGGCCGCATCGGCGTCGGCACACGCGTCGGCCTTGGTGAGCACCACCACCACCCGCGCATCGGCCGAATGCGCCAGCACCAGGAAGCGGTCG
>JBBQYL010000208.1:0-8588 GCA_038208735.1 Burkholderiales bacterium
GTCGACCTCGCTTGCGAGCGGCGGCTGCATCCCGTCGGGGCTGGCATTGAGGGGCGCAGCGAAGTCGAGCCGCAGGCGAGACCGCCCCGAAGCCAGCACCGGCGGGACGCAGCCCCCGATCGCCCGCGCGGTAGAAGCCAGCTACGCATTGCTGGCCCGCACCCGCAACCAACGTCCTCAGTCTTCCAGCAGTGTCCGGTCCCGAACAGCCCCCGTGTCCGCCGACGTCACCAGCTTCGCGTAAGCCTTCAGCGCCGCCGACACCTTGCGCGGCCGCGCCTTGGCCGGCTTCCATCCCTTGGCGTCCTGCTCGACGCGCCGGCGCGCCAGTTCCTCGTCCGACAGCAGCACGTCGATCGTGCGATTCGGGATGTCGATGCGGATGCGGTCGCCGTCGCGCACCAGCCCGATGGCGCCGCCCGCGGCGGCCTCCGGCGAGCAGTGGCCGATCGACAGGCCCGAGGTGCCGCCCGAGAAGCGGCCGTCGGTCAGCAGCGCGCAGGCCTTGCCCAGGCCCTTGGACTTGATGTAGCTGGTCGGGTACAGCATCTCCTGCATGCCGGGGCCGCCCTTGGGGCCCTCGTAGCGCACGATGACCACGTCGCCGGCCTTCACCAGGTCGCCGAGGATGTGCTCCACGGCCTCGTCCTGCGACTCGGTGACGTGGGCGCTGCCCTCGAACACGAGGATGCTCTCGTCGACGCCCGCGCTCTTGACCACGCAGCCGTCGCGCGCGATGTTGCCGGTGAGCACGGCCAGGCCGCCCTCCTTCGAGAACGCGTGTTCGAACGAGCGGATGCAGCCTTCGGCGCGGTCGAGATCCAGGCTGGGCCAGCGCGTGGCCTGGCTGAAGGCCACCTGGGTGGGGATGCCCGCTGGGCCGGCCAGGTAGAACTCGCGCACGGCCGCGTCCTGCGTGCGCACGATGTCCCACCGCGCCAGCGCGTCGGCCAGCGTCGGCGCGTGCACGGTGGGCACGTCGGTGTGCAGCTTGCCGGCGCGGTCGAGCTCGCCCAGGATCGCGAAGATGCCGCCCGCGCGGTGCACGTCCTCGATGTGGTACTTGTTGGTGTTGGGCGCCACCTTGCACAGCTGCGGCACGCTGCGCGACAGCCGGTCGATGTCGGCCATCGTGAACGGAATTTCCGCCTCGCTGGCGATGGCCAGCAGGTGCAGGATGGTGTTGGTGGACCCGCCCATGGCGATGTCCAGGGTGATCGCGTTCTCGAAGGCCTTGAAGCCCACGGAACGGGGCAGGACGCGCGAATCGTCCTGCTCGTAGTACTGCTTGCAGAGCTCGACGATGGTCCGGCCGGCCCGCTTGAACAACTGCTCGCGGTCGGCGTGCGTGGCCACCACCGTGCCGTTGCCCGGCAGCGAGAGTCCCAGCGCCTCGGTGAGGCAGTTCATGGAGTTGGCCGTGAACATGCCCGAGCACGAGCCGCAGGTGGGGCACGCCGAGCGCTCCACCTCGGCCACGTCGGCGTCGGAATAGGCCGGGTCGGCCGCGATCACCATCGCGTCGACCAGGTCGAGCTTCTTGAACTCGATCTTCTTCGTGACGGGGTTGGCCAGCTGCGTCTTGCCTGCCTCCATCGGTCCGCCCGAGACGAACACCACGGGCACGTTCAGCCGCATCGCGGCCATCAGCATGCCCGGCGTGATCTTGTCGCAGTTGGAGATGCACACCATGGCGTCGGCGCAGTGCGCGTTGACCATGTACTCCACCGAGTCGGCGATGATGTCGCGGCTCGGCAGCGAGTACAGCATGCCGTCGTGGCCCATCGCGATGCCGTCGTCGACGGCGATGGTGTTGAACTCCTTGGCCACGCCGCCCGCCGCCTCGATCTCGCGCGCCACCAGCTGGCCGAGATCCTTCAGGTGCACGTGCCCGGGCACGAACTGGGTGAACGAGTTCACCACCGCGATGATGGGCTTGGTGAAGTCCTCGTCCTTCATCCCGGTGGCGCGCCACAGGGAGCGGGCGCCCGCCATGTTGCGGCCGGCGGTGGTGGTTCGTGAGCGGTAGGCGGGCATCGTGCGTGGGGCTTAGTTGCGGCTCTTGTCGACCAGCTTGTTGGCCTTGATCCAGGGCATCATGGCGCGCAGCTTCTCGCCGACGATCTCGATCGGGTGCTCGGCGTTGAGGCGGCGGCGCGACAGCAGCGTCGGGGCGCCGGCGCGGTTTTCCAGGATGAAGCTCTTGGCGTATTCGCCGCTCTGGATGTCCTTGAGCGCCTGCTGCATGGCCTTCTTGGTCTCCGACGTCACCACCTTCGGGCCCGTGACGTACTCGCCGTACTCGGCATTGTTGGAGATCGAGTAGTTCATGTTGGCGATGCCGCCTTCATAGATCAGGTCGACGATCAGCTTGAGCTCGTGCAGGCACTCGAAGTAGGCCATCTCGGGCGCGTAGCCGGCTTCGGTCAGCGTCTCGAAGCCCGCCTTGATCAGCTCGACGGCGCCGCCGCACAGCACGGCCTGTTCGCCGAACAGGTCGGTCTCGGTCTCTTCGCGGAAGCTGGTCTCGATGATGCCGGCCTTGCCGCCGCCGTTGGCCGCCGCGTAGCTCAACGCCAGGTCGCGCGCCTTGCCGGTCTTGTCGGCGTACACGGCCACCAGGTGGGGCACGCCGCCACCTTGGGAGTACGTGTTGCGCACGGTGTGGCCCGGGGCCTTCGGCGCCACCATCCACACGTCGAGGTCGGCGCGCGGCGTCACCTGGCCGTAGTGCACGTTGAACCCGTGCGCGAACGCCAGCGACGCGCCTTCGCGGATGTTGGGCTCGATGTCGTTCTTGTAGACCTCGGCGATGTTCTCGTCGGGCAGCAGGATCATGACGACGTCGGCGGCCTTGACGGCCTCGGCCACCTCGGCCACCTTCAGGCCGGCCTTGGCCACCTTGTCCCAGGAGGCGCCGCCCTTGCGCAGGCCGACGGTCACCTTGACGCCGCTGTCGTTCAGGTTCTGCGCATGGGCATGCCCTTGCGAGCCGTAGCCGATGATCGCGACGTTCTTGCCCTTGATGAGGGAAAGATCGGTGTCCTTGTCGTAGTAGACCTTCATGATGTTGCTTCTTTCGTCGTCGTGAAAATGTCGTGAGGGGGCTGTGCGTTTCAGGCGCGCAGGATTCGTTCGCCGCGGCCGATGCCGCTGGTGCCGGTACGGACGGTCTCGAGGATGGCGGTGCGGTCGATGGCGCCGATGAACGCGTCGAGCTTGGAGGTGTCGCCGGTGAGCTCGATGGTGTAGCTCTTCTCGGTGACGTCGACGATGCTGCCGCGGAAGATGTCGGCCATCCGCTTCATCTCCTCGCGTTCCTTGCCTACGGCGCGCACCTTGATGAGCATCAGCTCGCGTTCGGTGAACTGGCCTTCGGTGAGGTCGACCACCTTGACAACGTCGATGAGGCGGTTCAGGTGCTTGGTGATCTGCTCGATCACCTCGTCGGAGCCCGCCGTGACGATGGTCATGCGCGACAGCGAGGCGTCTTCGGTGGTGGCCACCGTCAGGCTCTCGATGTTGTAGCCGCGTGCGGAAAACAGCGCGACGACCCGCGACAGCGCGCCCGGTTCGTTCTCGAGCAGCACGGCGATGATGTGTTTCATGTTTGGTTTCCTTCACCGCGAGCTCCACCCCGGAAGCGGTAACCGCCGGGACTGCCACGCAGCGTCAAAACAGAGAATTTCTCGCGAGGATCCGGCCGCCGGCGACTCGCCTCACGCTCCGGCCGGGGCGGTAACCCTCGGCCTGTCGTGCGGCTTTCGCCGGCCGTCCGTCAGAGATCCTCGGAACCCAGCAGCATCTCGGAGATGCCCTTGCCCGCCTTGACCATCGGCCAGACGTTCTCGGTCTGGTCGGTCTGGATGTCGAGGAACACGGTGCGATCCTTCAGCGCGATGGCCTCGCGCAGCGCGGCGTCGACGTCCTCCGGCCGCGTCACGCGGATGCCCACGTGTCCGTAGGCCTCGGCCAGCTTGACGAAGTCGGGCAGCGCGTCCATGTAGCTGTGCGAATAGCGGCCGCTGTACTCCAGCTGCTGCCACTGGCGAACCATGCCCAGGTAGCGGTTGTTCAGCGACACGATCTTGACCGGCGTGTTGTATTGCAGGCAGGTGGACAGCTCCTGGATGCACATCTGGATCGAGCCTTCGCCCGTGATGCAGAAGACGTCGGCATCCGGCTTGGCCAGCTTGATGCCCATCGCGTACGGCAGGCCCACGCCCATGGTGCCCAGGCCGCCGGAGTTGATCCAGCGGCGCGGCTCCGAAAAGCGGAAGTACTGCGCGGCCCACATCTGGTGCTGGCCCACGTCGGACGTGATGTAGACGTCCTTGTCCTTGGTCATCTCCCACAGCGATTCGATGACCGCCTGCGGCTTGATGACGTCGGGCGACTTCTTGTACGCCAGGCAGTCCTTGCGGCGCCACTCGTTGATCTGGCCCCACCACTGCGAGATGACGGCCGGGTCGGGCCGCTGCTGGGCGTCGCGCAGCTGGGTGATGAGCTCCTGCAGCACGTCCTTGACGTCGCCCACGATGGGGATGTCCACCTTCACGCGCTTGGAGATCGACGACGGGTCGATGTCGATGTGCACGATCTTGCGCTCGACCGAGGCGAAGTGGCCCGGGTTGCCGATGACGCGGTCGTCGAAGCGCGCGCCGATGGCCAGCAGGACGTCGCAGTTCTGCATCGACATGTTGGCTTCGTACGTGCCGTGCATGCCCAGCATGCCGAGGAACTTCGGGTCGAGCGCGTTCATCGCGCCCAGGCCCATCAGCGTGTTGGTGACCGGGTAGCCGAGCAGGTTGGCCAGCTCGCGCAGCTCGGGGGACGCGTTGCCCAGCACCACGCCGCCGCCGGAGTAGATGTAGGGACGCTTCGCGTTGAGCAGCAGCTGCACGGCCTTGCGGATCTGGCCGCCGTGGCCCTTCTTGACCGGGTTGTACGAGCGCATCTCGACGTGGTCGGGGTACGCGAACGGCGCGGTGTGCTGGGAGACGTCCTTGGGGATGTCCACCACCACCGGGCCGGGCCGGCCGGTGCGGGCGATGTGGAACGCCTTCTTCAACGTGGAGGCGAGCTCGCGCACGTCCTTGACGAGGAAGTTGTGCTTGACGATGGGGCGGGTGATGCCGACGGTGTCGCACTCCTGGAATGCGTCGAGGCCGATGGCCGGCGTGGGGACCTGTCCCGTGATGATGACCATCGGGATGGAGTCCATGTACGCCGTGGCGATGCCGGTGACGGCATTGGTGACGCCCGGGCCGGACGTGACCAGCGCGACGCCCACCTCGCCGGTGGCGCGCGCGTAGCCGTCGGCGGCGTGCACCGCGCCCTGCTCGTGGCGCACCAGCACGTGCTGGATGGACTGCTGCTTGTACAGCGCGTCGTAGATATAGAGCACCGCGCCGCCGGGATAACCCCAGACGTACTTGACGTTCTCGGCCTGCAGGCAGCGCACGAGGATCTCGGATCCGTTGGGATCCTGGGCGGGATTCGAGGGGGGGTTTGAAGAGTGCGTGGCACTCTGCGGACTCGTGGAAGCGTTGCGCTTCACGTCCGCGGGGGACATTTCCATTGGGAACCTCTGTGAATTTCTCTGACGAAAAACCATTGGTGCTCCTCTTCTCGCCCTCGTGAGGCGGATTCAGAACCTGTAGATCGAAGACTGCCGGTGCCCGCTTTCGGGTCGGCTTTCGGACCGGTTCGCATTTGTGCGAGGCACCATTATTGCACCGAACAACCCACTTACGCTCGCCAAGTGCACACGATCCGTGCTCAACTCAGCCTTCGCGGATCGCGAAGTCGCGTGGCGCATGTTGCCCGCCAGCAAACTGTCACGCCGCGGTGACATAATCCGCCGCGTCATCAGACTGGGCGCGCCGCCGCGTTCAGCCCCCACCTTGGCCACCGACAAAGAACTTTCAGACTTCCTCAAGAGTGTCGAGAAACGCGCGTTCAAGCGCACGGCCTTCGCCGTGCGCGACGACGACGCCGCGTTGGACATCGTGCAGGATTCGATGATCCGCCTGGCCGAGAAGTACATCGACCGGCCGGCTGCCGAGCTGCCGCTGTTGTTCCAGCGCATCCTTTCCAACGCCACGATGGACTGGTTCCGGCGCCAGAAGGTGCGCAACGCGGTCGTCCACAACTTTTCGGACTTCGGCGGAGGCAGCGACGAGGACGGCGAGTTCGACATCCTGGAGATGCTGGATGGCATCGAAGGGAACGTTGGCACCGAAAGTGCATCTGATTCCGTATCGCGGGATCAAATCCTTCATTTGATTGAACAACAGGTCGGTGAGCTTCCCGCGCGTCAACGCGAAGCCTTCCTGCTGCGTTACTGGGAGGAACTGGACGTTGCCGAGACCGCATCCGTGATGGGATGCTCGGAAGGCAGCGTCAAGACGCACTGCTCCCGCGCCGTCCACGCGCTGGCCAAGGCGTTGAAAGCCAAGGGAATCGCACCATGAACAACCACACGAAATCGACCTACTCCCCCGTGCCCGACCGCGACGGCCTGGAGGCACGCTTCGGCGTGCGAGTCGCTTCGATGCTGGGCGAACGCGCCATGTCCACGGCGCCCGACATCACGGAACGCCTGCGTTTCGCCCGCGAACAGGCCCTTACCCGGGCCCAGGCCGCCCGCCGCCAAGCCACCGCGCCCGGCGCGGTGGTGGTGGGCCGCGGCGGCTCGGCCACGCTGGCCAGCCACCTCGGCTGGTGGGTGAAGCTGGGTTCGGCCATGCCGCTGGCCCTGCTGGTGTTCGGCCTGATGGGCATCGCCCACGTGCACGACCGCGACCAGATCGCCGCCGTCGCCGAAGTGGATGCCGCGCTGCTGTCCGACGACCTGCCGCCGGCCGCGTACACCGATCCGGGCTTTGCGGAGTACCTCAAGACCACGCGGGAATGACGGAGGGATTCTTGTCGCGTTCCCCGTTTCCTCGCCTCCTGCAATCGCTCGCCGCCGCGGCCATGGTGGCGGCCGCGGGCATTTGCGCGTCCACGGCGCTGGCCGAGCACGCCGGCCCGTCGACCACGCCGCTCGCCACGTCCGCTGCCACGGCCAAGCCCGACGTCGGCGGCCCGCGCTGGGCTGACCTGAGCGCCGCCCATCGCAAGGTGCTGGCGCCGCTGTCCAACGACTGGAACGGCCTCGACGCGCGCAGCAAGGAACGCTGGATCGACGTGGCCGGCCGCTACCCGAAGATGGGGCCCGAGGAGCAGCAGCGCGCCAACCAGCGCATGGGCGAATGGTCGCGCATGACCGTGGCCCAGCGCACGCAGGCGCGCATGAACTTCCAGGAGACGCGCGGCCTGTCCAAGGAAGAGCGCGAGGCCCGCTGGAAGGCCTACCAGGCGCTGCCCGAGGAAAAGAAGCGCGAACTGGCCGCCAAGCGCGTGGCCACGCCGGCCAGCGCCGCTTCCGCCAGCGTGGCCGTCGTACGTCGCCGCGCGCCGCCGCCGCTGGACAGCGTTCAGCCCAAGAACAATCTCATCAGCTCGGCCGCGCAGGCGCGCAGCCCCTCCGGATCCGCGCCGGGCGGCGCCTCGCAGCGCCCGGGCATCACCACCACGCTGCTGAACCGCCGCGCCACCCCGCCGGCCCACCAGCGCGACGGCGGGCTGAAGATCTCCGCCGGCCCGAACTCGGTCGACCGCACCACGCTGCTGCCCAAGCACACCACGGTGGCCGCGGCGAGCGCCGGCGCCTCCGCGCCCGCTGCCGTCCACCGATGAATTCGCCGGCCACGGCCGATCCCGTGCGCGCCGAGCCGGCCGCGCCGTCCCCGCAGCGGCTGGTCGCCGCGCCGCTCGTGCGCCGCATGGCCGCCTTCCTCTACGAAGGCGTGCTGCTGTTCGGCGTGCTGGCGTTCGCGGCGCTCGTCTACGGCATCGCCGTGCACCAGACCAGCGGCATCGAGAAGCGCACCGGCCTCATCGCCGTCTGCTTCTTCGTGCTGGGCGTGTACTTCATCGGGCTGTGGACGCAGGCCGGCCAGACGCTGGCCATGAAGACGTGGCACCTGCGCCTGCTCACCGACCGCGGCCTGGCGCTCAGCCCGCGCCGCGCGCTGGCGCGCTACCTGGCGTCGTACGTGTGGTTCCTGCCGCCGCTCGCGCTCGCCAGCGCGCTGCAGTTGCCCAGCGCGGTCGCCATCTTCGGCCTGATGGGCGGCTGGATCGTGCTGTACGCCCTCAGCGCCCGGCTGCACCCGCGCCGCCAGTTCTGGCACGACGCGCTGTGCGACACCGCCATCGTCGGCTACAAGCCGCCGGCGCGACTCGCCAACTAGGCCCTGCGTCTTGGCCGGGCGACAATCGCCTGGTCTAAGGCGGTGGCCACGCCGGCCTGATGGGCGAGGTGGCCGACGCCACGCTGGCCGCCGGCGAGGCCGCCGATGCCTTCGTGGCGTTGCCCGGCGGCCTGGGCACGCTGGAAAAGCTGTTCGAGGTGTGGCCGTGGCAGCAGCTCGGCTATCACTCCCACCCCGTGGGGCTGCTGGACACCGCCGGCTTCTACCGCCCGCTGCTGGAGCTGCTCGCGCACACGCAGGAGGCCGGCTTCGTGGATACGCGCC
>JBBQYL010000209.1:0-8585 GCA_038208735.1 Burkholderiales bacterium
AGCGGCCGTCCTTGGGGCGGCGGCTGGGCTGCACGTAGGCGGCCTTCCACGGCTCGGGGCCGAGCGCGCGCAGGAACGTGGCGGTGTGGCTGGTGCCCGCGCCCACCTCCATGTCGTAGGGCTGCAGCAGCGCGCAGCCCTGCTTGTCCCAGTAGTCCTGCAGGCGAAGAATGATTTGCTGGAAGGTCAGCATGGCTCGTTCGGTGGGGCCGCGGTGGGCCGGAGAGGAGGCCGCGGGCGAACTGCGCGCGCGGTCGAACGGACGATTTTACGTGTGAGTCTTCACAAATACTCGTCGGGGCAGCCAGGGTCGGACGGATAAGCGCTTTCCAGCACCTGGCCCGTGGCGTCGTTGAAGTCCACCTGGAACACGATGCAGCGCTGGATCGTTTCGAAACGGTAGTTCCACGTGGTGCCCGGCGAGGGCCGCGCGTAGCGCGCCGTGAAGCTGGGCGGGCCGATGAGGCGCAGCACGTCGGGCGCGCGCATGCCGGGCACGATGGCGGCGAAGTGTTGTTCGTCGAGCACGTTCTCCCAGTGCGCCAGGCGGCCGCCGGCATCGAGGTCGACCATGAACGTATGCCTGCCGGCCGGTTGCCGGGTGTACTCGAGGCGTTCGTGGCCGTCGGGCATCCCGTAGGCGGCCGTGGGCGAGCCCATCACGCGAAGGATCTCCTCGCGCGACGCGCCCGCGGGCACGTCCGACGGCGAGTACGGGCCCAGGGCGCAGCCCGCCAGCGTGGCGGAGAACGCGGCCACCAGGGCGATCGTGCGAAGAAGGCGAGTGAGAGGCATCCCGCGAGGATGCCAGATCAGGGCCGGCGCGGAACCAGCAGGCCGAACAGGATCTGCGCCAGCGCCAGCAGCCACAAAGGCCACAGCCGCCACTGCGCCAGCCACAGCGCGTAGGGCGTGGTGCCGATGCGGCCCTCGACGCTCGTGTCGAGCTCGCCTTCCACATCGGGCGGCAGGCGGGCGGTGACGCGGCCCTGCCAGTCGATGACCGCGGTGGCGCCGGTGTTGGTGGCGCGCACCTGGCCACGCTGGAACTCCAGCGAGCGCATGCGCGAGAACTGCAGGTGCTGGTCCTGGATCATGCGGCGCCCGAACCAGGCCAGGTTGGTGGCGTTGGCCAGCAGCGTGGCCGAGTACGGGCCCACCACCGCGGACGCCCAGTCCTCGCCGAACAGATCCTCGTAGCAGATCAGCGGCCGCACGCGCTGCGCGCCCACCGTGAACGGCGCGGTGTCCACGCCGCTCGCCTGGTCGCCGATGGGGATCTTCATCAGGTCGACGAACCAGCGGAAGCCGGTCGGCACGTACTCGCCGAACGGCAGCAGGTGGCGCTTGCCGTAGCGGTAGAAGGTGCCGTTGGTCATGTGGTGGGTGGTGTCCAGTCCCACCAGCGAGTTGGTGTAGCCGTGCTCGTCGTCGCCGGTGAACACGCCCACCAGCGCGGAGCGCCCGGTCTTGTTGAACGGCTTCTCGTAGGCCAGCCAGGTGTCGAGCGGGATCTGCACCGGCAGCACGGGCAGCGACGACTCCGGCGTCACCACCAGTTGCCCCGGCGCGGCGGCCAGCTTGGTCACGTGCCACGCCAGTGCCTGCTCGATGTGCTCCGGCTGGAACTTGTCGTCCTGGGCCACGTTCGGCTGGAACAGCGACACCGTGAGCATCCCGGTGGAGCGCGTGAACACCTGCGGCAGCGCGGCGCCCACGCACAGCAGCGCCAGCGGCACCAGCAGCGGGCCCAGCACCACCAGCGGCGGGCGCACCTGCGGGCCACGCAGCTTCAGCAGGATCAGCGCCGCGGCGGCCGAGATGCCGGCCGCGAGCCCGCCGATGCCGTAGACGCCGATGAACGGCGCCCAGGCGCTCAGGGGTCCCGAGGTGTGCGCGTAGCCGCCGGCGATCCACGGAAAGCCGGTGAGGAAGGTGCCGCGCGCCAGTTCGGCCAGCATCCACACTGCCGAGAACAGCACGGCGTCGACCAGCGGCCGGTTGCGCCGCAGACGCGCCCACGCCCAGCCGGCCATGGCGTAGTACAGCGCCAGCAGCGCGGCGAGCACCGCCACGGCCAGCACCGAGAGCCAGCCCGGCAGCAGGCCGTACACGTGCAGGCTGATGTAGAGCCACCAGAAGCCGGCGGCCAGCCAGCCGAAGCCGAACGCCCAGGCGCGTCCCGCGGCGGCGCCGGGCGGCGCCTCGGCCAGCAGGGCCACCAGCGCGCCGGTGGCCAGCAGCTGCAGCCACCAGAACTCGGTGGGCGAAAACGAGCCGGCGTGGGCCGCGCCGGCCAACGCGGCCAGGGCGAGGCCCTTCCAGCCGCTGGCCCAGGCGTCGGCCGGGCCCCGACGCTGGCGTGGGGCGCGGCTCACCCGCCGAGCTCGTCCGAGGTCGGCGTCGCGCTGTCGGGATCCGGGCGCGTCACCTTGAACCAGCGCACGGCGCCACCGCGCGTGAGCATCACGGCGAACTGCAGGCCGCCCAGCCGGGTGACCTCGCCGCGCCGCGGCACGTGGCCCAGCTCGTGCGAGACGATGCCGCCGATCGTGTCGAACGCATCCTCGGGCAGCGACACGTTGAACGAGTTGTTGACCTCGGCGATGGTGGCGTTGCCGGCCACCCGCATGCTGCCGTCGGCCAGCGAGTAGATGCCCGACTCGGCGTCGGCGTCGTCGAACTCGTCCTCGATCTCGCCGACGATCTCCTCGAGCACGTCCTCGATGGTGATCAGCCCGGCCGTGTTGCCGAACTCGTCGATGACGATGGCCAGGTGATTGCGGTTGCTGCGGAACTCGCGCAGCAACTCATTGAGGTTCTTGGACTCGGGCACGAACACCGCCGGGCGCAGCAGCGTGCGCAGGTTCAGCTGGGGAGCCCGCTGCAGCTTGAGCAGGTCCTTGGCCATCAGCGTGCCGATGATGTTCTCGCGCTGGCCTTCGTGCACGGGAAAGCGCGAGTGGCCGGTGCCGATGACGGCCGCCAGCAGCTCCTCATAGGGGGAGTCGATGTCGAGCAGATCCATGCGGGGCGCGGCCACCATCACGTCGCCGGCGGTCATGTCGGCCATGCGCAGCACACCCTCGAGCATTGCGCGCGAATCGGGCTCGATCAGGGATCGTTGCTCGGCGTCGGCGAGGGTTTCGATGAGTTCTGCGCGCGAATCGGGCCCGGGAGACAGGAACTCGACCAGGCGTTCGAACAAGGTACGCTTGTCGACCTCGGCAGACGCTCGATGGGAACGCCCGGGTCGACCAGACTGGGGATCAGACACTGCGGCTGTGTCGGGAGTGGAAGAACCGCGAGAATAACCGATCAGCCGTCATCCGACGTTGACAACCTCCGGGTCTTGAAACCCGGGGTGCCATCCCCATTTGCTTCGTCCGGCTCTCCGCCCGCGGGCGCCGCTTCGCAACGACATCTCCTGCACACCATGGCCGACAAGCTCATTCCCGCCACCATCCTCACCGGCTTCCTCGGCTCGGGCAAGACCACGCTGCTCAAGCGCGTGCTCACCGAGATGCACGGCCAGAAGATCGCCGTCATCGAGAACGAGTTCGGCGAGGAGAACATCGACAACGAGATCCTCGTCTCCGACACCACCGAGCAGATCATGCAGCTGTCCAACGGCTGCGTGTGCTGCACGATCCGCGAAGACCTGCGCGCCACCCTGGCGCTGCTGGCCGAGCGCCGCCGCAAGGGCGAGCTGCACTTCGAGCGCGTCGTCATCGAGACCACCGGCCTGGCCGATCCGGGCCCGGTGGCGCAGACGTTCTTCATGGACGACGAGATCGCCGAGAGCTACCTGCTCGACTCCGTCCTGACGCTGGTGGACGCCAAGCACGCCAACGAGCAGCTCGACACCCGCCAGGAGGCGCGCCTGCAGATCGGCTTCGCCGACCAGATCTTCATCAGCAAGACCGACCTGGTGGACGACGCCTCGGTTCAGGCGTTGCAGCGCCGCATCCGCCACATGAATCCGCGTGCCCAGCAGCACAAGGTGCATTTCGGCGACGTTCCGCTGTCCAAGGTGTTCGACCTGAAGGGCTTCAACCTCAACACCACGCTGGAGATCGATCCCGATTTCCTCACGGTGCAGGGCCACGATCACGCCCACCATGACCATGGCCACGAGGGCCACGACCACGCTCCGGGCGAGGCTTGCGACCATCCGCACCACCACGCCCACGACGACGACGTGAAGTCGTTCGCCTTCAAATCCGACCGCGCGTTCAATCCGGCCAAGCTGGAAGACTTCCTGGGCGCCATCGTGCAGGTGTACGGCCCCAAGATGCTCCGCTACAAGGGCGTGCTGTTCATGAAGGGCAGCGACAAGAAGGTGATCTTCCAGGGCGTGCACCAGATGATGGGCTCCGACCTGGGGCCGAAGTGGGCGCCGGGCGAGAAGAAGTCCAGCAAGATGGTGTTCATCGGCATCGACCTGCCCAAGGAAATCCTGCTCCAGGGCCTGGAAGGCTGCCTCGCGTAGGCATCTTTCTTGCCACCGGCGTGCTATCCGGGCGAAATCCTTTCCTGGACCGCGGCACATCCTGGCTACAATCGGCCCGCCTTTTTGAGGTCAGGATCTGTGCGCACAGGTTCTCAGTCCCGCGCTCGAACAACTATCCACTGTTGCTCGCTGCGGGTATAACAGCCTTCCGAGCGAACCCCCGCGAGGAGACCGACGTGACCAAGACACCGGCCAAGACGCTGGCCCCAAGCACCGCCGCGGCGACCGACGAAGACGTCGGCGCGCTGAAGGCGCGTGCCAAGGCCGCCACCAAGGTTTCCTCTTCCGCGGACGGCAGCATCGCCGCGAACACTCCCCTCAAGAAGCCTTCCGCAAAGGCCGAAACAGAACCGATGAACGCCGCAAAATCCACTCCCGACTCGAAGCTGGCGTCTGCCTGGAAGACCAAGGCGGGCAGGGACCTGACCGAACCCGAGCTGATGGCCATGCCGGAAGCCGAGTACATGGGCGAGAAGCAGCTCGAGTTCTTCCGGGCCAAGCTCCAGGCCCTGAAGGACGACCTGCTGTCCAACGCCGGCGAGACCACCGAGCACCTGCGCGAGGACACCTCCATCGTTCCCGATCCGGCCGATCGAGCCACGATCGAGGAGGAGCATGCCCTCGAGCTGCGCACGCGCGACCGCGAGCGCAAGCTGCTCAAGAAGATCTCCCAGTCCATCGGCCGCATCGACGCGGGCGACTACGGCTACTGCGACGAGACGGGCGAGCCCATCGGCCTGGGTCGATTGCTGGCGCGCCCCACGGCCACGCTGTCGCTCGAGGCGCAGCAGCGCCGCGAGATGAAGCAGAAGATGTTCGGGGACTGAGTCTCGTCCGATGACCGACAAGGACGAAGGCGGAGGGCTGTTCCGACGCATGGCGCGCAAGGTCGCGGCGCCGGCGCGGGAGCTCGTGGGCATGACGCCGCGCGAGACCGACATCCGTGCCACCGAGTTCGACAAGGCCGAGATGAAGGCCATGATCGAGCGCAAGCGTCGCAACGACTACGTCCGCAAGCGCGAGCTCGACACCCTGCGGCGCATCCGCCGCGAGGGCCTGTCGGGCGACCAGGCGCAGGCGCTCACCATGCAGTCGTCGCGCATGGACGAGACCGTCGAGGCGCGCTCCACCCAGTCGTCGGTGCAAAGCGTGGGCATCAAGGCCAAGATCGACGCCATCGAGCGCCAGATGGTGGGCGCCAGCTCCGGCGTGTCCGCCGGCAGCCCCGTGGCCAAGCCGCCGCCGCGCACCGCGCCGGCGCTGCCGCCCGGCCCGCCGCCGCCCATCCTCACCACCACCATCTTCGATCCTGAAGACGCGGCGCTCACGCTGCCCGTCACGTTCAACACCACGCTGGACGACGAGCACGAGACCGTGGCCCGGCTCGACGGCGGGCCGCTGTCGTTCGACGCGCCCACCGAGCCCATGGGCCTGGACGGCGGGCGCGGGCAGGTCACGCGGAATTTCGCTAACACGATGCCCTACGACGGCGGCGATGACCCGTTCGCGCCGCCGATCGGCGTGGCGCCGCCGCCGACCCAGCCGCTGCACGCCCCGCTGGAATTCACGCACACGCCCATCCAGTCGCCCGCGCCCGCGCCAGCGCTGCAGGCCGCGCCGCTGCCTTTCCTGACCAATCCCTACGCCGCCGGCGCCCCCGCGCCGCGCACGGCGCCCACATCGCAGAGCACGGTCGACCTGGGCGGCGGCGAGCGCGTCGAGGTCAGCGAGGTGGTGCATGACGAGGCGCTCGACGAGGCCGTCATCGCCTTCGCCGGCGGCGACTTCGCCGGCTGCGAGAAGGCGCTGCAGGCCCTCGTGGGCCCGCGCGGCGAGCGCCGCGACCACGACGAGACCTGGCTGGTGTTGTTCGACCTGTACCGCGCCATCGGCCAGCACGCCAAGTTCGAGACGGTGACGATGGAATACGTCGAGCGCTTCCATCGCTCGGCGCCGCAATGGTTCTCGCTGCCCAAGCAACTCGCCGAGTCCACCAAGAAGCCCGAGTCGGGCACCAGCATCGCCGGTGGCATCGGCTGGGTGTGCCCGCCCAACCTCGACGCCGAGGGCGTGGCGCGCCTCGACGCCCTGTCCATGCAGCTGCCGTCGCCATGGGTGATGGACTGGACGGCGCTGCAGTCGGTCGACGTCGAAGGCGCCAGCAAGCTGCAGAAGCTGTTCCTCAGTTGGGCCAATCAGCCGCTGTCGCTGAGCTGGATCGCCGGCGAGAAGCTGTTCTCGGTGCTGCACGACCTGGCGCCCACCGGCGTACGCGACGCGGACCCCGTCTACTGGATGCTGCGCCTGGAGGCGCTGCGCCTGGCCCATCGCCCCGACCAGTTCGACGAGGTGGCCATCGACTATTGCGTCACCTTCGAGGTGTCGCCACCCAGCTGGGAGAACGCGCGCTGCAAGGCGCAGCTGAGCGGCACCACGCACAACACCCAGACGCTGTCGCTGTCGGTCGTGGGCGAGGCCACCACCAGCTTCATGGACACCTCCATGCTGTCGGAAGACGTCTCCCCGCCGGCGCCCGTGCAGATCACCTCGGTGGAGCTGGCCGGCCAGCTTTCGGGCGACCTGGCCGAGTTGCTGGGGCGCCTGACCCAGCAGGTGGGCGACTCCCGCGTCGTCCGCATTTCATGCGCGCTGCTCATGCGAGTCGACTTCGTGGCGGCCGGCGACCTGCTCAACTGGGTGGCCCAGCGCCACGCCGAGGGCCGCGAGATCGTCTTCCACGAGACCCATCGCCTGGTCGCGCTGATGTTCGGCGCCATGGGCATCAACGAAACCGCTCGGGTGCAATTGCGACACGTCTGATTTGTTGTCAGTGCTCACACTCTCGCAAGAGGCGCCATGACGCAAGTCTGGCGCTTCTTGTGATTCTGCCGAGCAAGACCTCAGCGGCAGAAAGTTCCCGCAATTCCAGGTAAATCCGCCTTTACCATAGATTCACTCAACTGTGTTGCTCCTGACCGACTTTTTCAGCTTTCCGGGAAAACCCGGAGGTAGGATTTCTTCATCGCTCTTCGGAGTACCTTGATGAGGAATTGGAAAGTGAAAAAGACTTTGATCACCGGCGCGATCGCCCTGCTGTCGCTGGCCACCGGCTCGGCCTTCGCACAGACCTACGTGGGCATCGGCGCCGGCATGAGCCACGCCGACCACGGCTGCGGCGCCGGCGACGCCACGGGCGCGATCGACCACTGCGACAAGAACGACGCCGCCATCAAGCTGTACGGCGGCTACCAACTGCCCGGCACCCCGTGGGCCGGCGAACTGACCTACTTCGACCTGGGCAAGTTCAAGGGCAACGGCACGGGCGCGAACGGCGAGGCCAAGGACTCGTACTGGGGCCTGGGCGGCGCCTATCGCCCGACGTTCGGCAGCGGCTGGGGCGGCGTGGCCCGCGTGGGCGCCGCCTACGGCACCAGCAAGGTGGACTACAGCATCGGCGACGTCTCCGGCGACCACTCCAAGAGCGGCTGGCACCCGTACTACGGCCTGGGCGTGAACTACGAGATCGCCAAGAACATCAAGCTGGAAGCCGACTGGGACAACACGCGCATCACGTCGCAGGTGCCCTCGTACGCCTCGTCGACGGCCGTCGTCAACACCTACAGCCTGGGCGCCTCGTTCGGGTTCTGACCTGACGTCCTCGTCCGGACCCGGCCCGCCGGATCCCTCGCAGCCCGCCCTGCCTCAAGCAGCGCGGGCTGCTTCCATTCCGACGAGGCCTTCGAACAACAGGGTGTCGACGATCTCGAAGTCGACGTCGAGGGCGGGCGCCAGCTTCACCGCGGCGCCGCCGGCGATCAGCACCCTTGGCGCCACGCCGGTGCGCACCGCCAGGCGCTTGTGCTGGCGCTCCACCGCGCCGGCGATCGCGAAGACGCCGCCCGACATCAGCGCGTCGCTGGTGTTGGTGGGGAACTCGGTGGTCTCGCCGGTGGGCACCTTCAGGCCGGCCGTGCCCATCTCGAGCGCCCGCAGCATCAGGCCGAAGCCCGGCAGGATCAGGCCGCCCAGAAAGCGCCCGGTCTCGTCGAGCGCATCGACCGTTACTGCGGTG
>JBBQYL010000210.1:0-8503 GCA_038208735.1 Burkholderiales bacterium
TGATCTGGGACGAGAACTTCTCCAACAACGATCCGCCGATGGCCTCCGCCGTGGCCGTGATCCTGGTGTTGCTGATCGTCGTGCCGCTGGCGATCTTCAACAAGTACCAGACCGAAGCGCAGGAGGCGCGCAAATGAAGAACCGCGCACTGTTTGGCACGAATTTCGCGAAGGGCTTCGGCGTCGCTTGGCTGATAGGGGGGTTTCTGTTCCTGTACCTGCCCATGATCACGCTGATGATCTTCTCGTTCAACCATTCGCGGCTGGCGTCGCACTGGGGCGGCTTCTCGCTCGAGTGGTATCGCAAGCTGGCGGACGACACCGAGATCATCAACGGCCTGTGGCTGTCGTTGAAGATCGCCGTCACCTCGGCCACCGGCTCGGTGGTGCTGGGCACGATGGCGGCGTTCACGCTGGTCAAGTACAAGCGCTTCCGCGGCCGCACGTTCTTCGCAGGCATGGTCAACGCGCCGCTGGTGATGCCCGAGGTCATCCAGGGCCTGTCGCTGCTGCTGATGATGGTGGCCATCCAGCGCGTGATCGGCTTTCCGGAGCGCGGCTTCTTCACCATCTGGCTGGGCCACCTGATGATCGGCATGTCGTATGCGGCAGTCGTCGTCCAGGCGCGCCTGCAGGACCTGAACCCGCAGCTCGAGGAGGCCGCGATGGACCTCGGCGCGCGGCCTTGGCAGGTGTTCAGGCTGGTCACCTTCCCGATGATCACGCAGTCGCTGATCTCCGCGTGGCTGCTCACGTTCAGCCTGTCGCTGGACGACGTGGTGTCGTCCGCATTCCTGAGCGGCCCGGGCGCCACCACCATGCCGCTGGTCATCTTCTCGCGGGCACGCCTGGGGCTCGACCCCAGCGTCAACGCGGTGGCCACCGTGATGATCGTCATCGTCGCCTTCTGCGTGGCCGTGGCCAGTATCTGGGTGGCGCGTGCCGAGCGCCGCCGCGCCGCCGAGATCAGCGCCGCCGCCCGCGACGATTCCTGACCCGTTCCCCCCGATTCCCGCAAGACACGACCCGCCCAACAAGACATCCATGGAGAACCCGATGAAGACCTTGCGCCCCACCGCCCTCGCCTGCGCGATCGCCCTCGCCTTCGGCGTCGCCACCCCTGCGTTCGCCCAGAGCAACGCCGACGTCCTCAAGGAACTGGCCGCGCTGAAGGCGCGCATCGCCGACCTGGAGAAGAAGCTCGCCGCCGTGCCCGACGCGCCCGCCGACGGCCAGCCCGCCCAGTGGGGCATGACCCCCGAACAGGCCGCCGACTTCAACAAGCTGGTCGTCAAGTCGGAGGCCCTGGAAGACGCGCAGGAGTCGCACGGCTACAAGAACCTGAAGGTGAGCGGCTACATGGATCCGACCTACATCTGGAACAAGGACCAGAACCGCGCCGGCTTCCAGTTCCTGAACGCCGTGTCCGAGGACGGCTACAACTACGACAACTCGTACTTCGGCACCGTGCAGCTCGACTTCCAGAAGGAACTTGAGGGCGGCACCAAGTGGCGCCTCACGCTGATGCCGCAACGCGGCGCCGGCAGCGTGGCCGATCCGGGCGGCAAGTCCATCGTCCACGAGGCCTCGTTCTCGATCCCGATGGGCGACCTGCAGACGCGCCTGATCGGCGGCCAGATCCCCGACTGGTCGGGCTACGAGTACATCCAGCCCACCACCACCAAGCTGGTCACGCGCGGCCTTCTGCTCGACTTCACCGATCGCACCACGTACACCGGCGCGGGCATGGAGATCATCCGCGGCAAGTACGACGTGAAGGCGGTCATCGCCAACTTCAACTCGTCGCTGAACCGGCCCAAGCAGTTCGCGCCGGTGCTGGCCTACCGCCTCGACTACTCGAAGGGCGAGTTCTCGGGCTGGGGCCTGGCGGGCGTCGAAGGCAAGGTGGCCAACTTCAACAACGGCGTGCTTGGCGGCGCGTCCCAGAACACGATGCTGCACCTGATCGAGGCCGATGCGTACTTCATCCGTGGCGACCTCACGCTGCAAGGCCAGGTGGGCTTCGGCAAGCAACGAGGTGCGGCCATCACGCCGGACGCCGACGGCAACGCGCGCGACGCGCAATGGTGGGGCGTGTCCGGCCTGGCCGCGTACAAGCTCGACCCGCGCTTCGAGGCCGTGGTGCTCGCCGACTACATCAACGACCAGAAGAACGGCGGCGGCCTGTTGGGCTACACCGGCTACTACGTCGGCGCGACCGAGGCGAACTCCGGCACCTTCGGAGATACCCGCAACGGGATCGGCGTCTCGCCCAACTGCCAGCTGGGCGCCGACTGCAAAGGCGCCAACCGCGCCGCCATCGCGATGGGCTTCAACTACCTGCTGACCGCCAACACCACCGTCAAGGCCGAGTACCGCCTCGACCTGGCCAGCCAGGCCGTGTTCCTCGATGCCAAGACGCTGGCCTACAAGAAGAACAACTCGCTGCTGGGCGCCACCATGGTCGTCAGCTTCTGATCGTTCCCGGGCCCACTCGCCCTGCATGACGAAGGGTCGGCCAAAAGCCGGCCCTTCCTGGTTTCTGAAGGAGACATTGATGAGCACCACCACCACCCACTGGGGCGAACGCGCCACCGCCTTGAAGCTCGACGGCCGCATGCTGGTCGACGGCGTGCGCCGCGACACGCAGACCGGCGAGACCTTCGCCAAGCATTCCCCCATCGACAACCGCCTGCTGGGCCCGATCGCGCGCGGCCTGGCCGCCGACGTCGACACCGCCGTGCGCTCGGCGCGCGCCGCCTTCGAGGACGGCCGCTGGGCCGCCCAGGCGCCGGCCGCGCGCAAGAAGATCCTGCAGAAGTTCTCCGAGCTGATCCTGGGCGCCAAGGACGAACTGGCCCTGCTCGAGACGCTGGACATGGGCAAGCCGATCCAGTACTCGCTGGCCGTCGACGTGCCCGCCTGCGCCCGCTGCATCGCCTGGTACGCCGAGGCCGTCGACAAGATCTACGACGAGATCGCCCCCACCGCCGCGAGCGCGCTCGCGCTCGTCACGCGCGAGCCCATGGGCGTGATCGGCGTGATCGTGCCTTGGAACTACCCGATGATCATGGCCGCGTGGAAGCTGGGCCCGGCGCTGGCCGCCGGCAACTCGGTGGTGCTCAAGCCCAGCGAGAAGAGCCCGCTCACCGCGCTGCGCCTGGCCGAGCTCGCGCTCGAGGCCGGCCTGCCGCCGGGCGTGTTCAACGTCGTGCCGGGCTTCGGCCACGAGGCCGGCGAGGCGCTGGCGCTGCACATGGAGGTCGACGCCATCGGCTTCACCGGCTCCACCCGCGTGGGCCGCCGCATGTACGAGTACGCCGGCAAGTCGAACCTGAAGCGCGTGTACAACGAGCTGGGCGGCAAGTCGGCCTTCGTCGTGTTCAATGACTACGCCGACGTGGCGCGCGCCGCGAAGACGGTAGCCGGCGGCATGTTCTTCAACCAGGGCGAATCCTGCAACGCGCCGTCGCGCGTGCTGGTGCACGACTCGGTGGCCGACGAGTTCATCGCCACCCTCAAGACCGAGGCGCCGAAGTACGCGCCGGCCGATCCGCTGGACAGCGCCACCGAGATGGGCGCGCTGGTGGACGACACGCAGCTGAAGACGGTGCTGGGCTACATCGAGGCCGGCCACGCGCAGGGCGCGCGCGTGGTGAGCGGCGGCAAGCAGGTGCGCGGCGAGACCGGCGGCTACTACGTGGAGCCCACGGTGTTCGACAACGTCACCAACGACATGAAGATCGCCCAGGAAGAGATCTTCGGGCCCGTGATGGCCGTGCTGCGCTTCAAGACCGAGGACGAGGCCATCGCCATCGCCAACGGCTCCAACTACGGCCTGCAGGCCAGCGTGTGGAGCGACAACATCAACCGCGCCCACCGCGTGGCCCGCGCCCTGCGCGCCGGCACCGTGCACGTCAACTCGTACGACGAGGACGACATCACCGTGCCCTTCGGCGGCTACAAGCAGAGCGGCAACGGCCGCGACAAGTCGCTGCACGCGTTCGACAAGTACACCGAGCTGAAGACCACCTGGATCCGCATCGACGGCCAGAAGTGACGCGCATGCAGTCCAACGAAGAGATCGCGGCGCTCGAGGCCACGCTGCGCCAGCAAGGCGTGCACACGCTGCTGGCGCAGTTCGTCGACATGCACGGCACGCCCAAGGGCAAGTGGGTGCCCTTGCACCAGCTGGCCACCCTCGTGCGCGACGGCGCCGGCTTCGCCGGGCCGTCGATCTGGGGCACGGGGCTGCCGCGCACCGGGCCGCGCAGCGAGTACTACGCGCGCGCCGACCTGCGCACGCTCGCGGCGCTGCCGTGGATGCCCGGCGTGGCCCGCGTGGCCTGCGACGGCTTCGTGGCCGGCGCGCCGTTCGCCAATTGCCCGCGCCAGGTGCTGCGTCGTGCCACCGACCGGCTGGCGCAGCGCGGCTGGACGCTGCAGGTGGGCATCGAGCCCGAGTTCTTCCTGCTGAAGAAGCAGAACGGCCAGTGGCTGCCGTTCGACGACGCCGACCGCCTGGACAAGCCGTCCTACGACCTCAAGAGCCTGCCGCGCCAGGGCCGCTTCCTGGTCGACCTGCGCGCCGCGCTGGAGGCCGCGGGCATGAAGGTGCTGCAGACCGACCACGAGGACGCGCACGGTCAGTACGAGATCAACTTCGAGAACGCCGAGGCCATGACGAGCGCCGACAACGTCGCGCTGTTCAAGCTGGCCGCGCACGCGCTGGCCGAGCGCGACGGCGCCGTGTTTTCGATGATGCCCAAGCCCTTCGTCAACCAGCCCGGCAGCGGCCTGCACTTCCACGTGTCGCTGTGGGACGGCCCGCGCTGCGTGTTCTCCAACGCGGACGGCCGCCCGGGCGTGTCGCCGCTGGCCGGACACTTCATCGCCGGCGTGCTCGCGCACAGCGCGGCGCTGACGGCCCTGGCCGCGCCCACCGTCAACTCGTACAAGCGGCTGGTGGTGGGCGAATCGCTGTCGGGCACCACCTGGGCCCCGGCCTACGTGGCGCACGGCCCCAACAACCGGACGGCCGTGGTGCGCACGCTCGACGGCCGCTTCGAATGGCGCCTGCCCGACGCCAGCGCGAACCCGTACCTGGCGCTGGCCGGCCTCATCGAGGCGGGCCTCGACGGCGTCGACCGCGAGCTCGAGCCGGGCCCGGCCTGCACCGACGACCTGTTCGCCCTGGATCTGGCGCAGATCCACGCGCGCGGGATCCCGCTGCTGCCGCAAAGCCTGTCCGAGGCCATCGCGGCGCTGCGCGCCGACGAGGTGGTGCGCGGCGCGCTGGGTGCGTCGCTGGCCGACGAGTTCGATCGCCTGAAGCGCATCGAGTGGACGGACTACGCGCGGCACGTGAGCGCGTGGGAGCTGGAGCGCTACGGCGCGATGTTCTGAGGCGTCGGCCGCGCGGCCTCAGAGGCACGCCAGCGCCGCGACCAGCGCCAGCGGCATCGCCACCGCGCCCACTTTCAGGAACTGCCACGCCGACACGTGCTCGCCCTCGCGGCGCAGCGCCATCAGCCACAGGAGGGTGGCCAGCGAGCCGGTAACCGACAGGTTGGGCCCGAGGTCGATGCCGATCGCGATGGCCGAGCGCACCACATCGGGCATCGGCCCCGAGTTGACGGCGGTGCCCGCGATCAGCCCGGCGGGCAGGTTGTTCATGAAGTTGGATGCGAACGCGACGATGGCGCCTGCGCCCCACGCGGTGGCGCGCGGCGCCGCGTGCGCGCAGTCGCGCAAGATGTCGGTGAGCGCCGCGATCAGGCCGGTCTGGCCGAGCCCCGCCACCAGCACGAACAGCCCGGCCACCAGCGCCAGCACGCTCCACGACACGTGCCGCAGCAGCGCCCATGGCGCTTCGCGCCGCGTGGCCTGCACGGCGCCCACCGCCAGCAGGGTGGCCAGCAGCGTGGGCGCGCCCAGCGGGAAGCCGAGCGCCGAGGCGGCCAGCGTCGCCAGCACCACGCCGGCGATGCCCACGGCCGCCAGCCGGCCGGTGCCCGACAGCTTCTGCACGCTCGAGCCCGCCTGCACGGGCGCGGCGAGCTCGGCGCGGAACAGCAGCGCCAAGGCCGCCCACGTGACGGCGATCGCGGCCAGCGACGGCAGCAGGAACGCGGCCACCCACGTGAGCAGCGGCGGCATGCGCTCGCCGAACACCACCAGGTTGGCCGGATTGGAGATGGGCAACACGAAGCTGGCGGCGTTGGCGATGAAGGCGCAGGCGAACAGGTAAGGCAGGGGCCTGGCCCCGGCCTTCTTGGCAACTACGTAGACGGCGGGCGTCAGCACCTCGGCGGTGGCGTCGTTGGACATGAACACCGTCACCACCGCCCCGATGGCGTAGACCAGCGCGAACAAGCGTTTCGCCGACCCGCCGGCATGCCGCACCGCCCAGCCCGCCAGCGTGTCGAACAGGCCCTCGCGGCGCGCGAGTTCCGACAGCAGCATCATCCCGGCCAGGAACAGGTAGACATCCCAGCCCTCCAGCACGGCCTGCAGCGCGGCCGACAGCGGCAGCAGTCCGCACACCATCAAGGCCAGCGCGCCGGCGCCCGCCCAGACCGCCTCCGGCCACTTGCCGGGCCGCACGATGACGGCCGCGGTGGCCGCCGCGGCGATGGCCCAGGTGGCGATGTGGGACGGACTGGCTTCGAGCCAAGGGATCATGGTCGGCGCAAGGGTTGGAGACGGGACACGTGGCGCTGTCTGGCAGGCGCCATGCCAGGCATTGTGCGCGAGCAAACGGCGGGCTTTTTACGCCCAATTCGTGCGCGTGCCGCCGGCCGAAAGGACTAGCATGCACACTCCCTGTCCCTTGCCGGGAAGTACGCCGCGGAGCGCCAATGACCGAAGACAACCGACCCGTCAACCTCGATTTCGACCTGCCTGCCCAGCCGCAATCGCTGGTCAGGCTGGCCGCGCTGCTGCGCGAGGACGACGTCAATCTCAACGCCGTGGGCGCGCTCATCGAGAGCGACATGTCGTTCGCCGCGGCCGTGATGAAGGCCGTCAACTCGCCGCTGTACGGCCTGAAGGGCCGCGTGCAAAGCGTGCAGCAGGCCGTCACCTACCTGGGCGTGCGCGAGATCTCCGCCATCGCCTACGAAACGGGTCTGCAGGCCGCCTTCCCGCAGGTGCCGCAGCTCGTGGCCGTGTGGGAGCGCGCCAGCATCCGCGGACTGCTCATGGGCCGGCTGGCGCAGGCCCTGTCGATGGAGGCCTGGAGCGCGCACACCGCCGGCCTGTTCGAGGAATCGGGCAAGGCCGTGCTGTACAAGCATTCGCCCGAGAAGTACGCCCCGATGCTGGCCTCAGCGCGCGACGACGTGCACCTGGTGGAGATGGAACGCGCCGCGTTCGGCTGCGGCCACGACGACGTCGGCGCCAACCTGTGCGAGGCCTGGGGCCTGACGCCCGCGGCCGTCGCCAGCGTGCGCCACCACATCGCCATCCACACGTCGATGCGCCTGCCGCGCGTGTCGCATCGCTACATCTGCGTGCTGTCCGCCCTCGCCCAAACGATCACCACCGCCCCGAGCCAGCTCGACGAGGTGGCCATGAAGCTGGCGCCGCAGGCCATGCTCGACCAGACCTCGCTGCTGCGCGGTTTGCACCGCGTCAAGGACAAGATCGACGAGGCGCTGGCAAACGCCTGAGCACTCAGGGTCATCCTGCGCGAAGTCGCAGGATCCATGCATTGAAGTGACGTGGCCTCGGGATGGATCCTGCGACTGCGCGCCGGATGACGGAGTAGCGTTCCGACAAATGTCAGACCGCAGCCACGTCTTCGGGCGCGCCAGCATGCGCGAGGCGCGACACCTCGGCCGGCGCCAGCGTCTTCATCTTGTGGTCCGACCACACCTGGCGCCAGCGACGCGCGCCCTTCACGCCGTTCCACAGCCCCAGCATGTGGCGCGACGCCTGCGACCAGTGATGCTCGCTCGCCTGCAGGCGGTCGAGATACGCCACCATCTGCGCCTCGACGCTCTCGCGCGTGCGCTCGCCGGTGGGCCCGCCCAGGAAGCGCGCGTCCCAGTCGGACATGCACCACGGGTCGTGGTACGCCTCGCGGCCCAGCATCACGCCGTCCACGTGCTCGAGGTGCGTGGCGATGGCGCCGTCGCCCTTGACCCCGCCATTCAGCACGATCGTGAAGTCCGGGAAGTCCTTCTTGAGCTGGTAGACGAACTCGTAGCGCAGCGGCGGGATGGTGCGGTTGTCCTTGGGGCTCAGACCCTGCAGCCACGCGTTGCGCGCATGCACGATGAACACCGTGCAGCCGCCCCGCGCCACCGTGCCCACGAAGTCGCGCACGAAGTCATAGCTCTCCAGCTTGTCGATGCCGATGCGGTGCTTCACCGTCACCGGCAACGTGCACGCGTCACGCATCGCCGCCACGCTGTCGCGCACCAGGTCGGCCTCGCGCATCAGGCACGCGCCGAACGCCCCGCGCTGCACCCGCTCGCTGGGGCAGCCGCAGTTCAGGT
>JBBQYL010000211.1:0-8496 GCA_038208735.1 Burkholderiales bacterium
CAGCCATTCCTGCAACGCTGCGGGAAGTAGCAGCATTTGATGCGGTTCGTACGGGAGGTAGTTGGCGGCCATCTACCCACAACGGACCGACCCCCTCGGCCGATGACAAGAATTTACCTTCTGCCGCCCAGACTCCTAGGCACGCCGCGCGGCCACGCCCGCGCGCCGGAGGGAGCTCAGGCGGACGCGAGCACGAACTGCCCGACGACACCCGTCAGCATCGCGGCCTGATGGCGCAGGTTGTCCGAGGCCGCCGCCGCTTCCTCGACGAGCGCCGCGTTCTGCTGTGTCACCGTATCGAGCTGGGCCACCGCATCGCTGATCTGGCCAATGCCTTCCGTCTGCTGGGAGGCCGCCACCGAGATCTCGCCGATCAGCTGGCGCACGCGCTGCGCCTGGTCGACGATGTCGCGGATGCCGGTGCCGGCTTCGCCCACCAGTGCCGTGCCTGCGTCCACACGCTGTGCGGAGCCCGATATCAGCAACCGGATCTCCCTGGCCGCGTGAGTCGAGCGTTGCGACAGGCTTCGCACTTCGGCGGCGACCACCGCGAAACCGCGACCCTGCTCGCCCGCGCGGGCGGCCTCCACCGCGGCATTGAGCGCGAGGATGTTGGTCTGGAAGGCGATGCCGTCGATCACGCCGATGATCTCGGACATCTGCTTCGAGCTTTGCGAGATGTCGGCCATCGTCGCGATGATGTCGTGGACGACGCGCCCCCCGCTGTCGGCCGCGGCGCTCGCCGCCACGGCCACGAGCTCGGCGGATTGCGCCGTGCTCGCCGTCGTGCGCACCGTGACCGAGATCTGCTCCATGGCCGCGGCGGTCTGTTGCAGGTTGCTGGCCTGTTCCTCGGTGCGCTGGCTCAGGTGCATGTTGCCGTTGGCGATCTCCGTCGCCGCCACTTCCACCGAATCCGAGGACTGCTTCACGGCCGCGATCGCCATGCCGATGCGCTGCAGCATTCCCTTCAGCAGGACTGCCGTGGGGGCACTCGCGCGCACGTTGGCCACGTCCAGGCACAGCCGGCCGTCGGCGTCCACGCGGCGAACGATGTCGGTGAGTTCGCAGGACTCCACCGCGGCGCCCCGGAGCATGGCCGCCAGGTAGACCTCGACGCTCGTCTGCGCGATCACGTAGACGGCGTGCATCAGGGTCTTCAGGAAATCGGCCCGGGGCGTGCAGAACACGCCCGTGTCCAACGCCTGCAGACGGTCGAAGACGACATGGTGGACGGCGAACAGCCCGGCGGCCAGGACCAGCGGGCGCCAGTCGCGGTAGACCAGCATCAATCCGAGCAGCACGAAGACGCCGAAGTGGAATTCGATGGTTCCGCGCCCCAGCTGGATGTGCAGAGCCACGAGGGCGACGTTGCAGGTGGTGAGCACGGCGGCGCTGAACGCCGTGCCGCGCGCCAGCGCGAACGCGGCGCCGGCGGCTGCGAGCAACAGCCCGCTGGCCGCCAGGGCCAACCCGAGATCGGCGTAGGCTTGCCCGATGATGCAGGCGGCCAGGGCGCTCCCGACGGCGGTGAGCAGCATGACGAGATCGCCGGTGCGGGCGATGGCGGCGAGACCCCGACGCGAGCCGGAGGGAGGGGAGTGCAGTGTCATGAAAGCCTCTTTTTTTGCCGGGCCGCAAGCCAAACCTCGCAGCGGCATCTGCATGACATCGGCCTTGCCGACCATTCATTGAGGGGGATTTGTGTCATACCTGACAAATCAGGAATTCCAGGAACGCCGGTCGAGAAGCGGCTCGGTGCTCCCCACGCTCAGAGAGGCTCCACCGTCACGCCCACGCGCGGCGCGTTGCCCGAACCGCCGCGGATCACGCCGCGCAGCGGGGCCACGTCGGCGTAGTCGCGGCCCCAGGCCAGCGTGACGTGATCCTGGCCCGCGGGCACGTCGTTGGTGGGGTCGAGCGCCAGCCACCCATAGGGCGGGCACCAGACGGCGGCCCAGGCGTGGGAAGCGTCGGCGCCCACCAGGCGCGGCTTGCCCGGCGGCGGCTGCGTGAGCAGGTACCCGCTGACGTAGCGCGCGGCCAGGCCCAGCGAGCGGCATGCGCCGATGAGCACGTGGGCGAAGTCCTGGCAGACGCCGTGGCGCAGCGACAGCGCCTCCAGCGCGCCGGTGGTGACCGACGTGGACTGGGGCAGGTACTCGAACTCCTCGTGGATCTGGTGCATCAGCGCCAGCGCCAGTTCGACGATGCCGGTGTGGGCGTCGGCCGCGGGGCGTGCCCACTCGGCCAGCGCGCGGGCCCGCGGCGCCAGGCCCGAGTCGAGCGCGAACTCGGCGGCCTCGAAGGCGGCGCGCTCGGCGCGGCGCTCGTCGGTGGCGTCGGCCGCATGCGTGCCGTGCGGGCTGGCGCCGGCGTCCAGGCGCAGGTCGCGCGCCACCTCGCGCCACGGCTGGCTGCTGCCCGGCACGGGAACTTCCGGCGCGCTGATGCCGGCCTCGAACGCGGAGGTGACGTCCAGCTCGTCGTGCACCTGCGAGTGCGCGAACACCTGGCGCGCGTTGCCCCAGGGGTCGACCGTCTCGCGGATGCCGCTGGCCAGGTCGACCCCGGCATCGGGATGCGGCGCGACCACCAGCGACCACGCGCGGATCTGCTGGGTGGCGGTGTCGCGCGGGCGCAGGTGCGCGAGGTGGTGCGCGCCCTCCACCTCGGAATCGTAGCGGTAGCTGGTCTCGTGGCGCACGCGCAGCCAGCGCACGGCCGGCGCGGCCAGGGTCTCGGCGGCGAGGTCGCGCCTGGCGGCGTGCCCGTAGGCCTCGTCCGCCGCGGCAGCCGCGGCGGTCGGCTCGAGGTCGTCGCGGTCCAAGTCTTGCGGCGGCGACTGCGACTGCGACTGCGACTGGGCCTGCGATTGCGATTGCGACGGGGCCGGCGACTGCGCCTGTTCCTGCTGCTGCCCGTCCGGCTGCGACTGAGGCTGCCACTGCAGTTGCCACGTGAACGGGCGGTCGTCGTCGTCGTTCATTGCCACACCGTGTGATCGCCGGGCCCGACGTGCGAGAACAGCCGGCGGCCGACCTCGGCGGAGAGCGCCTGCGTGCGCTCGCTCAGGGTCTTCAACGACGTGAGGAGCATCGCGTGGCGGCCTTCCTCGTCGGGCTCGCACAAGGCCTCCAGCGACCACTCGTCGGGCGCCGGCAGCTCGTCGAGCACGCGCTGCACCCAGCGCGCCTCGTGGCGCGCGAGGCGCGTGACGCGGTCGCGCAGCGTGCGCGCCACGCCCGCGAGCGAGCGCGGGTTGTCCAGCTCCAGCACCAGCAGCTGCAGCAACGGCGGCAGCTCGCGCCGGGCCTGGAACTGCGCGCGGTAGGTGATGGTGGAGTCGAACAGGCCCAGCAGCAGCGCGAAGCCGTCGTCGCGCGCAGGCAAGTCGAGCTGCAGGCCCAGCATCAGCGCCTGCGTGAGGAAGTCGAGGCGCTCGGTCTGGCGGCCGACGCTCAGCAGGCGCCAGCCGTCGTCGCGCGTCATGCGGTCGGACTGCGCGCCGGTGATGGCGGCCAGGTGCGTGGCGGCGCGTTGCAGCAGCACCTGCACGTCGCTCACCGACTCCACCGCGTGCGTGCCGGCACCGCCGCCCGTGCCCGCGGCGCGCGGCTGCAGGATGGTGGCGAAGCGCTCCTCGAAGTTGCGGCCCACCGCGTCGATCAGCTTCCAGTGCTCCACCGACAGCCGCTCGCGCAGCGCCTGCGCGCAGCTGCGCAGCGCGCGCAGGTTGTACGCCACGCTCATGGCCGACGGGTCGGCCATGGTGTGCACCAGCGAGCGCTCGAACACGCGCACCGACTGCGTGGGCAGCGGCACGCCGCCGCCGATGAGGCCGTTGCGCAGCGCGAGCCGTCCCAGCGCATCGAGCATCACCGGGTTGGCGTTGTTCAGCGATTCGAGCGTGATGCGCGCCAGCCGCACGCTGTTGTCGGCGCGCTCGGTGTAGCGGCCCAGCCAGTACAGGTTCTCGGCCGAGCGGCTGGTGACGGTGCGGCGGGTGCGCGACAGGTCGGCCGCGCTCAGCGGCTTGGGCAGCAGCGTGGTGGGATCGACCTGGCCGTCGGTCCGCACCCAGGTGTCCACGCTGACGCTGCCATGCTGCATCGACAGCCAGGCGTCCTGCGCGGCGTCGCGGCGCGTGGCCACGCGGGTGAGCGCGCCCGGCATCACCTGCCAGCCGCCGCGCCCGTCGCTGGTGGCGAACACGCGCACCAGCGCCGCGCGCGGCTCCAGCGCGTTGTCGTTCCACACGGGGATCTCCGACGGCCGCACGCGGGCCTGCAGCGTGTAGGCCGCCGGTCGGGCGTCGATGTCGGCCAGCAGGGCCTTGCGCGCGTCGGGCGACAGCTCGGCCACGCCGTGCGGCGCGAAGCCTTCGGTGGTGTCGCTGGTGGGGAACGTGGGCGCGACGACGAACTGGGCGAGGCGCTCGCGCTGCGTCTCCCAGACGCTGTCCTCGCCGCACCACCAGCTGGTGGTGGACGGCAGCAGCAGCTCCTCGCCCAGCAGGCGGCGCGAGATTTTGGGCCAGAACGCGGCCAGCCCCGGACTCTCGAGGAAGCCCGCGCCCGGCGCGTTGGCCACCACCACCTGGCCGGCGCGGATGACGCCCAGCAGGCCCGGCACGCCCAGCGCCGAGTCGCCGCGCAGCTCCAGCGGGTCGAGGTACTCGTCGTCGACGCGGCGCAGCAGCACGTGCACCGGCTCCAGGCCGTGCAGCGTCTTCAGGAACAGGCGCTCGCCGCGCACGGTGAGGTCGCCGCCCTCCACCAGCGTGATGCCCAGGTAGCGCGAGAGGAAGGCGTGCTCGAAATAGGTCTCGTTGTGCGGCCCCGGCGTCAGCAGCACCACGCGGGCGTTGTCGCCCTCGGGGCTGAGGCGCTGCAGGCCCTGCAGGAGCGCCAGGAAGCCGGCCGCGACGCGTTGCACGTGCAGGTCGCGGAAGGCGGCCGGAAACTGCTGCGAAATGATGAGCCGGTTCTGCAGCAGGTAGCCCATGCCCGAAGGAGCCTGGGTGCGCTGGCTGACCACGCGCCATTGGCCGTCCGGACCGCGCGCCAGGTCGAACGCGGCCACGTGCAGGTGCACGCCGCCGGCCGGACGGCAGCCGTGCATGGCGCGCAGGTATTGCGGATGCGCCAGCACCAGCGAGGCCGGCAGCAGGCCTTCGTCGAGCAGGCTGCGGCCGCCGTAGACGTCGGCCAGCACGGCGTCGAGCAGGCGCGCGCGCTGGGTGACGCCCTTCTCGATGATGGCCCAGGCGGCCGCGTCGATGAGGAACGGCAGCGGCTCCAGCGGCCACGCGTTGGCCGCCGCGGCGCCCTCGGCGTACACGTTGTAGGTGACGCCGTCGTCCTGCACCTTGCGCTGGATGCGCGCCTTGGTCTGCGCCAGGTCGACCCAGCCGTCGGAGCCGGCGGCGTCGAAGAACGCCTGCCAGGCCGGCGCCAGCGCGTGGCCCGCGGCGGCCGCCTCGGCGATGAGCCCGTGCAGCTCGTCGAAGCTGCCCGGCGTGCCGCGCAATGCCGCGGCCCGGGCGAGCGCTCGCGCCTCGGGGGCGTCGTCTGGCAGGAAGCTGGTCTGGACGGAAGTGGGCATCTAGTTGCTGCGAGGAAGCGCGGGACTCGGGAAGCGAGGGTCGCACCCGAGCCGATCCGAGCTCTCCCTCGGGGGCAGCGACGGGAAGAGCGAGGGGGTCAACGGTTACGCCGCAAGTCGAGCGTGAAGGGAAATTCGGCGCTCCGGTCGGGGCGTGAAACGTCCATTTTCCCAGGTGTATGGCCGAGCGCGAAGAATCGGGCCAGACGGCGGCTTTCCGCCTCGTACGCATTGACCGGAAGCGTGGCGTAGTTGCGCCCGCCCGGATGCGCCACATGGTACTGGCAGCCGCCCAGCGAACGCTGCGACCACAGGTCGACCAGGTCGACCGTGAGCGGCGCCTGCACGTGGATGGTGGGATGCAGGCCCGACGGCGGCTGCCACGCGCGGTAGCGCACGCCGCCCACGAACTCGCCGACGCGGCCCGTGGGCTGCAGCGGCACCGACTGGCCGTTGACGGTGAGCACGTGGCGCGATTCGATCAGGCCGGTGACCTTCAGCTCGATGCGCTCCAGCGACGAGTCGACGTAGCGCACCATGCCGCCGGCGCTGCCCTCCTCGCCCATCACGTGCCAGGGCTCGAGCGCGTTGCGCAGCGTCACGTGCACGCCGCTGGACGCGAACTCGCCCACCTTCGGGAAGCGGAACTCGAGGTGCGGCGCGAACCAGCCCGGATCGAACGCGAAGCCGGCCTCGTTCATCTCGGACAACGCGTCGTCGAAGTCCTGCTGGATGAAGTGCGGCAGCAGGAAGCGGTCGTGCAGCTCGGTGCCCCAGCGCACCAGCGGCTGGTCGTACGGCGTGGCCCAGAAACGCGCCACCAGCGCGCGCAGCAGCAACTGCTGCACCACGCTCATGCGGGCGTGCGGCGGCATCTCGAACGCGCGCAGCTCCAGCAGGCCCAACCGGCCGGTGGACGAGTCGGGCGAGTAAAGCTTGTCGATGCAGAACTCGCTGCGATGGGTGTTGCCCGTGGCGTCGACCAGGATGTTGCGCAGGCTGCGGTCTACCAGCCACGGCGGCACCATGTCGCCGCGCTCCTGCGTGGCGCGCACGATCTCGGCCAGCGCGATCTCCAGCTCGTAGAGCTGGTCGTTGCGCGCCTCGTCGATGCGCGGCGCCTGGCTGGTGGGGCCGATGAACAGGCCCGAGAACAGGTAGCTGAGCGACGGATGGTTGTGCCAGTAGGCCAGCAGGCTGCCCAGCACGTCGGGACGGCGCAGGAACGGCGAGTCGGACGGCGTGGCGCCGCCCAGCACGAAGTGGTTGCCGCCGCCGGTGCCGGTGTGCTTGCCGTCGATCAGGAACTTCTCGCTGGACAGGCGCGACAGGCGCGCGGCCTCGTACAGGAACTCGGTTTGCTCCACCAGCTCGTGCCAGTTGAAGGCCGGGTGGATGTTGACCTCGATGACGCCCGGATCGGGCGTGACCTGCAGCATCTTCAGGCGCGGGTCGCGCGGCGGCGGGTAGCCTTCCAGCACCAGCTTGACGCCCAGCTCCCTGGCCGTGGCCTCGATGGCCGCCAGCAGCTCAAGGTAGTCCTCCAGGCGCTCCAGCGGCGGCATGAAGATGTACATCACGCCGCTGGGCGAGCCAACGCGTTCGGCCTTCGGGCCGTTGGCGCGGCGCGGGTCGCGCACCTCGATGCACAGCGCCGAGCGCGTGAGCCAGTTGGCCGACTCGAACTTGCCCGGGATGCGGTCGTCCACGGGAGCGGGCGATGCGGGCGACGCCGCCGAAACCGCCGAAACCGAGGCCGACGCGGCCCGGTTCGCGGCCAGCACCGCGGCGACGCCGGTGCCCATGCCGAGGCCCGCGGGGATGCCGGCGAGGCCCGGCGTGACGCCGCCGACGATGCGCGTGGGGACTCCCTTGGCATCGGCCGCCGACTGCGGCGAGATGGGGGCGCCGCCGCCGGCCGAGCCCATGGCGCCGCGCGCCCCGAATACCCCCTGGGGCGTCGTCGACGGCGTGCTGCCGGCCACCGGGAAGGTGGTGGGCAACGCGCCGCGCGAGTCCATCGGATCGCGCTCGATCATGAACGGGTACTCGGTGTCCTTCACCCAGGCCAGCGAGTCGAGCGGCAGGCGATAGCCCATCGGCGAGTCGCCCGGGATCAGGTACATGCGCTCGCCGCGGAAGTGCCACGGGCCGGTGACCCAGCGCCCGCCCACCAGGCCCGGACCCGGCTCGCGCCGCAGCGGCAGCACGTAGCCCACCGGCGCCTCGAGGCCTTGCGAGTAGACGCGGCGCAGGCGGTTGCGCTCCAGTTCATCCGACAGGCGTGCGTCGAACGGGTCGACGTTGATCGGCAGCTGGCGCTCGCGCCACAGGTAGTAGAAGGTGTCCTCGAAGCCGGCCTGCACCGTGGTGTCGACGATGCCCAGCTTGCGGGCCAGCGTGGCGCCGAAGCGCTGCGCGTCGGCCGCCGTGTAGTGCTTCGGCACGCGCTCGTCGGCGAACAGCGACGGGTCGACCCAGCACGGGTTGCCGTCGGCGCGCCAGCAGATGGACAGCGCCCAGCGCGGCAGTTGCTCGCCCGGGTACCACTTGCCCTGGCCGTAATGCAGGAAGCTCCCGGCGCCGTAGCGGTCGCGCAGCCGAAGCACCAGCTCCTGGGCGCGCATGCGCTTGGTGGGGCCCAGCGCGTCGGTGTTCCATTCGGCGCCGTCGCGGTCGTCGATGCTCACGAACGTGGGCTCGCCGCCCATCGTGAGGCGCACGTCGCCGGCCACCAGCTGCGCGTCGACGCGGTCGCCCAGCGCCAGCACGGCCTGCCACTGCTCCTCGGAGTAGGGCAGCGTGACGCGCGGCGACTCCCAGATGCGCGTGACGCCCATCGTGTGAGCGAACTCCACCTCCGACTCGTCGACGCCGCCGGACATGGGC
>JBBQYL010000212.1:0-8454 GCA_038208735.1 Burkholderiales bacterium
GCGCACCAGCGTGTGCAGTGTCGAGCCCCGGCCGGCTTCCAGCGACCGCACGGCAGACAGCGACACGCCGGCGCGCGCCGCCAGGCCGGCTTGGTCGAGATCGCGCGACAGGCGTAGTGCGCGCAGCTTGTCGCCGAGGGCGGCCTCGATCTCTTCGGGCGTCGACGCCGGCGGACGCGGGTCAGGCGGCTTGGTCTCTTTGGCACTCACGACGTCTTCCATAACTGTTTTAGTTCCAACGTTTGATCGTTGTCATTGCATTTAGTCGTTGGATTTAAATACATTATGGCACTTAGTCATACAACGCGATAACCATTGGATTTGCATCTTTTGTACTGCAAAAATAGCAATAAGCACTGGAAATACATCAGTTGCGGCAAAGGCTTGCGGTTTTCACTGTCCCGCCTGCGCAGGTGCTCGGCGAGCCGCCCTGTGGAACGCGATACGGCGCTCGAGCGCTGACGCACCAACCTTGGCGCGGACGTAGGCCAGTCGCACTTACTCGTGCCCAGGCTCGAGATGGGCTGTGGCGGCGGACCCGCCAAGGCGTTGATCTGCCACGCGCGCCGGAGCAATTACTTCGGCGCCCTGCGGCCGTAGCGGCGCGGCAGGTAGTCATCGGGCCAATCAATGCGCCCATCCATGCACTGCGACGCTGTAGCGAACCGATCGCCCACCCCCTTCGGACAAGACAAGTCCGCGCTCCTCAAGATCGATCAGATCGCGCGTTGCCGTCGCCTTCGACGCGCCCGTCATCTTCATGTACTTGGCCGCGGTCATCCCGCCTTCGAAGCCGCCATCTCCGGCATCCAGCAATCGCCGCAAGACCTTGCGCTGACGATCGTTCACGTCGCCGGCCGCAGCTTGCTGCCAGAAGTCTCGCTTCAGCAGCGCCTGGCCGATCGTCTCGCTGGCGGCGTTATAGGCTGCCGTGCATTGACGGATGAACCATTGAACCCAGGTCGTGATGTCGACGTCGCCGCGTGACGCGGCATTGAGCGCGTCGTAGTAGGCGCCTCGCGATCGTGCGAGTTGGTGCGAGAGCGAGTACAACCTGAGCGGGTCGTGCAAGTGCTGCGCCACCGCGAAGTCGACGATGGCCCGGCCGACTCGGCCGTTCCCATCCTCGAAAGGATGGATGCTCTCGAACCACAGGTGCGCGACGGCCGCTCGGGCCAGTCCATCGATCGAGCAGGCAGGACGTGGCGTCGTTCGATCGAACCAATCCAGGAACTGCGCCATGTGGTCGGGCACGTCGGCGGACGGCGGCGCCTGGTAGTGCACGGTCTCCCTGCCGGGCATCCCGCTGACGATCTGCATCGGATCTTCGTGTGTCCGCCAGGCGCCTGCCGTGATGCGATGGACGCCCGAGAAGCCGGTCGGAAAGAGTGAAGCCTGCCAGCCGAAGAGACGTTCCTTGTCCAGCGGAACGTCGGTTCGGGTGGTCGCGTCGTGCAACAGCTCGATCAGGCCGTCCACGTGGCGATCGACTGGCCCGGTGCTTGGCAATCCCAGCTTGCGCAGGACGGACGAGCGAACCGCGGCCAGATCGAGTCGTTCGCCTTCGATGGCTGCGGTGCCCAAGGCTTCGGAGGCGGTCGCCTCCAGCGCGATCTCGCGTGCATCGGTGAGCCCGATCGAGAAGGCCTTGGCAACCATGTTGGCATGCGCACCATACGCATCCGAGAGGTCGCCGGCCAGCGCCGAGGCGTCGAACGTGAGCCTCGGCCAGTTCTTCCGACGCCAGATCCAGGGGGTCATCAGGCTCATGAGCCGATTGTAGGGATCATTCGGCTCACGGTTATGTAAATTATGAGCCGATTAATCGATCATTCGGCTCATGGCGTCGAGACGCATTGGTCGCGTGTCAGTAGACGAAAGGAATCAGCCGCCTTGTCCGGGCCACGTAGTCGACATACTGGCCGCCCAGTCCTGCCGTCAACGCCGCCTCTTCCACCGCGATCCGTCGCATGAACGCCAGCACGATCGGCACGAGCAGCACCACGAGCGCGAGCGCGTTCCCGCCGCACAGCCCGATGCCCACGAAGGTCATCAACGATCCCGTGTAAGCCGGATGCCGGATGCGGCGATACGGGCCCGTGTCGATCACCTGGTGGTCTGCCGCGATGGCCACGTCGAAAGTGAACAACCGGCCCAGGTAGGCCATCGCGTACCAGCGCAAGGCCAGGCCGGCGACGAACACCGCGATGCCGGCGGCGTAGACGCCCGTCACCGCTGCCGGACCCATGTCGAACAAGGCATCGAACCTGGCCTGCGGGAACCGTCGTCCCACCACCCACGCCAGGCCGACGCTGATGAAGATGATCGCCATCAACAGCCGCAGCGAGCCGCGATCGGCGGTGCGCGACGTGTCTTTCGAGAGACGCGACCGCATGAGATACAGCTCGGCGAAGAGGACGATGCCCAGCATCGCCTGCACGAGGGGAAAGTGCGGCGTCACAGGCGGTACATTCAGTCGGCCTCGTCGTGCGGCGCCTGGCGCACGATCCGGGTGGGCGTGCGGCCGCTGATCTGCTTGCACTCGCGCACCAGGTGCAATTGGCCGGCGTCGGCGGCGTGGGCCGCCCAGTCGATGGGCTGGCCTGCCTGGGTGTGAGCAGCCATCGGGCGATTCTGCCCGACAGCGCTGTCCGATGATTGAAGGATCACGACGTCCGGGTGGCCCAAGCCATCAGGCTGCCGTGCCTTCGATGAAGCGCTGCATGTAGCGCGCCACATCCAGCCCGGCGTGCGGCAGCGCCATGTCGGCGCGCACCTGCTCGCGCCGCTCGGCGGCCACCGATTCGGGCCGCTTCGCCAGGATCCACGCGCTGTAGTCCTCGACGAACTCCGGGTGCGGCTGGATGCAGAACACGCGGTCGTCGACGCTGTAGGCGGCGACGGGGCAGAACTCGCTGCGGGCCTGCAGCGTGGCGCCCACGGGCAGCGACATCACCTGGTCCTGGTGCGAGGCCAGCAACGACACGGCGTTGTCGGCAGCGTCGCGCGTCAGCGGCGTGGCGCCCACCCACTCGTAGTCCATGCGGCCCATGCCCCAGCCCTGGGACGCGCGGCCCACCTGCGCGCCCAGACAGTAGGCGATGAGCTGGTGGCCGAAGCAGATGCCCAGCAGCTTCTTGCGTTGCTTCAGCAACTCGGTGACGTGGCCGCGCAGGGTCTGTACCCAGGGCTCGTCGGAGAACGAGTCGGCCTTGCTGCCGGTCAGCAGCACGGCGTCGTAGTCGTCGAACGACGCGGGGTACTCGCCGCGCGTGGTGTCGAAGCGATCGAACTCCCAGGGCACGCCGGCGGCCGCGAACATCGTCTCGGTCATGGCGCCGTAGCTGACGTAGGCGTCGACCACGGCCGGGTCGAGGTTGTCGTTGTCGAGGATGCAGATCTTCAGGGGCGAGCTCATGCCGGAATGGTAAGCCGGCTTCAATACCCCGACGTGGCGCTCTTGATCGCGGCATCCGGATTGCGGCTCAGCCAGGCCCGTTGCACCGGGTCGATGAGGATCCAGCCGCGGCCGTCGGGGCGACGATCGAGCATGCCCTTGGCCGCCAGGGCCTCCAGGGCGCGGCTGATGCTGGACGGCGCCACCTTGGCGCCCAGCTGCGTGGCCGCCCAGGCGACGCTGTCGGCCGCGGTGGGCGGCCTGTCCTCGTAGACGAGCTTCAGCGCCACCTGCTGCAGCCCGGTGAGTGCGCGCCAGGTGGCCGACCATTTGTTGGGCGACTGCTGGCTCAGCATCTCGTCGAGTGCGCGATCGAGGTTCCAGGTCGGGTTGGCCATCACCAGGCTGACGGCGTGGAGGAAGGGCTCGGGCTGCGTGCCCAACTGCAGGAAGGCCTCGTGAGCGAGCACCTGGTTCAGGTCGCGCCGCGTGGCCTGGCGGAACTTGCCCGCCACGAAGCCGATGAAGTCGAGGCCCAGCGGCTCGTAGCCCTCCGTGCGCGCGAAGCCGTACAGCGGCGTGTTGGTGCGCGAGAACATGTCCAGCAACTGCACGTCGGACGAGCCGCTGAAGATCGCGCCGATGCGCTTGTCGGCCTGCGTGAGCGCAGCGCGCAGCGAGGCCGAGATCTGCGGACCGTTCTTCGCGGAGGCGATCGACTGGAACTCGTCGAAGACGAGCACCAGGTCGTGCCGGGTCTCCTCGAGGATCTGGGTGAGCAGGCTGTCGAGCACCAGCGCCGGACGCTCCGGCGTCTGGCGTTTCGGCGGATCGCCCAGGTCGATGCTGGCGCCCATCACCCCCAGGCGCTTCACCGGCGTGCTGCCGGTGCGCCGCATGCCCCTGGGCTTCACGCTCAGGCTCTCCAGCGCCTTCTGCAGGGCGTAGTTGATGCCTTGCAGCGGGTCGTCCACGTCCATCCAGCAGTCGATGTAGACCGCGACGGCGGCGCGCGACTGCACGTACGGGATCACCTCGTCGCGCAGCAACGTGGTCTTGCCGGTCTGGCGCGGGCCGAACATGGCGATGCGCTCGTGCGACAGCAGCCGGTCACCCAGCGTGGTGGCCAGCGGTGGGCGGGCGTAGTGCCACGCCTGGGTGAGGTCGGACATGAGGACTTGCGCAAAGTGAGGCGTTGGCGAATTTTACGCATCGATGCGTAATTGCGCAAACGCCGGGCGCCGACCCCCTACTGGAACGTGACGGCCCCGTTGACCGCCAGCGTGGTCGGATACACCGCCGGGCTGCCGGTGGTGGGCACCGACAGGTTGGCGCCCGTCAGCCTGGTGCCGTCCGACAGGGCGGGCCTGCCGGCATCGCCCTGGAAGTCGACTTGCGAGATGAGCATCGTCGCCAGCACGGACGCCACCGTCAGGCTGGTGTCGGCGCAGTTCTGGTTGATGACGAACGAGCTCAGGGGAATCGAATACGCGGTCGAGGCCTGGGCCGTCGGCGTGAAAACCGACAGCAGCTTCACGTTGCAGGCGTTGCCGTTGACGGAATAGTGCTTGCCCATCGTCAGCAGCACGCCGACGTTGGGGGTGGCGCTCGAGAACCATTCCGGATTCATGCCGAACTGGAACTGGATCGTCGTCTGGCGGGTGATCTGCACCCCCGGGGTGTCGGCCGACGCGCTCGGGCCGCCCGTGACGCCCGGCGCGCCGAGGAAGATGCCCACGTACTCGTCCGTGGCCGGCGTCGGCGTCTGGTAGTAGTAGTAGAACGCGCTGGCGTCGGCGGTGAAGCCGGGCACGAAGGCGCCGCCGCCGCCGCAGAAGCCGGAGCAGTTGTAGCCGTCCTCGTTGCTGCCGCTGTACCCCCCGAAGCTGCCGCCCTCCACGGTGAGGTTCCCGCCGGCGAAGCCCGACGAGAACGTGAGCGTCTGCGGTGCGGGTGCGCCGGCCACCTGGAACGAATCGGCCACCGGGGCGGCTGCGCCATAGGTTGCATTGCCAGCCTGGCTCGCCACGAGGGTGCAGGTGCCGCCGGCCAGCAGCGTCAGCGTGGTGCCGCTGACCGTGCAGACGCTCGGCGTGCTCGATGCGTAGCTCACGGCCAGGCCGGACGACGCGGTGGCCGAGAGAGCGGGCGGCGCGGTGCCCACGGTCTGGTTGCCGGGCGAAGCGAACGTGATGGTCTGCGCGACGGGCGCCGCGGCCACGGTGAACGACACCGACACCGGCGGGGCCGCCGCGTAGAGGTTGTTGCCGGCCTGCGTGGCGGTGACGTTGCAGGTGCCGACGGCCACCAGCGTCAGCGTGGTGCCGCCGACGGTGCACACGCTGGGGGTGGTGCTGGCCAGCGAGACGGACAGCGCGGAGCTGGCGGAGGCCGACAGCGCGGCGGGCGCCGTGCCCAGGCTTTGGTTGCCGGGGGAGCCGAACGTGATCGCCTGTGCGATGGGCTGGCGCGGCGGGTCGCCGGCGCTGCCGCCGCCGCAGGCGGCAAGAAAGGCGCCGGCGGCGATGGCCGTGGCGGTGGCGCCGAGGCGCCGCGCGAGTCGAACGGAGTCTTGTCTCATGATGTTGTCGTCCACGCTCATTTCGCCCAGTAGATGCCGTCCACCAGGATGGGCGTGGTGATGTTGCTGCCGTTGGCCTTGCCGGTGATCGCGTAGGTGTCGTTGATCACGAACGGGTTGGTGACGGTGGTCAGGTCCAGCTTGGCCTTCGTCGGGTCGGTCATCCCGAAGGCCATCGCGCCGTGTGGCGTGATCGCGCTGATCGGGATGTGCACGTCGTGCCAGGCGCCGTCGTCGACGTAGCCGTAGTCGCCCGAGGCGATGGGAATGTAGACGTCGTACAGGCTCGCGCCGGTGGCGGTTCCGGTGAGGAAGCCGACCGACACCTTGCCCGGGTAGGTGGTCTTGATGCTGAAGTTGAGCGTGCCCGTGGCCTGGAAGTTGGACAGGTTCTCGGCGCCCGTGGTGAAGTTCACCGTCATGCCCCAGCCCCAGCTGAGCGGCGTGGGCGTGATCTGCAGGCTCTTCGAGCCTTCGGCGGCGGTGGTGGAGACCTCGGTCGCCACCGCGGTGGTGCCGTCCTGCCACGCGCTCCAGGCCCATGCCGAGGACGGCAGTGCCTCGCCGGGGGTCACCGTCTCGGCGTACACCGTGTAGCGGTCGGCGGTGACGGGTCCCGCGGCCACGGTGGGAATGAAGTACACCGCGTCGGCATCGGTGGTCGTGCCGGCCTCCCAGTCGGCCTGCGGGACCAGCGACTGCACCACGTAGCGCGCCTTGCGGGCCACGTCGAACAGGCCCCAGCCATCGTCGCCGCCCTTCCACGGCTCGTCGAAGGCCTCGAACCAGACGATGTTGACCGGGCCGCCGGCCGACGCGTGCCACGCGGCGAGGCGGTCGAAGTACATCTTCTGGTTGACCGGGTGCGCGCGCTGCGTCTCGCCGCCGGTGGCCACGGCTTTCCAGCCGGTCTCGCCGATGACCATGGGCAGCGCGGTGTAGCCGATGCCGTCCAGGTAGGTCTGCGCGGCGGCCACGTCCTGCTTCGCCTTCGCGATGGAGGCGTCCATCATGGCGGCGGCGCGAAGGTTCGCCGCCACGCCGGTCTGCTGCCAGTCCCACGAGGTCGGGTCGCTGACGGTGTCGAGCAGCGAGTAGGTGTGCAGCGACACGAAGTCCACGGTCTTGAGCAATTCTGCCGGCGCCGAGGCCCAGAAGGCCCAGTTGTCGTCGGTGGTCACCGGCTGCCTGATGCCCGCGCGCACGCTGGTGAGGAACGCGGCGATCTGGGTGGGCGTGAACTTGTTGAACGACCAGCTGACCATCGTCTCGTTGCCGACGCTCACCGCCTCGACGATGTCGTCGTAGGTGTTGGCCAGCACCGTCGCGCGCGCGATCTCGGCCTGGTTGAAGGCGTCGTTGCCGGAGATGACGTAGGCGCCGAGATGCACCTTGATGTCGAGCTGGTTGTCGCGGATCACCTGCAGCGTGAGCCTGGACACGTTGTCGGAACTATCGAACAGCCGGATCAGCTTGATGTCGGCCTGCAGCAGCAGTTGCAGGTCCTGCAGCACCTCGGCCGACGTGACGGTCTCGGTGTCGCGGTTGTTGGTGCGGAACGGCGAGTAGGCCGCGGCGTGGCGGGTGGCGTAGTCGGCTGGAAGCGCACGGAGGGAGACGCCGCCGGACGGGACGGTGCCACCGCCGCCGCAGGCGACCAGTGCGAACGCGAGAGTGACGGCCAGGGCCAGGCGCATCGGGAGTGAGCGTGAGGTCATGAGGTTGTCCAGGTGATCAGAAGACGTACACGGCGCCGACGAGGAAGCCGTTGCCGTTGCGCGTGACGCGCGAGTCGACGCCGGTGAACGCGGCGTTGCCCGGCATCGACATGGGCGACAGCCCCAGCCTTCCGTAGTGCACGAAGTTGACCGACCCGTAGACCTGGAACCCCTTGTAGACGTCGTAGTTGAGGCCCAGCGTGTTGAACGTGGCCCAGTTGGACTGCCCGCGCTCGCTCGGGTTGGCCGTCTTCGCCTTGCCCAGGGTCGCCATGCCGGCGGAGGCCGTCCACTTGTCGATGTTGTAGCGGATGCCCGCGAACGCGTCGTTGGACGTGGCCGAGTAGCCCGGGTTGGCGATGCCGTCGCGGGTGCCGTTCCAGTCGACGTTGAACATGTCGTTCCACAACGAGCCGGCCGCCGCGTACTGCGTGATCACCGCGTCGGCGCCGCTCCAGCGGTTGCGCCGGTAGCCGCCCGACACCTCCACCGCGGACGTGACCTGGTAGCGCCCCATCACCTCGGCGATGCTCTGGCCCGCGCCCCCCACCTTGCCGTCGTCGGCCGGGTTGCCGGTGAGCGCGGTGAACGGGCCGTGGCCCCATGCCTGCGGGTTGCCGTTGCGCGAGTCCTGGTAGACGGCGTCCACCACGAGGTCGCCGTGGTGGTACTGGCCGTAGAACTCCCAGAAGCGCGGCTTGTGGATCTTGAAGCGCGTGTCGCCGCGGTCGTAGGTGGCCTCCAGCACGAGGTCGCCG
>JBBQYL010000213.1:0-8317 GCA_038208735.1 Burkholderiales bacterium
GTCGGCCCCACCCGCTTGGCGAACGCGCGCGCCAGGTCGCCCGTGCCGCCGGCGATGTCCAGGGCCTTGTCTCCGGCCTTCAGGTTGGCCACCGCCACGGTGTACTTCTTCCAGGCTCGGTGCATGCCGCCCGACATGAGGTCGTTCATCACGTCGTACTTCTTCGCGACGGAGTCGAACACGCCGCGCACCCGCGTGGCCTTCTCGGTCTCGTCGACGGTCTCGTAGCCGAAGTGGGTCTGGGTCATGGGGAATCTCTTTTCAGTGCGAATGACACGAGCCGCCGGCGGCCTTGGCCATGTCGGCGTCGCGATCGAGCCCGGCCTGGGCCAGGCGCTCGAGGTATTGGCAGAACAGCTCGTCCTGCTGCGAGCCCAGGCGGTACAGGTAGTCCCAGGTGAACAGGCCACTGTCGTGGCCATCGGAGAACGTCGGCTTGACGGCGTAGTGGACCACCGGCTCGATGGCGTCGATGCCGACGTCGCGCTTGCCGGTCTGCAGCGTCTCCTGGCCCGGGCCGTGGCCCTGCACCTCGGCCGACGGCGAGTACACGCGCATCAGCTCGAACGGGATGCGGAAGGCGCGGCCATCGTCGAACTCGATCTCGAGGGCGCGCGACTGCTGGTGCACCACGAGCGACAGGGGCGTGCGCTGGACAGGAGGAGAAGCCATCCCGCCAGTTTATCGTTTACCCGGGCCCGCGCCGGCGGACGGCGGCGAATCGCCCCGCGGCAACTCCCCCGAACGGGGGAATCGCAACGACGTAACAAGCTGTGAGAATCCGCGTCGACCCCTTCTTTTCCGCGCGCCCATGACCCGCCTGCTTCCGCTGCTCGCCCTCGCCCTGTCCACCTCCGCCTTCGCCGACCTGCAGAAATGCCCCGGCCCGCAAGGCACGACGATCTTCACCGACAAGGACTGTCCTGCCCTGGCCAGGCCCGCCGGCGCCCCGCCACCGCGTGCCGCGGCCGCCACCGGTGCCGCCATCGCCCCGGTGGACGCCCCGCTGCCGCTCCAGGAGACCGGCGTGCCGGTGATCGTGCAGATGGCCGGCCGCTTCGCCTGGCTCGACGACGACACCCTGGCCATCACCACCTTCGCCGACCCCGCCGCCAAGGCGCCGTGGATGGTGCGCAAGATCGTCGCCTACGACGTGCCCTCGGCGCGCAGCAGCGTGCTGGTGGCGCGCGGCTTCGTGGACTGCACCAACGCCGCCTACAACCTCGTCAGCCTGGAGACGGGCGACCTCGAGTCGCGCTTCGCGGTCGGCTCGCACGCCGCGCCGTCGGTGCAGCAGTTCCAGGTATGGGATCCGGCCGCGCGCCGGCTGTCGCCCGCGCCGGCCGAGTTCAAGGCCACCTGGCACCCGTCGGCGTGCATGAAGCCCGCCCCCGAAGATCTGGCACTCCACGACCTGCTGGCCAGCAAGAAGCCCGTGCGCTACCTGCAGCCCGAGCACGGCACGCTGGCGTGGGGCACGCTGGACGACAGCGGCCACCCCGTCGGGCCGACGCTGGTGACGCCCAGGAAGAAGATCACGCTGGCGCTTGGCATCAACGACATCTCGCACGACGTGCGCTGGCTGCCGTTCCGCAACGCCTACCAGCTGGCACCGGGTGCCCACGACGCCGCGCTGGATCCGCCGCGCGACGTGCCGCTGCTGACGATGGACCTCGACGGCCGCCTCGCCCGCCACCCGATTCCCGTGGGCCTCGTGCGCCAGCTCGACGCGCTGCACGCGGGCGCGCCGGCCGAGATGATCGCCACCCGCGCCGGCGACCTGGTGATCCAACCCGGGGCAGCCGCCAACGGCGGCGGCCTGTACCTGGTGCAGGGCGAGCAGAGCCGACGCATCTGGTGCACTGCCCGGCCGGCGCCCTGCCAGGCCGCCGGAGCGGACGGCTGCACGATGTCGCAGGCAGTGGCGGTGTCGCCGGACGGCTGCCGCATCGCGTTCGACGCTCAGCCGGCCGTGGCCGTCGCGACAGGGTTCCCGGCGTCGCCCACGCTGAAGGTGCTGACGCTGTGCGACGGCACGCTGCCGACGGCGGCGGCCGCGGCGGGGCCGAAAAGGAAGAAAGGCTGACCGCTCAGTACCAGGGGTTGGTGAGCGCCAGCCGCACCAGGTTGCGGCCGGGCGTGGCGGCGCAGCGCCAGCCGCGGCGCTCGTAGAAGCTGCGTGCCTTGGTATCGGCGTCGGTGCTGAGCCACACCGTGCTCAACCCGTTCGTCCAGAGCCACTCCACCATCGTGTCGTGCAGGAGCGAGCCGTGGCCGCGACCCTCGGCGCGCGGGTGGACGAACAACGCCCACACGTTGGCGCCGCGGGCGTCGCCGATGGCGAAGGCGACGATCTCGTCGTCCTCCTCGATCACCCACCCGCGGCCACGGACCCCCAGCTGGGCGATGACCTCGTCGTCCTCGATGCCGCCCGGTGCCAGGGTGTTCTCGACCACGGCGTAGCGCACCCGCCAGATGCCGGCGAGGTCGGCGCGGGTGGCCTCACGCAACCGAGTTTGGGTCGTCGTCGTTTCCATTGCTCGTCCATCGATCTTGCTGCGGGTCTGATGCCCGTCTTTGGTCCCCCCTGGCAACGCCAAGTCATGGTAGCGGCCCGCTTCCGGGGCGCGTATCGATGACTTCACGGATGACGCAGGATTCGAGCCGCGGTAAGCGGCCGTTTGTCACGCGCCGGGCGCCAACGCCGCCACGGCCCGCGCCACGCGCGCGTCGAGCTCGGCCAGGCCCATGCGCAGGCGCGTGACGGGCGCGGGCGCCACCTCGCGCGCGGCCGCCCCCCACACGGGCGCGGGGAAGTGGCTGTCCCAGTCGAATCGGGCGATCACGTGCCAGTGCAGGTGCGGCACCACGTTGCCCAGGCTGGCCAGGTTGATCTTGGTGGGCTGCAGCGCGTCGCGCAGCACGCGTTCCACCGCGCCCACGGCCCCCATCAGCCCCGCCTGCTCCGCCAGCGACAGGTCGCTCCACTCGGCCACGTGGGCGCGCCAGACCACGCGGTAGAACGCCGGGAACGCGGCGTCCACGGCGCGGATCACACGCCACTGCGCGGACTGGAACACCATCGCGCCGCCGGGCTCGCGGCACAGTTCGCAGGCCGGGCGGAACGCCGGTGTATCGAAGGGCTGGAAGACGGACATGGCGAGGGCAGGCGATGTTGTGGAGTGCGGGCCGCTCCAGGTGCGACGCGGGCCCGCGATGCGTTATTGTGTGACAGCCGGCGCCCGCCGGCGCGCCACCTCCGAATCGACTCCTCGCCCTTTCGCCGGACCCATCACGATGACGTTGCAACGCCGTTCCCTGCTCGCGCTCGCCGCCGGCGCCCTCGGGCCTTCCGCCGCGCTGCTGAGCCCTTCGGCCCGCGCCGCAGATGCGTATCCCAACCACGCGCTGCGCTGGATCGTGGCCTATCCGGCGGCCGGCGGCTCCGACTTCCTGGCCCGCCAGCTCGCGCCGCAGATGGCCAGGCAGATGGGCCAGACCCTCGTCGTCGACAACCGCCCCGGCGCGGCCGGCATCATCGGCACCGAGGCGGCGTCCAAGCAGCCCGGCGACGGCTACACGCTGCTCACGGGCGACAACGGCGCCATGGTGTTCCACACCGCGCTGTACAAGACGCTGCCCTACCACCCGTCCGACTTCGTGCCGCTGGGCTTCATGGCCAGCTTCCCGCTGATCCTGGTCGTCAACCCCAACGCGGGCTTCACCAGCGCCGCGCAGTTGCTGGACGCGGTCAAGAAGAGCCCCGGCAAGTACAGCTACGCGTCGCCCGGCGCCGGCAGCCCGCACCACCTCGCCATGGAGCTGCTCAAGCAGCGCACCGGCAGCTTCATCGTGCACGTGCCCTACCGCGGCACGGCGCCGGCCATGCAGGACGTGATGAGCGGCCAGGTGCCCATCATGGTGGTGGACACCGCCGCCGGCCTGGCCCAGATCAAGGGCGGCAAGCTGAAGGCGCTGGCCGTCCTCTCGAAGCACCGCATCGCGCTGCTGCCCGACGTGCCCACGCTGTCCGAGGTGGGCGGCAACGGCCCGCTGAAGGACTTCGAGGCCATCGCCTGGCAGGGCCTGTTCGCGCCCAAGGGAACGCCGCCCGACATCGCCACGCGCCTCACCGCGGAGATGCGCAAGGCCATCCTCACGCCCGACGTCAAGGCCCGCCTGGAGGCCTTCGGCCTCGAGGTGGCGCCCACCGACGGGCCCGCGCTGGCGGCCTTCATCCAGAAGGAAACCACCTTCTGGCATGCGTTGATCAAGGAACGGCACCTGGCGCTGGATTGACGGATGACCGACGGCCCCCTCGAAACGCCACGTCTGGCGGCCCAGATGGAGGCCGCCCGCGCCGAGATCGCCGCGCAGATCCAGGCCTACCGGGACCTGGTGGGCGCCGCGTCCAAGGCCTCGGGCATGAGCCTGACGCGCATCGACGCCGCGCTGGCGGCGTTCGAGCCGGCATTTTTCAACAACCTGCTGATCGCGCTGGACGCACGCTTCGCGGGGGGCGCGAGTGCCGGCGGGGCGCGCGCCGAGGTGCGGCTGCTGGCGGCCTCCCTGCTGGCGCACGGCGGCGTGCTGACCGCGAATGCGCCCGTGCTGAGGCTGGACGCCGGCGAGCGCATCGCTCTCAATGCCGATGATTTCGAGACGCTGTGTGCGGCATTCCTCGCCGAATTGAAGGGGTCTGGCGCCGCAGGGGCCTGACCCCTTCAATCCGGCGATGAGCCTTATTTTTACACCAGCACGCGCTCGATGCCGCCCGCGTTGGCGCGCTTCACGTACTCGGGCATCCAGTTCTCGCCCAGGATCTTGCGCGCCATCTCGACGACGATGTAGTCGGCCTCCAGCAGGCCGCTCTTCAGGTCTTCACCGTAGCGCGACAGGCCCTGCAGGCAGCTGGGGCACGACGTCAGGATCTTGAGATCGGCGTCCGGGGCGGCCAGGCCCTTCTCGGCCTGCACGGCGCGCAGCGCCACCTCGTCCTTGCGAAGCTCTTCTTCCTTGCGGAAGCGCACCTGCGTGGAGATGTCGGGGCGCGTGACGCCCAGCGTGCCCGATTCGCCGCAGCAGCGCGCGCTCTTGACCACGGCGTCGCCGACGAGCGCCTTCACCGTCTTCATCGGATCCTGCAGCTTCATCGGGCTGTGGCACGGATCGTGGAACAGGTAGCCGTTGCCGGACTCGAGCTTGATGTTCTTCTCGAGCAGGTACTCGTGGATGTCGATGATGCGGCAGCCCGGGAAGATGTCCTCGAACTTGTAGCCCTGCAGCTGGTCGTAGCAGGTGCCGCAGCTGACCACCACCGTCTTGATGTCGAGATAGTTCAGCGTGTTGGCCACGCGGTGGAACAGCACCCGGTTGTCGGTGATCATCTCCTCTGCCTTGACGAACTGGCCCGAGCCACGCTGCGGGTAGCCGCAGCACAGGTAGCCCGGCGGCAGCACCGTCTGCACGCCGGCGTGCCACAACATGGCCTGCGTGGCCAGGCCCACCTGCGAGAACAGGCGCTCGGAGCCGCAACCCGGGAAGTAGAAGACGGCCTCGGTCTCGGACGTCGTCGTCTTCGGGTCGCGGATGATCGGGACGTAGTTCTTGTCCTCGATGTCCAGCAACGCGCGCGCCGTCTTCTTGGGCAGGTTGCCCGGCATCTTCTTGTTGATGAAGTGGATCACCTGTTCCTTGACCGTGGCGGCGCCGACGGTGGCCGGAGGCGCGGCGGTCTGGTGGCGCGCGGCGATCTTGAGCACGTCGTTGGCCACGCGCTGCAACTTCATGCCCACGCCCACCATCGCGGCGCGCGCGATCTTGATCGTCTGCGGATTCGTCGCGTTGAGCATGAACATGGCCGCGGCATTGCCGGGGCGGAACGTCTTCTGGCCCATCTTGCGCAGCAGGTTGCGCATGTTCATCGACACGTCGCCGAAGTCGATGTCCACCGGGCACGGCGACAGGCACTTGTGGCACACCGTGCAGTGGTCGGCCACGTCCTCGAACTCTTCCCAGTGGCGCAGCGACACGCCGCGGCGCGTCTGCTCCTCGTACAGGAAGGCCTCGATCAGCAGCGAGGTGGCCAGGATCTTGTTGCGTGGGCTGTACAGCAGGTTGGCGCGCGGCACGTGCGTGGCGCACACCGGCTTGCACTTGCCGCAGCGCAGGCAGTCCTTGATCGACTCGCTGATGGCGCCGATGTCGGACTGCTGCATGATCAGCGACTCGTGGCCCATCAGGCCGAACGACGGCGTGTAGGCGTGCGACAGGTCGGCGTGGCGCACGTCGGCACCCAGTGCGGCCAGCGACGCGCCGCGCAGCAGCTTGCCCTTGTTGAAGCGGCCTTCGGGGTCGACGCGCTGCTTGTAGGCGGTGAAGTCGGCCAGCTCGAGGTCGGTGAGGAACTCGAGCTTGGTGATGCCGATGCCGTGCTCACCCGAGATGACGCCGTCCAGGCTGCGCGCCAGCACCATGATGCGGGCCACCGCCTCGTGCGCGGTCTGCAGCATCTCGTAGTTATCGGAGTTGACGGGGATGTTGGTGTGCACGTTGCCGTCGCCGGCATGCATGTGCAGCGCGATCCAGGTGCGTCCGCGCAGCACCTTCTTGTGGATGGCGCGGCACTCCTCGATGATGGGCGCGAACTCGGCGCCGGCGAACACCTGCTGCAGCGGCGCCAGCACCTGCGTCTTCCACGACGAGCGCAGGCTGTAGTCCTGCAGCTTGTCGAAGAACGTGCGGGCCGGCTCTTCGACGCCGGCGGGTTGGAGCACGTCGAGGCCATGCATCCAGCCGGCCCACAGCATCCGCACCTCGCCGATCAACTCGAGTCCGCGCGCCACGCGGTCACCCAGCAGTTCGGCCGACGGAATGTTCTGCGAGTCTTCGCTCTTGCCCAGCGGCAGCGGGCCGTCGGCCAGGAACTTTGCCAGCGCATCGAGCAGATCGAGCTTGTTGCGCAGGCTGAGTTCGATGTTGAGCCGCTCGATGCCCAGCGTGTACTCGCCCATGCGCTCCAGCGGGATCACCACGTCTTCGTTCACCTTGAACGCGTTGGTGTGCTTGGCGATGGCGGCGGTGCGCTTGCGGTCGAGCCAGAACTTCTTGCGCGCGTCGGCGCTGACGGCGATGAAGCCCTCGCCCGAACGCGCGTTGGCCATGCGCACGACCTCGCTGGCCGCGCGCGCCACGGCGTCCTCGTCGGCGCCCACGATGTCGCCGAACAGCGCCATCTTGGGCAGGCCGCCGCGCTTGCTCTTGGTGGCGTAGCCCACCGCGCGCAGGTAGCGGTCGTCGAGGTGCTCCAGGCCGGCCAGGATGGCGCCGCCGGGCAGCTTGGCCTGCGCGAACATGTAGTCCTTGATCTCCACGATGGAGGGCACGGCCTCCTTCGGGTTGCCGAAGAACTCGAGGCACACCGTGCGCACGTGGGCCGGCATCTTGTGCACCACCCAGCGCGCGCTGGTGATCAGGCCATCGGTGCCTTCCTTCTGGATGCCGGGCAGGCCGGCCAGGAACTTGTCGGTGACGTCCTTGCCCAGGCCCTCCTTGCGGAACTGGCGGCCGGGGATCTCGAGCACCTCGGTGCGCTCGAGCTTCTTGCCCGTGGCGTCGAAGTACTTGCACTCGAAGCGGGCGACGGGGGCGTCGTGGATCTTGCCCATGTTGTGGTCGAGGCGTGTGACCTCCAGCCACTTCGCCTCGGGCGTGACCATGCGCCAGCCCACGAGGTTGTCGAGCGCGGTGCCCCACAGCACGGCCTTCTTGCCGCCCGCGTTCATCGCGATGTTGCCGCCGATGCAGCTGGCCTCGGCGGAGGTGGGATCGACCGCGAACACGTAGCCCGAGCGCTCGGCCGCGTCGGACACGCGCTGCGTGACCACGCCGGCCTCCGTCCACACGGTAGCGACAGGTGCATCATGGCCGGGAATCGCGACGAGTTCGACCTCGGTCATCGCCTCGAGCTTCTCGGTGTTGATCACCGCGCTCATCCAGGTGAGCGGCACGGCGCCGCCGGTATAGCCGGTGCCGCCGCCGCGCGGAACGATCGTCAGGCCCAGTTCGACGCAGCCGGCCACCAACGCGGCCATCTCGGCCTCGGTGTCGGGCGTCAGCACCACGAACGGGTATTCGACGCGCCAGTCGGTGGCGTCGGTGACGTGCGACACACGCGACAACCCGTCGAACTTGATGTTGTCCTTGGCGTTGACCTTGCCCAGCACCTTGCGGGCGCGGCCGCGCCAGTCCCACACGTCGGAGAAGTGCTTCGCGAAGTCGGCCACGGCCTGGCGGGCGCCCACCAGCAGCTCGGCCA
>JBBQYL010000214.1:0-8296 GCA_038208735.1 Burkholderiales bacterium
CCCAGATCGGCGAGCTCAGGCCAGACCGCATCGCGCTGTATGCGTATGCGCACCTGCCCGGTCGCTTCAAGCCCCAGCGGCGCATCGACGCGACGCAGCTGCCGGACGCTCCAGCGCGCGTCGCCATGCTGGGAAGCGCGATGGCCGGCTTCATCGCCCGGGGCTACGTCTACATCGGGATGGATCATTTCGCCCTGCCGTCGGACACGCTCGCGATCGCCAGACGAGACGGCAGGCTGCATAGAAACTTCCAGGGCTACAGCACGCAGCCCGACTGCGACCTCATCGGGCTGGGCGTGTCGGCGATCGGCCGGATCGGCAACAGCTACTACCAGAATGCCAAGCAGCTGCCGGACTACTACGCCGCGCTCGACGCCAATCGGTTTCCGGTTGCCAGGGGCCTGTCGCTCGATGCCGACGACCTCGTCCGGCGCGAGATCATCATGGCGTTGATGTGCGATGGTCGGGTGAATTTCGGGGACGTCAACCGCCGGCACCGGATCGTCATGCAGCGCGCCTTCGCCGACGAGATCGGCCACCTGGCGCCCTTCGTGGATGACGGCTTCGTCGTCGTTGACGACCAGGCCATCCAGGTGACGCCCACCGGCTGGTACGTGGTGCGGGCCGTCGCGATGGTGTTCGATCGCTACCTGCGCGACGTGTCCTCCCGCGAGCGTTTCTCACGCGTGGTGTGATGACCGGATACCTGGCGCTCACGGGACTGGCCATGGGCCTCGCCGCCTCGCCACACTGCGTCACCATGTGCGGATCGCCCTGTGCCGCAATGACCTGCCGTGGCCGCGGCGACGCCGTCGGCTTCCACGTCGGGCGAATCATCGGCTATACGGTCGCCGGCGCGGTCGCGGCCGCCAGCGTCACCGCGCTCGGCGCCTGGACGAGAACCAGTCCGGCGTTGCAACCCCTCTGGCTCCTCGTCCACCTGTGCTTTCTCGGGCTGGGCCTCTGGTGCCTGGCGGCCGGTCGCCTGCCCCGGCGCATGGCGCGTGACGGGGCGGTGCCGGTGACGATCGTGCGCCACGATGCCCGGCCCTTGCGCACCGCCCTGGCCGGACTGGCCTGGGTCGCGTGGCCGTGCGGCGCCCTGCAAGCCGCCCTTCTGGTTTCAGCGCTGGCCAACGACCCCGTCGGCGGCGGCCTGGTGATGGCCTGCTTCGCGATCGCCTCCCTGCCCGCCCTCGCCGCGGCTCCCTGGCTGTGGGGTCTCTGGCGAACGTGGAGCGGACGCAAGATTTCCCCGGCCGAAGCCGCGGCTTGGGGCTATCGAATCGCAGGCGCGGGGCTGGCGCTCAGCTCGGGCTGGGCGATCGCGAGCGGTCTGCGAGAGCACCTCGCCGCCTTCTGTGGAACTTGACGCTTCGCCCTCGTGCCCGAGCGGCGTCCGGTCGACGAATGCGCTGCGCCGGATCGCGGGCCGACTGGCACATGATTGACGCGGCGCAAGTCGGCAACGCGGGCGTCGACGTGCAATGGGGCCTGGAGCACCCTTGCCCGACTTTCGTCTCAGCCGATGTCCATTCCCGTCCCCACCCGTCCGGTTGCCGCCACCAGCGGCGAGATTCCCAACCGCAAGACGATCCGAGCCTGGCTCGAGCCCCTGGCGGGCAGGAGCACCGCTCGCGCCATCGCGTTGATCGTCATCGACGTGCTGCTTTTCGCGGCGTGCGTCGCGGGCACGGTCGCCGCGCCCGCCAAGTGGATGCAACTCGCGGCGAGCGTCGCCATGGGCCTGGTGATCGGCCGCCTGTTCATCCTTGGCCACGACGCTTGCCACCAGAGCCTGACGCGCCATCGAGCGCTCAATCGTTGGCTGGGGCGCATCGTGTTCCTGCCATCGCTGACGCCCTACAGCCTGTGGGAAGTCGGGCACAACGTGATCCACCATGGCTACACGAACCTGCGCGGATTCGACTTCGTGTGGCAGCCTCGGTCGCTCGAGGAGTACCAGTCGCTGCCGGCCGGCAAGCGCCTGCTGGAGCACGTGTATCGCAGCGGTTGGGCGCCCTGGCTGTACTACATCGTCGAGATCTGGTGGTCGCGTCTGCTGTTTCCGAACCGCCGGAAGATGCCCAGCCGACGAGCCGTCTTCACCTGGGACGGGTTGCTGGTCTGCGGCTTCGCGGCCCTCTGGATCGCCGGACTGGCCATGGCGGCAATCGCTACCGGGCAGTCGGTCGCCTGGCTCGTGGGCATCGGCTTCGCCCTGCCGTTCCTGCTCTGGAACGGCCTGATCGGCTTCGTCGTCTACGTGCACCACACGCACCCGGGTGTCGCCTGGCATGAGGACAAGCGACGCTGGAGTGCGTCGCAGCCGTTCGTCTCAACGACGGTGCACCTGACATTCAAGTCGATGATGGGCAGCGTGCTGCACCACATCATGGAGCACACCGCGCACCACGTCGACATGAGCGTTCCGCTGTACCGGCTGAAAGCCGCACAGGCCCTCCTCGAACAGAAATTGTCCGGCCACATCGTCGTTCAGCCGTTCTCGTGGCGCTGGTATGCCGACACCGCGCGCCGCTGCAAGCTGTACGACTTCCAGGCCGGGTGCTGGACAGACTTTTCAGGTCGAAGCTTCAAGAACGCTGATCCTTCGACGAACTGAACTTCCGTCGACACGACCTGAACCCCCCTACGTATTCCAGGGGCGGATCCGGACATCCCTACCTTGGGATGGAATTCCGCCCCTCGCGCACCCAGACTCCCCCCACAACGACGACTCCGGGAGCGAGATCATGCGACGCAGACTCATCGCCGCCTGCGCCTTGGCGCTGTGCGGCTGTGCATCCCCCATCAAGAGCGGCTTCGTCTCCGAGCAGTGGACGACCAACATGGAAGAGCTGGGCATCTACCCGGTGTTTCCGCCGCGCGAAGACATCTACGTGGGCGATATCTACGTCACCTACGGCGCCGCGGATGCGGCGGCGCCGACCGCGAGCGCGACGCCGTCAGCGGGCTCGCCGCGGCCGAAACTGCCCACGCTGGGCGTGTACTTCGCGCGGCTGGACGTGGCGCAGAAGCTCAAGGCACAGTACGCGGCGCGCCCCGAGTTCGGCGGCGCACCCGTGACACCCTCCAGCATCTTCGACGGGCCCGCGGCGCAGACGCGCCTGAAGACGGTGGCCTTCCCGTACTTCTTCAGCGCCACCGCCACGGGGGCCGAGATCGGGGCGTTCGTGCCGGTGGACGGGCTGCCGCTCAAGGCCGGCTTCGGGCTCGACTCGATCAAGAGCGCTTCCGTCACGGTGTCCGCGGCGGAGTCCTACGCGTTGCCTTGGTCCGACCTGGCCGAGGAGGTGTTCGACGACGACGGCAGGCTCTTCGTCCGCGGCCGCTTCAACGCGGCGAAGTCCCTCGCGCGGGCTAGGCAACTGGCCGATTTCGCCTCGGAAAACGCTGCCCCGCAGTTCGTCGACATCACGGTCATTTCCGAGGTGTTCTATGCACGGTCGTTCGACGTGACGTTCCACCTCGCGAACGACGTGGCGGCCAGCGTGGGCGTGTCCATGCCCGCCATCCCGGGAGCGCCGGCCGCGGACGCCGCCGCGTCGTCCGCGGTCGATGCGACCGCCACGTCGACCAAGGCCAAGATGGCGTCGGCGAACGCCGCCACCGCGGCGCTGGCCGCGTCGGCGCCCAGCGCGATCCAGGCCTCGGACGTGGCCGCCGCCGTCAAGGCCCAGGCCGATGCGGCACAGGCCAAGGCCGAAGGGCTGGCGCCGTCCTCGCCCGGGGTGAAGGTGGGCTTCGTGAAGTCGCAGGGCGGCGACGTGGGACTGCGCAGCACCTACGACCATGCCATCGCGATCGGCTACCGCGGGGTGCGCTACCGGATGAACCTGGCCACGGGCGTCGTCGCCACCACGGCGGTCAATCACGGCGAGACGCTCAGCGGGACCGGCGCCGCGCCCGGGCCGCACGAACCGGCCTCCGCCGCCCACTGACCACGGAAGCATCATCATGATCTTCTTGCCGCGAATCGCCCGCGTCGCCCTGAGCGTCGGCTTCTGCCTGCTCGCGCCCGCCCTGGCGCACGCCCAGGCCTGGCCGCTGTGCCCCGGCGCGGCATGGACCGGCGCGGGCCCGCTGATCGCCCTCGCCCCGCTGGAGACGGCCGATGCCGCGGCGAGACACCTCGATCCGATGATGTACCGCGCGTACTTCGGCAACGCCACGCGAGCGCTGGCCCCGCGCGATCTCGCGCCGGAAACGGCCGATCAGCTCAAGGGCTTGCAGGGCCTGGATCAGACCAAGGGCATGGTGGCGCCGGGCAACGGTACCCGGCCCGGCGGCCTTGACGGCGTGCCCGCGGGCGTTCCGGTGGCGTTCGGCACGGACGCCGCCGGCAACGTCTGCGTGAGGCCGGCCACCGCCGCCGACTGGAAGCTGGACAGCCACACCAGGCAGATCTCGCGCGTTTGGGATCCGAAGGGCTTCCGCGACGTCGGCCTCCTGGTGACTTTCCATCCGCTCGCCGCCACCAAGCCTTACGACATCTGCACGCTCACCCGCATCGCCGACGGGTTCGCGGTGACCGCGGCGCACTGCGCGATCGACTCGAACCGCGGCCAGGCGATCGCGCCGCACGACTTCACGGCCTCCCCCCTGCGTACCCTCATCCTCACGCCGAAGCTGGACGCCGCCAAGCCGAACATCGGCGATTGCTTCGACCACCCTCAGGCCTGCGGGTACTTCGTCTCCAGGCCCCTGGGACGCCCCGTGCTGCGGCAGGGCACCCAGTGGCCCGCGGGCTCGCTGGCGCCGGTGCCCGACGTGGCGCTGCTGGCAGTCGCGTTCGACGCGGGCGCGCCCCCGGCTTCCACCGGACTGGCCGCGCAGGCCGTACCCGGGCGTCTGACGATCGCCGCCTACGGACACACCGACGTCACGAAGGTGAACACCTGGGGCGACCTGCTCGTGGGCTGGCAGCAGAGCATCGCGAGCGTGGACGAGAAGGAACTCGCGTGGTCGGTCGACGTCTCGGACGGCCACGCCGGCGCATGCGAGGGCGACTCAGGCGCCCCGGTCTACCAGGGCGACTTTGCCGGCCTGCCGGGCGAGACGAAGCGCCTGGGCGGTGTCGTGTCGAGCAGCGTGCCCGCGACCGGCGACGGCCCGGACCCCGACGGATGCGCGCGCAAGGGCACCAACAACGCGGCGCGGCTCGATACCGAGCTGGCCTGGATCTGCAAGGCGGCCGGTGGGTCGATTTCGGGCTGCCCCGGGACCCGGCCTTCTCCATGACCTGCGCCCGTCCGCATCAAGACCTTGGTGGAAGCCCAGTCCCGGGCCAGCATCACGCCCGTGCCGACTCCGGAGACACCGGCGATGAGCGAGAAAAACCCTGCGGTCGACGCCTGGCTGGCCAAGGCGAAGGCCTGGCGCGCTGCTACACGCACGCGGGCAGCAACGTCGTGCTCATCATGCCGCTGAAGGACACCTGCGCGCTGCTGTTCACCGAGGGCGCGCTGGTGCAGGATCCCGAGGGCCTGCTGGTGCAGCCCGGCGAGAACTCGCAGTCGGCGCGCCAGATGCGCTTCACCTCGCTGGCGGAGCTCACCAGGCTGGAGAAGCCATTGAAGGCGATCCTCAAGGCGGCCATCGCCGTGGAGGCGGCCGGCCTCAGGGTCGAGTTCAAGAAGAGCACCGACCTGGTCTATCCGAAGAAGTTCCAGGACCAGCTCGACAAGAACTCCGCTCTGCGCGAGGCCTTCCGCGCGCTGACGCCGGGACGCCAACGCCAGTACCACATGCACTTCACCGGCGCGAAGCTGGCGACGACGCGCGAGTCGCGTGTCGGGAAGGCGATTCCGCTCATCCTCGAAGGGATGGGACTCAACGATTGAAGGTACCGCCGGCTGGCTCAGCTCCTGAGCCTGGCGCCGGCGAGACTCCGTTCCAGGAGCTCAGCCTGATCAAGTTGCAGATCCCAACCCCTCGTCGATCTTCAGCCGACTTTTCAACGAGGCCTCGGGCCTGGCCAGTGTGGCCAGGCCATTTTTTTTGGTTCATCACAGGATTGGGGGGTGCGTCGGTTTGCGGGGCGGGTCGGCTTGCGGGGCGCGCGGGATCAGCAACCCCCGCAGATCGGCGATGAACCCTTTTTTCGCGCGGATCGGCAGGCTTTCAGTGCCCCGCCCTGTCCTCGCCCGCCATGCCGTCGAGCTCGGCCACCACCGCTGGCGACAGCACCAGGTCGACCGCGGCCAGGTTCTCGCGCAGATGCGCCACCGACGACGTGCCGGGAATCAGCAGGATGTTGGGCGAACGCTGCAGCAGCCAGGCCAACGCCACCTGCATCGGCGTCGCCTCCAGGCGGCGGGCGACGTCGGACAGCGTGACCGACTGCAGCGGCGTGAAGCCGCCCAGCGGGAAGAACGGCACGTAGGCGGTGCCCTCGCGCGCCAGCTGATCGATGAACGCGTCGTCGTCGCGGTGCGCCAGGTTGTACTGGTTCTGCACGCACACGATGGGGCAGATCTTGCGGCCGTCGGCCACCTGCTTCGGCGTGACATTGCTCAGGCCCACGTGGCGCACCAGGCCCTGGCGCTGCAGGTCGGCCAATACAGTCAGGGGTTCCTCCAGCGAGCCTTCCCTGGGGCCGTGCACGTCCAGCATGCTGCGCAGGTTGACCCCCTGCATCACGTCCAGGCCCAGGTTGCGCAGGTTGTCGTGCACCGCCTGCGTGAGCTCGGCGCGCGACATCGCCGGCAGCCAGCCGCCCTTGTCGTCGCGCTTCGCGCTGATCTTGGTGACGATGGTGAGGTCGTCGCGGTACGGATGGAGCGCCTCGCGGATGATCTGGTTGGTGATGTGCGGGCCGTAGAAGTCGCTGGTGTCGATGTGGTCGACGCCCTGCTCCACGGCCTCGCGCAGCACCGCGACGGCGGCGGCGCGATCCTTCGGCGGGCCGAATACGCCGGGCCCGGCGAGCTGCATCGCCCCGTAGCCGATGCGTCGCACCGTGCGGTCGCCGAGGGTGAAGGTGCCGGCCTTGTCGAGTTTGCTCATGTCGTTTCCTTTGGTCTGGCAGCCAATGTAGCCAGCGGACGCCTGCGCGATAAGATGGTGCAATCGGCACGGGCTGTGCCGTAATGCGAACAACCGGCGAACAACCGGCGAACAAGTCCCCCTTTTTTCGACATGAGCGCAGACCTCGGCGATCTCCAGGCCTTCGTGGCCGTCGTCCGCGCGGGCGGCTTTCGTGAAGCCTCTCGCGCCACCGGCGCCAGCGCCTCCAGCCTCAGCGAGACGCTGCGCCGCCTGGAGGCGCGCCTGGGCGTGCGACTGCTCAACCGCACCACGCGCAGCGTGACGCCCACCGAGGCCGGCACGCGGCTGCTGGAGCGCCTGGGCCCCGCGCTCGACGAGGTGGCGGCCGCGCTCGACGTGGTCAACGGCTTTCGCGACCGCCCCGCGGGCACGCTGCGCCTGAACGTGCCCGTCAGCGCCATCCGCCTGGTGCTGCCCGACATCGTGCCGGCTTTTCTTGCGGCCTACCCGGACATCGTCCTCGACGTGGTCGCCCAGGAAAGCCTGGTGGACGTGTTCGCCACCGGCTGCGACGCCGGCATCCGCTACGAGGAGCGCCTCGAGCAGGACATGATCGCCATCCCCATCGGCCCGCGCCAGCAATGCATGGCCACCGCGGCGTCGCCCGACTACCTCGCCCGCCGCGGCACGCCCACGCATCCGCGCGAGCTGCTGCAGCATGCCTGCCTGCGCGGACGCTTCGCCAGCGGCACGATCCCGCCGTGGGAGTTCGAACGCGACGGCGAGGTGCTGAAGGTGGAGGTCACCGGCCCGTTGATCGTGCGCATCGGCGCCACCACCGACCTGGCCGTCGACGCCGCGCTGGCCGGCGCGGGCGTGATCCACCTGTTCGAGCAGTGGCTGCAGCCGCACTTCGACAGCGGCGCGCTGCAACCGCTGCTGCGCGACTGGCGGCGCCCGTTCACCGGCCCGTTCCTGTACTACCCAAGCCGGCGCTACATGCCCGCGCCGCTGCGCGCGTTCGTCGATTTCATCAGCCGCGCCACGGGGGCCTGAGACAATCCGGCGTCCCATCCGCCGAAGCCCACGTCCGCATGTCTTCCACCACCCTGCTCCTGCTGCAACTGATCGTCGTGCTCGTGGCGGCGCGCGCCTGCGGATGGATCGCGCAGCGCGTGGGCCAGCCGGCGGTGGTGGGCGAGATGGCCGCCGGCGTGCTGCTGGGCCCCATCGCGCTGGGCGCGGCCCTGCCCGAGGTGCACGCCACGCTGTTCGCGCCCGCGTC
>JBBQYL010000215.1:0-8239 GCA_038208735.1 Burkholderiales bacterium
GTGCCGCAGCGCCACGCCGGCCATCGCTTTCATGCCTTCGGGGCTGTTGTTGAGGCAGGGGATGTAGTGGAAGGTCTTGCCGCCGGCGTTGAGGAACGCGGCGCGGGCCTCGATGGCGATCTCCTCCAGCGTCTCGAGGCAGTCGGACGCGAAGCCCGGGCAGATGACGTCCACGCCCTCGTCGCCGGCCTTGGCCAGCGCCGTGAGCGTGGGCTCCGTGTAGGGCTGCAGCCACGCGGCGCGGCCGAACCGGCTCTGGAACGTGACGCGCCAGTCGTCGGGCTCCAGCTGAAGCTTCTCGGCCAGCAGGCGACCGGTCTTCAGGCACTCGCAGTGGTACGGATCGCCCAGGGCCAGCGTGCGCGCCGGCATGCCGTGGAAGCTCATCACCAGCTTGCGGCCACGGCCTTCGCGCTGCCAGTGCTTGCGCACCTGGGCGGCCAGCGCGTCGATGTAGCCGGGATCGTCGTGGTAGTGGTTGACGAAGCGCAGCTCGGGCAGGCGCCGGGTGCGCTTCATCCAGTCGCCGACGTCGTCGAGCACGCTGGCGGTGGTGGCCGCCGAGTACTGCGGGTAGGCCGGCAGCACGAGGATGCGCGTGGCGCCGTCGGCGCACAGCGCGTCGAGCTCGGCGGCGATGGACGGCTGCCCGTAGCGCATGGCCCAGCGAACCTCCACCAGCGCGCCGCGCTCGCCCACGTAGCTCTTGAGCATGTTGGCCTGGCGCGCCGTCCACACGGCCAGCGGCGAGCCTTCGCGCAGCCAGATCTTCTTGTACTTGCGCGCCGACGCGGCGGGGCGGATGCGCAGGATGACGCCGTGCAGGATCAGCCACCACAGCGCGCGCGGGATCTCGACAACGCGCGGATCGCTGAGGAACTGGGCCAGGTAGCGACGCAGCGCGGGCTTGGTGGGCGCCTCGGGGGTGCCGAGGTTGACGAGCAGGACGCCGACCTTGTCGGCGGCGTCGTGCGTGTGCGCCTTCTCGCGCGGGGTGGCGCTCATCTGCGTGACGGCGTGGGGCTCAGCAGGTCGAACTCGTCGTCGCGCCGGATGGGCGCGTGCAGCACCTCGAACTGCATGGCCGCCACGCCCGGATCCTCGGGCGAGCCGCTGAGGCCCACCTCGCCGCTGCCGTGCAGCGTGCAGCTGCCGCGGCGCAGGCTCACCACCTCGTCCTCGCTCGAGAAGCGCACGAACGTGCCGTTGATGCTGAGGTCGGACAGCTGCAGCGTGGCGCCGATCAGGTCGATGCGGCAGTGCGACCGCGACACGCGGGCGTCGTCCACCTGCATGTCGGACGCGGCCGCGCGGCCGATCACCACGGGCATGTCGAACGCCGTGAAGCGGCGCACCTTGTTGCCCCAGGTGAGGACGACGGCCTCGGGGCCGACGAGGCCCATGGCCGGGCCGCCGCCCACCAGGGTGGGTGCGGTGTCCATGCCGCGGCGCGACAGCAGGTGCACCTCCACCGGCTCGACGCGGCCGCGCAGGCGCACCAGGTCGAGGCTGCGAAACATGTCGCGCGAATCCATCGGCAGGGCGCGCAGCACCTCCACCGTGACCAGCGTCTCGTTGTCGCCGGCGTGGTCGAGCAGGCGCGCGGCCACGTTGACGGCATCGCCGAAGTAGTCGCCGCTCACCTCCACCGTCTCGCCGAGCGCGATGCACACCTGTAGCTGCAGGCGCGCCTCCGTGAAGCCGGTGAGCGCATCGCGCCGCCGCATCACGATGTCGATCTCCTCGTGCATCTGGTCGGCCGCCTCCACCGCCTGCGCGGCGGTAGGGAAGACGGCCATCAGGCCGTCGCCCAGCGTCTTGACGACCACGCCGCCCGTGGCGGGCACGCGCCGCGCGATCGCGCCCACCGTCTCGGTGACGATCTGGGACGCGTCGGTGTTGCCGAGCAGTTCGTACAGCGCCGTGCTGCCACGAAGATCGGCGAAGACGACGGCACGACGCTGGATGGCGGACATGCGGGCGGCGCCTCTACCGGTGCTTTAGAGGTTGTCCAGGTAGGTGCGCAGCTTGTCCGACCGGCTCGGGTGCTTGAGCTTGCGGATGGCCTTCGCCTCGATCTGGCGGATGCGCTCGCGCGTGACGTCGAACTGCTTGCCCACTTCTTCCAGCGTGTGGTCGGTGGACATCTCGATGCCGAAGCGCATGCGCAGCACCTTGGCCTCGCGCGGGGTGAGGCTGTCGAGGATGTCCTTGACCACGTCGCGCAGGCCGGCGTGCATCGCGGCCTCCACGGGAGCGAGGTTGTTGGTGTCCTCGATGAAGTCGCCCAGGTGGGAGTCGTCGTCGTCCCCGATCGGCGTTTCCATGGAGATCGGCTCTTTCGCGATCTTCATGATCTTGCGGATCTTGTCTTCCGGCATCTCCATCTTCTCGGCGAGCGTCGGCGCGTCCGGCTCGAAGCCGAACTCCTGCAGATGCTGGCGCGAGATGCGGTTCATCTTGTTGATCGTCTCGATCATGTGGACCGGGATCCGGATGGTGCGGGCCTGGTCGGCGATGGAGCGCGTGATGGCCTGGCGGATCCACCACGTGGCGTACGTGGAGAACTTGTAGCCGCGACGGTATTCGAACTTGTCCACCGCCTTCATCAGGCCGATGTTGCCTTCCTGGATCAGGTCGAGGAACTGCAGGCCGCGGTTGGTGTACTTCTTGGCGATGGAGATGACGAGGCGCAGGTTGGCCTCGATCATTTCCTTCTTCGCGTCGCGCGAGGCCTTCTCGCCTTCGTTCATCTTGCGGTTGATCTCCTTCAGGTGCTCGATCGGCACCACGGCACGCGCCTGGAGGTCGATCAGCTTCTGCTGGAGTTCCTGGACCGCGGGCAGGTTGCGGCCCATGATCACGCTGTACGAACGGTTGCCGGCGACCTCTTTCTCGGCCCAGTGCAGGTTGAGCGAGTTGGACGGGAACGTCTTGATGAAGTGTTCCTGCGGCATGCCGCACTTGTCGACGACGATCTTGCGGATCTCGCGCTCGTAGCGGCGCACGTCGTCCACCTGGCCGCGCAGGATCTGGCACAGGCGCTCGATGGTCTTGACCGTGAAGCGGATCTTCATCAGGTCGTCGGTGAGCGCGGACTGGGCCTTGTCGTACGAGGGCGAGCGGTAGCCGTCCTTCTCGAACGCCTTGCGCATCTTGTCGAAGTGCGTGCTGAGCTCGGCGAACTTGGTGAGCGCCTGCGACTTCAGCTCTTCGAGCTTCTTGGTCAGGGCCTTGGAGCCGCCGGCGCCGTCGTCGTCGTCCTCTTCATCGAACTCGTCGAAGTCTTCTTCCGCGACGTAGTCGTCCGCCTCGTTGGTCGACACGAAGCCGTCGACGGCCTCGGAGATCTGCATCTCGCCCTTGGCGATGCGATCGGCCACCGAGAGGATCTCGGCGATGGTCGTGGGCGAGGCCGAGATGGCCTGCATCATGGACTGCAGGCCGCCTTCGATGCGCTTGGCGATCTCGATTTCGCCTTCGCGGGTGAGCAGCTCGACCGAGCCCATCTCGCGCATGTACATGCGCACGGGGTCGGTGGTGCGGCCGAACTCGGAGTCGACGGTCGACAGCGCGGCTTCGGCGGCTTCTTCGGCTTCCTCTTCCGTCGCGCCGGACTGGGTCTGGCCCGAGATCAGCAGCGTGGCGGCATCGGGTGCCTGCTCGTACACGGCGATGCCCATGTCGTTGAGCATCGACACGATGGCTTCGAGGATTTCGTTGTCGACCAGCTTCTCGGGCAGGTGGTCGTTGATTTCCTGGTGCGTGAGGAAGCCGCGCGTCTTGCCCATCTTGATGAGCGTCTTGAGCTCATGGCGGCGCTTGGCGACCTCTTCTTCGGTCAGCTGCGTCTCGTCCAGGCCGAACTCGCGCATCAGCGCGCGTTCCTTGGCCCGCGACACCTTCATGCGCAGCGGCTTGACCTTGACCTTGACCTCGCCGACTTCCTCGACGGTCTCCTCGACCGCCTCGACTTCGACTTCACCCTCGAGATCGGCTTCGACTTCGGCGTCGTCCTCGAACGCCGGCCCCTTGGCGACTTCGTCCTTCTTGCCCTTCTTGCCCTTGGCCTCCGGCGCGGCCGTCTTGGCGGCGGCCTTGGGGGTCTTGGCCGCTGGCGTCTTCGCAGGGGCGGCCTTCTCGGCCTTGGAAACGGTGGCGGCCGTGGTCGGCGCCTTCACGGCAGCCTTGGTCACAGCAGCGGATACCGCCTTCTTCTCGACGACGGGCTTGTCGGCGGCCGTCTTGGCGGCGGCGGTCGTCGTCTTGGCAGTATCAGCGCTCTTCTTGGCAGTCATGCGTTTCCTTGAATGGATGTCGACCCAGGTCGCCCGGCTTTTCTCGCCCGCGTCAATTTCGACTGGCCCGCGGTCGATATGCGGGCAAGCAGCGGAAAAAGAAGGCGGTCAATGAATTTCCCGTCGCGTGCAACGCGACGGGACACCGGCAGGCAGGCTGGCGTGAACGTGGTTTGAATGAGCAACTCTTGCGGGATGAAGGTGGCCGGGGATGATGCCCTTGACGAGGGTGGCCGGGGCCCGGAGTTGGTTGCTCTCACTGCACGTCACAAGCTGCCGCTGAGTGGGATATCGGATTATACCTCGAATGCCCATGAAAATCACGTCGAGCAAAGGGCGCGCTTTGCGCCCGAGTCTCACTCTTCGGCGCGCTGCGCGGAAAGTCGAGCCTTCACCTCTTCCCAGTGCCGATATACCTCGCGATAGCGGGCGAGGGCGGCCGGGTCGGTGGCGGCCTGGGCGATGAGCGCCTGCGTGCGCACCTTCAGCTCGCGGTCGAGGAGGGTGTCGACGGCGCGGCGGAAGTCGAGGTAGGTTGCATCCGGGTCGGCGTCGCCGTCGGCAATGGACAGCGCCTCCTCGCCCAGCGACGAGTCCTCGCGCAGCGCGTGGCTGAGCACGGCCCAGGGGCGTGGGCCATGCTCGGAATGGTCGCGCTCCAGCCAGGCCACCAACCGCCCGTGCGGGGCCGGCAGGCCGTGCAGCAGCTCGTGTTCGTCGATGGACAGCTGGTCCCAGTACTCGGGGTGGCCGAACAGCATCTGCACGGTGCGGCTCTCGGGCGACTTCGGCGCGGAGCGCGGCTGGCGCCGTTGCGCGTCGACCTCGGCCTCCTCGCGGGCGCGGGCCGCCCACTTCGGATTCATCGGGCGGTTGCTGCGAAAGCCGCCGCCTTTGCCGCTCCCGAAGTTGCGGCCCTGGCCGCCCGCCTGGCCCGCGCCCGGCGGGTGGAACGAATCGGCGCCGGACGTGGCGGCATTGGCGTCGTCGAGATCGTGCGGTCCGTCGTGCCACGGCGAGCCGCCGCCGTCGTCCGCACTGCGCTCGGCGCGGCGCGGGCGGCTGCCGGTGCGCCACAGCCCCTGCAGGTCGGCCAGCGGCAGGTTGCCCTTGACGGCAAGCTCGCTCAGCAGCTGCTTCTGCAGGGCGCCTTCGGGCAGGGCGCTCCACAGCGGCTTGGCCTGGGCCAGCATCTTCGCTCGGCCTTCCGCCGTGTTCATGTCGCAGTCGTGCTGGGCCACTTCGATCAGCTGCTGAGACAACGGCAACGCGCCCTGCACATATTGCTCGAACGCCTTGGTGCCGTGTTCACGCACGTAGCTGTCCGGATCGTGCTCCTTGGGCAGGAAAAGAAAGCGGAAGCTGCGGGTATCGGACGCGTGGGGCAGGGCGGCCTCGAGCGCGCGGCCCGCGGCGCGGCGCCCGGCCGCGTCGCCGTCGAAGCTGAAGATCACCTTCTCGGTGAACCGCAGCAGCTTGTGCACGTGCTCGGCGGTGCAGGCGGTTCCCAGCGTGGCCACGGCGTTGGGAAAGCCCAGCTGCGCCAGTGCCACCACGTCCATGTAACCCTCGGTGACCAGCGCGTAGCCCTTGTCGCGCAGGCCCTGCCGCGCCTCGAACAGGCCGTACAGCTCGCGGCCCTTGCTGAACACGGGCGTCTCGGGCGAGTTGAGGTACTTGGGCTCGTCCTTGTCGAGCACGCGGCCGCCGAAGGCGATCACCTCGCCCTTGACGTTGCGGATGGGGAACATCACGCGCTCGCGGAACCGGTCGTAGCGCTTCTGCGTGGCCGGGTCATCGCCGGACACGATGACCATGCCCGACTCCACCAGCAGCGGATCGTCGTAGCGCGGGAAGCAGCTGGCCAGCGTGCGCCAGCCCTCGGGTGACCAGCCCAGCGCGAAGCGGGCCGCGATCTCGCCGCTGAGCCCGCGGCCCTTGAGGTACTCGATGGCGCGCGGCGAGGCCTTCAGCTGCTGCCTGTAGTGGTCGGCGGCCTTGGCCAGGATGTCCGACAGCGTGACGCTCTGCGCCTTCTTGCGCGCGGCCTCCGCGCGCTCTTCGGGCGTGGCGTCGTCCTCGGGCACCGGCATGCCCACCTGTTGCGCCAGATCGGTGACGGCGTCGACGAAGCCCATTCCGTGGTGCTCGCACAGGAAGCGGATAGCGTCGCCGTGCACGCCGCAGCCGAAGCAGTGGTAGGTCTGGCGGCTGGGGCTGACGATGAAGCTGGGCGATTTCTCGCCGTGGAACGGGCACAGCCCCTTGTAGTTGATGCCCGCCTTCTTGAGCGTGACGGTGCGGCCCACCAGCTCGACGATGTCGACGCGAGCGATCAGGTCTTGGACGAATTGGCCGGGAATCACGGTGCGAGTGTAGGGCGTGTGTCGAGCGGGAGACGCAAACGAAACGAGCGCCCTCGGGCGCTCGCGTTGGCTGGGGGGATCACCCCGCGGGACAGGTTCGCGTCAGACGGCGAAGTCGGTGAGCTGCTTGCCCGAATCGAGCGCGGCAGACAGCCACTTCGGCTTCAGGCCGCGGCCGGTCCAGGTCTGGCCGCTGGACGGATCGCGGTATTTGGCGGCCACCTTGCGGCCGCTGGTGCTGGCACGCGGGCCGGTGCTCTTGGCGACGAGGTCGGAGGCGGTCAAACCGTGCTCGGACATCAGTGCACGAACCCTGGAAATGGCTTCGTTGCGCTCTTGGCGGCGCGCGTCCGAAATCTGGCGATCGATTTCGGCCTTTTGCGCCAGAAGGTCCTGCAGGGAAGACATGTCTCAATTCCTCGTGTCGATTCGACAATTGAAACATCTTATCGCGAAATAAGCGAAAAGAATCTCAAAGCGAAGCCGAGCGTGACACTTTGCACGTGTTCGGTTGCTTGCTAGCAAATATACACCGAAGCGGACTTGGATATAACAGGGGGCTGAACGGCAACCCTGAGGCAATGAGGAGAAACGTGTCGCTCAGGGCGCCGGCGGCACGTAGCCGGCGGGTTGTTCTGCGCCGCCGCCGAAGAAGAAGCTCTCCATTTGACGCGCCAGATATTGGCGTGCACGCGCGTCGGCCAGGTTCAGGCGATTCTCGTTGACGAGCATGGTCTGGTGGCGCTTCCAGGCCTCGAAGGCTTCTTTGCTGATGTTCTCGTAGATGCGCTTGCCGAGCTCACCGGGATAGACGGTGAAGTCGAGGCCTTCGGCCTCACGCTTGAGGTAGACGCATTGGACGGTGCGGGCCATGGGGGACTCCTGTTGTGCGAGTGGGGCCGGCGATGCATCAGCTCGGCCGTGGGGAATTCGAAAGGGATTTGGACGCCGCGCTTCGTTGCAGTTTTGTCGCGAGTACCGGCGTCACGGACTCACGGGAATTTCTTTACGAGCACCTGCGAGCGGCGATCCCAGTTGTATTTCTTCTTGCGCGCTTCCGGCAACCATTCCGGGTCGACCTGCTCGAAGCCGCGTTTGATGAACCAGTGCATCGTGCGCGTGGTGAGCACGAATATCGACTTGACGCCGAGCGCCTTCGCGCGATGTTCGATTCGCTTGAGAATCCGGTCGCCGTCGCCCTGGCCCTGAACCTGCGGCGATACCGTGAGCGCCGCCAATTCGGCGGTTCCGGCCTCCGGATACGGATACAGCGCGGCGCATCCGAAAATGATTCCGTCGTGTTCGATCACGGTATACGTGGCGACGTCGCGTTCGATTTCCGTGCGACTCCGCTTGACGAGCGTACCGTCGCGTTCGAACGGCTCGATCAATTGCAGGATACCCCCCACGTCGTCGGAGGTGGCCTCGCGCAGGCTCTCGAGTTTCTCGTCGACCACCATCGTGCCGATGCCGTCGTGGGTGAACACCTCCATCAGCAGCGCGCCGTCCACCGCGAAGGGCAGGATGTGCGAGCGCTCGACGCCGCCCCGGCAGGCACGCACGCAATGGCGCAGG
>JBBQYL010000216.1:0-8202 GCA_038208735.1 Burkholderiales bacterium
CTGGGCCCGCGGTTTCGTCCCTTGAGGCTTGTCCGACGCCTGCCCTTCAGACCTGTGCCATTTCGAGGCAATCTCGGCGCGAGGCAGGCATCCGACAACCCTTAACAACTGCTGCCGTTCGCGAGAGGCAGCCTTCCGGAAGTTGCATCGTTGTTTTTTAGAGGAGGTTGTGAGCCGTGCTGTACTCAATCCTGACATTGCTAGTGGTCGTCGCCGCGTTCGTTGGAATCGTCGCGTGGGTCGTTGGTTTTGTGGCCAGCGTCCGCGCGGTGGGGTCGCGTGGCGCTCAACTTCTCTCAAGCGAAGTTAAAGCACTGCAACCACCGGGAGCCATAACGCCAACGGAAAAGGCGGACAGGTCACCCGGTATTCTGAAGCGCCGCATGTGGAAGTCCATGTTGGTTTTCATGCTCGCCATCGCATCCGCTGTTGGTTTGGCTCTCTTCAGAGATTGGGTAATAGGCCGGAACAGCTGACGCGCACCGATTGCTGTATCTGACGCCAATATCATCGGAAGTCGAAGACCAGCTTGAAGCACCCGTCGCGGCTATCGCCACCGATGCGCAGGCCCACACCAGAGCTATCAACGTCCGCTTTGCGGCGGCCAATCTCGGCAAAGCGATTTCCGCTTTGGGTCGGGGGACTAAGCCGCTCTCGCGGTAGGTGTACCGGCGACGTGTGTCGCTGCGATTCTGCGATGTTGGCGAACGAGGCATTCCGCCTCGCTCATCAACAGGAACAGGATCATGGACAGGTCGACTCACACCGTCTCGCCGCTGCGCCAGCGCATGACCGACGACATGCGCATGCGCAAGTTCGAGCCCAAGACGCAGGCAGCCTATCTGCGTGTCGTCTCGAAGTTTGGCACCTTCCTCAAGCACTTCCCTGACACGGCCACGGCCACGGCCACGGCTGACGACCTGCGACGGTTTCAGCTGCACATGGTCGATGACGGCACGTCGCCGATCACGCTCAACGCCACGATCTCCGGCTTGAAGTTCTTCTTCGACATCACACTCGACCACCCCGAGCTGATGGCCAGGATGCAACCGGTGCGCGTGCCGCGCACCTTGCCGGTCGTGCTCAGTCGCGAAGAGGTCGCGCGTCTGATCGCCGCGGCCTGGAACCTCAAGCATCAGACGGCCCTGTCCGTCGCCTACGGCGCCGGACTGCGGGCCAGCGAGGTGATCTCGCTCAAGGTTGGCGACGTCGACAGCCAGCGCATGACGCTGCGCGTCGAGCAGGGCAAGGGCCGCAAGGATCGCTACGCGATGTTGCCGCCGATTCTGATCGAGCGGCTGCGGGTGTGGTGGCGCGTGGGTCATGCGCAAGGCAAGATCCTGCGGGACGGGTGGTTGTTCCCGGGACTGGATCCGACGGACCCGCTGAGCACGCGCCAGCTCAACCGAGCTATCCACGAGGCCGCCACCGCGGCCAAGATCAACAAGCGCGTGTCGATGCACACGCTACGCCACAGCTTCGCGACCCACCTACTGGAGCAGAAGGTCGACATCCGCGTCATCCAGGTGCTGCTCGGGCATCGGCATCTGGAGACGACGACCTTCTATACCCACGTCGCCACCAACTTGCTGCGCGAGGTGTTGAGCCCGCTGGAGGCGTTGGCGTCATCGTGAGGCCGACGTCGTGGAACAGTCTCGACTCGAGGTCGGCGACATCTTTCGCGTCCACGGGGTCGCCTGGCGCGCTGCGCAACGCGGCCACCTGAGCCTGGGCCAGCTCAAGGTCATGTCCGCCATCGAACAGTGCCGCAGCGCGGCGCTCGGTGGCCATGCCTTGCGCTGCGAGGGCTGCGGTGTCGAGCAGATCTCGTACAACTCCTGCCGCAACCGGCACTGTCCAAAGTGCCAGAGCAATGCGGCCAAGCGCTGGCTCGAGGCCCGGCAGGGCGACCTGTTGCCGGTAGAGTATTACCACGTGATGTTCACGCTGCCGGCGCCCATCGCCGACATCGCGTTCTACAACCAGGCCGTCGTCTAGGGGCTGCTGTTCGACGTGGCCGCCGAAGTCCTGCAGACGATCGCCGCCGACCCCAAGCACCTGGGCGCGTGCATCGGCGCGACGCTCGTGCTGCATACGTGGGGCTCGGCGTTGACGCACCATCCGCACGTGCACGGCGTCGTTCCCGGCGGCGGGCTCGCGCCCGATGGCAAGTCCTGGGTCAGTTGCCGGCCGGGCTTCTTCTTGTCGGTGCGCGTGCTGTCGCGGTTGTTCCGGCGGCGGTTCCTCGAAGGACTCGTGCAACGACATCGCGATGGGCAACTGAAGTTCTTCGGCGAGCACGCCGCGCTGGCCGATGCAAAGACCTTCGCCAAATGGCTCACGCCACTGCGGCGATGTGAGTGGGTGGTCTACGCCAAGCGCCCCTTCGCCGGCCCCGAGGCAGTATTGGCCTACCTGTCTCGATACACCCACCGCGTCGCAATCTCCAACAGCCGACTGCTGTCCATGGACGACCGCGGTGTCACGTTCCGTTGGAAGGACTACCGTGTCAAGGACGGCGATCACGGCAAGACACGCCACAAGACGATGACGCTGAGAGCCGACGAGTTCATGCGGCGCTTCCTGCTGCACGTTCTGCCTGCTGGCTTTCATCGAATCCGCCACTGCAGGTTGCTGGCCAATGGTTGCCACAAGGCCAGCATCGCGTTGGCCCGAGCGCTGCTGGGCCAACCGAGCCCGACCCCGCTCACCACCGAAGTCGTCGGCGCCAACAACGCCGACGACAGCCCGCGCTTCGTCTGCGCGCACTGCGGTGCGGCCATGCTCATCGTTCAGATCTTCACCCGCGGCACGTCGATCCGCGCGCCACCCGAACCCGCCTTGCAGTCATGACCGAACGCGTCCTTCGATCCCTCGACACGCACTGGCTCGCAGCTCACGACTGCCGGTGGGCATGGCCTTGGCCGAACGACGCCGCGGCGCCCTTCAAGCACCTCCTGACGAGCCTCCAGGAACTGCGTCCACCCCTCGCACCGCCCGCATCGAGCGCCAACGAGACTCGGGCGGCGCTTACACAGCAGGTCGCGCCGGCCGAACGCGAACCACTATCGCCATAGCGACGTCGCATCCTGCTGGGCCTTCGGCCCGGCCCGCGGTTTCCTCCCTCGAGGTTTGTCCAACACCTGCCCTCAGGCCGGTGCGTTTCGCCGCGTTGTCGCGACGCGCGGGCAGGTGTCGAACAAACCTAAACGGAAGCGGCCGCTGCTGCGTCCATTCATGTTGTCAACAATGCAGCGCAAGCGGGCGAGCGCACGACTGACGCGGTAAGCGTAGAACGCGCCGACCGGGAAGCCCTCAACCCGGAACGAGTGCTTGGGGGTTGGTCGCGCATGATCTCGGTTCGCGTCAAGCACGGCGCCCAACCGGGGCGCTCGCCGCGGGCACATGGTTTTTGTCCCAACCGCCGAGCCGTGCCCAGCGAGCGGTGGCTGCGTCCCGTCGGGGCTGGCATTGAGGAGCGGCGAGCACCGGAGGGGTGGGGGCGGCGCGCGCAGCGCGCTTCGTGAACTGACTCGCGACAGTTGTTCGAGCGTAGCGCGGCAGGCGCGCTGCGAGTTCTGGCGCGCGCCCCCAGCCCGAGGAGCACAGCGAAGTCGAGCCGCAGGCGAGACCGCTCTGAAGCCAGCACCGGCGGGACGCAGCCGCCGCTCGCAAGCGAGGTCGTCGCCCGCGATGCACGACGACTTGGAGCCAGCCCCCGGTGCCACGTGGATCCTGCGACTGCGCGCGGGATGACGGTCAGACGTTGATCTGGTTGATCAACGCCCGGTGCGACGGCAGGTCCACCAGCGCCCGGTCGCCGAACCGCCGGATCTTGGCGAAGAGTCGCTCCGCCTCCTCGACCTGCGTGAAGTCCGCACGTGCGCCGCTCATGTCCGTTCGATACTCCATGCCGTACAGGATGTACTGGTAGTTGAAGAAGGCGAAGGTCTCGGTGTCGAGCATGAAGTCGAAGCGGCCGGGCGGCCGGTACTTCCATTGCTCGAGGAACTCGGCCAGGCGTTCCGGGATCGAGTCGGCGGCGGCGTTGTCGCGCCAGAACGGCTCGTCGCGCCCGCTCACGCAGTAGTGCAACTTGAGGAAGTTGACGATGTTCTCGAAGCGCGCGTTCATCAGCTCGTTGAAGCGGCGCGCCGGGGCCTCGATGGGGCCGCCGTGCGGGAACATCTCGGCGATCATGCCCACCGCCGCCTCGATCAGCACGAGGCCGGTGGATTCCAGCGGCTCCAGGAAGCCCGCCGACAGGCCCACGGCCACGCAGTTCTTCACCCACTGCCTCTCGCGCCAGCCGGCCGCGAACGGGATTCGCCGCGTCGCCACGTCGGCATGGGCCGAACCGACATAGCCGCGCAGGATCTCGGCCGCGCGGTCGTCGCTCATGTGGTCGCTGGAATAGACGCAGCCGATGCCGCACGCGCCGTTGAGGCCGATCTCCCACGTCCACCCGGCCTCGTGGGCCGTGGCGATGGTGCAGCTCTCCAGCGGGGCGTCCGGATCGTCCGTCGGCAGCTTGCAGGTGAGCGCGCGGTCGGCGAACAGGTGGTGGCGCGCCGACTTGAACGTGGCGCCGGGGGCCTGGCCGATCATCTCGGCGCGGAAGCCCGAGCAGTCGACGTAGAGGTCGGCCCTGAATGCGCCGTGCTGCAGCGTGTCGACGCGGTCGACGGCGCCGGTGGCGTCGCGCACCACGCCGCTGACGGTGGCCTCGACGTGGCGCACCCCGAGCTCCCGCGCGCGCTCGGCCAGCACCTTGGCCAGGCGGATCGCGTCGAAGTGATAGGCGTAGTTCAGGGGGCCGGCATACGCGGCCTCGTGCGCCCGCTTGGGTGCGCGCATGGCCTCGGCCACGCGCTGCTGCAGCGTCACGGCCTGCGCGAACGGCGGCCGCGCGGCCTCGTCCTGCAGCAGCCAGTACGGCACGAGGCTGGTGCCCTCGGTGTAGAACGGCGCCTCGAACGGATGCAGGAACTCGTGGTGCGCGCCGCCGGTGGGCGTGCGGGCCCAGTCGACGAAGCGGATACCCTGCTTGAACGTGGCCGCGGTCTCGCGGATGAAGCGGCGCTCGTCGATGCCCAGGAACTGCAGCGTGGTGCGGATGGTGGGAAAGGTGCCCTCGCCCACGCCGATGATGCCGATGTCGGGCGACTCGAGCACCGTCACCTCGAGGTGGCTGCGCTCCGACAGCGCCAGGTGCTTGGCGAGGTAGGCGGCCGCGAGCCAGCCGGCGGTGCCGCCGCCGACGATGAGGATCCGGCGCTTGTGGGTCGGCTCTTGCATCACGCTCTCACGTACAGGTTCTTCAGCCACAGGTGGCCGGTGTGGGCGGCCTGGCCCCAGTCCTCGTCCTCGTCGGCCGCCGGCTGCGCACTGTAGCCCGATGGATTGAGCAGCTTCACGCGGCCCGCGCGGAACGCGCTCACCTTGCGCGTGACGAAGGTGAGGCCGTGCTCCAGCGCCGTGGCAGCCAGCAGGCCGTCGCGCGTGTTGGCGTAGGGCAGCTGGGCGCGGCGGCGCACGACGGCGGCGTCGATGGGCAGCACGCGGCCTTCGAACGCCGGCATCACGTGGTTGTCGATCCACTGCCGCACGCCGAGACCCGCCGCCCGATCCTTGCGCGCCAGCCGGGCCGCGGCGTTCTCGATCTCCAGCAGGTTCAGCGCCGAGATGAACAGCTTCTGGCGCGCGACGGTGGCGGCCCAGGCCGCGAGGCCGGGGTCGGAATGGCCGGACTTCGCCTTGCGCAGTTCGAGCACCACGCCGGTATCGAGGAGGTACATCACTCGATCCTTTCGCGGTGATCCCAGGCGCCGTCGGAGAGGTCGTCGACCTCGAGTTCGACGGGCTCGGGCATGGCCAGGATCTCGAGGATGTTCTCGCTCTCGCCCGTGAAGCGACGGAAGTCGGCGATGCTCATCAACACGTGCGTGGGCTGGCCGCGGTCGGTGATGAGCACCGGCTCGACGCGCGCCTCGCGCTTGGCCGCGCTCACGTCGCGGTTGAACTCGCGGCTGGTGATCAGCTTCATCCCGCTCTCTCGATGTACCTACGTGCCTGCATATTAACAAACCGAATGTAGGTACGTCATCTCAAGTCGGTCGACCCGACTCGACAACTCCATGGGCGCTGGCACAGTCGCTCCGCTGTCCGTCATCCTGCGCGAAGTCGCAGGATCCAGGCGGGCGAGCGACATCGCGGCGGGCGTGGGTTCCGCGACTTCGCGCGGAATGACCTCCGAATGGAGAAGACATGGCAAGTGGCATGATAGACGGGATCCTCGACATCGCGGGCGACATCTTCGCCAGGCATGGCCCCGCCGCGGCCGCGACCGCCAAGACGTATTCACCGGGCGACTTCAGCGTCCACTTCTTCCTGCAGCTGGGCGTGATCCTCCTGATGTGCCGCCTGGCCGGTTGGTTCGGCCGCAAGTTCCTGGCGCAGCCGCAGGTGGTGGGCGAGATGATCGCGGGCGTGTTCCTGGGGCCGTCGCTGCTGGGATTGATCTTCCCCGACCTGCAGGCCGCGATCTTTCCCAAGGAGACGCGCAACGTGCTCTACACCGGCGCGCAGCTGGGCGTGGGCCTGTACATGTTCCTCGTGGGCACCACGCTGCAGCTGAACCACTTCAAGTCGAAGGCGCGCAGCGCGGTCGGCGTCTCGCTGGCCGGCATCGCCGCGCCGTTCTTCTTCGCCTTCCTGATCACGCCGTTCCTGGTCACCGTGCCGGGGCTGTTCGCGCCGGGCATCTCGCAGGTCGACGCCACGCTGTTCATGGGCGCCTGCATCGCGCTGACCGCCTTCCCGATGCTGGCCCGCATCATCAACGAGCGCGGACTGGCCAACACGGCGCTGGGCACGCTGTCGCTCACGGCCGGCGCGTTCGACGACGCGTGCTCGTGGTGCGTGCTGGCCATCGTGCTGGCCACCTTCGGCGCCGGCCCCGGCGTGGCCATCCTGGCCATCGGTGGCGCGGTGCTCTATGCCGCGTTCATCATGCTGTTCGGACGCCGCCTGCTGGCGCCGCTGGGCCGCATCGTGGAGCGCGAGGGCGAGATGAGCCTCACGGTTCTGGGCATCACGCTGGCGCTGTTCTGCTTCTCGGCCTTCCTGATGGACGCCATCGGCATCCACGCCATCTTCGGCGGCTTCATCCTGGGCGCGGTGATGCCGCGCGGGCTGTTCGCGGCCGAGCTGAAGAAGAAGGTGGAACCGCTGGCGGTGATCCTGCTGCTGCCGATGTTCTTCACCTACTCGGGGCTGAACACGCGCATGGACATGGTCAATTCGGGCTCGCTGGTGCTCATCGCGCTGGGCATCCTGGTGGCGTCGGTGGTGGCCAAGGGCGGCGCCTGCTACCTGGCCGCGCGCCTGGCCGGCGAGGACAACCGCACCGCGCTGGGCATCGGCGCGCTGATGAACTCGCGCGGGCTCATGGAGCTGATCATCATCAACATCGGCCTGCAGAAGGGCATCATCGGGCCGGCGCTGTTCTCGATGCTGGTGCTGATGGCCATCGTCACCACCATGATGGCGAGCCCGCTGTTCGAGTTCGTGTACGGCCGCAAGGCGCGCGCCTCGGGCGAGCTGGGGGCCATCGGGTCGGACGACGCGGCGGCGGCCGGCGCGGCCTGAGCCCCCCTGTTGTGGGGCCGCGTCGGCTTGACGCTGCCCCGGCGGATCACTAAGGTGGCGCGGCACCGCAGGCCGCGCCGCCGCCCGGTGCTTCGCACCGAGGAGAGCCGCCTTGTCCATCCCCCGCGTCGCCGTCATCGCCGTCCATGGCGTGGCGGACCAGCAGCCCGGCGACACGATGCGCAGCGTCGTCGACCTGCTGGTGTCCTCGGCGCCCGCCGGCACGTGCTACAACGCGACGGCCACCGCCGACCTGACGCTGCGGGTGCCGCCGCTGGCACCGCAGCCCCACGTGCAGCCGCACGCGGCCCGGGTCTCGCAGCTCACGCCGGAGGGCCAGGATCGGCCGCTGATGAAGTCGTTGCTGCAATCCACGCGCTCCGACTTCCAGACCCAGCAATGGGCCGCCGCGCCGCCCACCGGCGAGGATCGCGGCATCGCCGTCACCAACTACCTGCTGGCCAAGCACGTGCGCAACGGCGCCAGCCCGGAGACCTACGAGACGATGTGCATCTCGCTCGAGCGGCACGACCTGGGCTCGGCCGCGGCCAC
>JBBQYL010000217.1:0-8176 GCA_038208735.1 Burkholderiales bacterium
ACAGCGTCATCACCTCGTCAACGGCGTCAGCGCCGCGGTAACGGCGTCAGCACTACGCCAACTGGGTCATCACCCCGCCAACCGGGTCATCGCCGCGCCAACCGGGTCAGCGCCGCGCCAACTGGGTCATCCTGCGCGCAGTCGCAGGATCCACGCTGGCGAACGACGGTTTCTCAGCGCTGGATCCTGCGACTGTGCGCAGGATCACGGGACGGCGCCGGTCGTCCATCACGAAAAGTAGCGCCGCCATCCCGATCCGCGATTCGCGTCAGGCCCGATCGCGTGTAAGCCGGCCAGCCGCGGGCTGCGTCGCGGCCTCGACGGCCCGACGAAGCCAAGACCACCTCACAAATTCGCGGACTTCTTCCCCGGCGAATGTTGTCCGCCGGCCGCCCAGGGTTGGAACGACGAACCGGGCGAGTCTCTTTTATGAGGTCAGGAGGAGCCGCGCCGCAGGCCGGCGGGGGACACGAACAAAAGAGACTTGCCCGGTAAGTCGTGACTGACCCAGTGACGCCCCGCAAACCGACACCCCGCAATCCGACGCACCCATCAATCCGCAAGCCGCAATCCGACGATGACCCATGAAAAAGGCCCGTCCGAAGACGAGCCTTGATGGGGCCCCGCTCGGGGCGGGGAGCTGAGGTTCACCCGGCCAAGGCCGGGAAACGATCAGAAGTTGTGGACGACGCCGGCGTTGAAGCCCTTGTTGCCGGTGCCGGTTTCGGTGGCGTTGCCGACCAGGATATTGCCGCCGTTGAAGTTCGTGATGCGGGCGTACGAGGTGTACAGCGAAGTACGCTTCGACAGCGGGTACTGGTAGCCGATGCCGTACTGGTTGGCATCGCGGTTGAGGCTCGTACGGTCGTTGTGGTGGACGTACGAGGCCAACAAATTGCCGCCAGCCACGGGAACCGTGACACCGCCCATGAAGCTCAGGATATCGAGCGCGGCGGTGCCGGAGACCTTCTGGCCCATGGCATGGAGCTTGACGACACCCAGGTCGAACGTGCCACCGAAGGTCAGGACCTTCTTGGCCGGGGCGTTGCCCGCAGCGTTGCTCTGGTTGTAGTACGTCACGCCGGCGTAAGCGGGGCCCGACGCGTAGTTCAGGCCAGCGCCCGTTTCGCGGCCGCCTTGCCAGTTGCCCGTCTGCTCGCCGAACGCCGTCTCGAACGAGCCGGTGAAGCCGGCGATGTTCGGGGTGGAGTACGTGACCGAGTTGTTCAGGCGGATGCCCGACGGATCCATCAGGTAGATGCCCGTGGCGGCGCTCACGTTGTTGGTCTGGCCAGCAAAACCGGCGCCGAACGGGTCGATCGTGGCCAGGTTGTTGAAGCCGAGGCTGTACTGGCGGCCGGCGCTCAACGCTCCGTACGAACCGGTCAGGTCGCCGTGAGCCTGGCGGCCCATGAAGTTGTTGCTGCCCGTGCAGAAGTTGGGCACGCCAGTGGTGCCGACGACGGCGCCGTTGTTCGTGACGTTGGTGGACTGCGCGGAGGCGCTGTCGGCGCAGAAACCAGTTTCCAGTTGGAACGAGAACTTGGTGCCGCCGCCGAGGTCTTCAACACCCTTGAAGCCGATACGCGAACCACCGGTCACGCCGGACGCGAGGCGCACCGAGTGGCCAGCGTTGCCGGTGTCGTAGACCATGCCCAGGTCGACCTTGCCGTAGAGCGTGACCGACGATTGAGCGGATGCGGCGCCGCTGACGGCGGTGAGCACTGCGAGAGCGAGCAGCGACTTTTTCATTGCGAATATCTCCTAGGGTTAACAAGAGATTCCGGTCGCGGCGCGGCTGGGCAGGTACACCGCAATGGCCGCGACCTCATCGGAAGCTGCACGTATTGCACCAGAGGGGCTCTGCCGACGCAAAGAAACACGGCCGAAATCGCAGAGGCCTGTTGTCCTCACACAACGTCACCTGCGGGGTCACTTGGCCCTGCTGCCAGGGGCGAACAGACATCTTCGGTTATCGTTTCGCCATGGAACTGAGTCTTGTCGATCGCTGGCTCTGCGGCGCCGAAGTGGCGCTGCGCACGTTGTCCGGAGGAAGCCGCGCCGAACGTCCGACGCCGCTGCCGCCGGCCGGCCATTCACCCGCCGAGCTGGACGCCGGCCAGAAGCGGCTGTCCGGCGCGCTGATGCGGGTGAACCATGTGGGCGAGGTGTGCGCGCAGGCGCTGTACCAGGCGCAGGCCCTGGCCACCGCCAACCCCGAAGTGAAGGCGCAGATGGCGCGGGCGGCCCGCGAGGAGGTGGATCACCTCGCCTGGACCGAGGAGCGGCTCGCCCAGCTGGGCGACCGTGCCAGCCTGCTGAACCCACTCTGGTACGGCGGCGCGTTCCTGATCGGGCTGGCCGCGGGGCGGCTCGGCGACCGCGTGAGCCTGGGGTTCGTCGTCGAGACCGAACGCCAGGTCGAACACCACCTGGAGAGCCATCTCGAGCGGCTGCCGGAGGCCGACGTCGAGTCGCGCGCCATCGTCCACCAGATGCGCATCGACGAGGGCGAGCACGCCGTGGCGGCGCAGCAGGCCGGCGGCGTCGAGCTGCCGGCGCCGGTGCGCGGCGCGATGCGCCTGGCCGCCAGGCTGATGACGGGCACCGCGCACTACCTCTGATGCGCGGGCCTCAGGCTTCGACGATCTCGAAGCTCGTGGTGATCTCGGCCGTCTTGCCCAGCATCACCGTGGCCGAGCAGTACTTCTCGTGCGACAGCGCGATCGCCCGCTCCACGGCCACCGGCGCCACGGCCTTGCCGCTGACCACGAAGTGCAGATGCAGCTTCGTGAACACCTTCGGATCCTCGTGCGCGCGCTCCGCGGTGGCCTTGACCTGGCAGCCCGTGACCGCGTGGCGGCCGCGCTTGAGGATCAGCACGACGTCGTAGGCGGTGCAGCCGCCGGCGCCCGCCAGCAACGTCTCCATCGGCCGCGGCGCTAGGTTGCGGCCGCCGCCGTCCGGCGCGCCGTCCATCATGAGCAGGTGGCCGCTGCCGGTCTCGGCCGAGAAGGCCATGCCGGTGGAGGGCAGCCAGTTGATCGTGCATTCCATGGTTGTCGTTTCCGGAAATCACAGGGCTCCGCAGCCCGACCGTCTGGATTGTGCAACGCTTGCACCTCCCTGGCCGCCTCATGAGATTGCAAATCGCTGACCAAGTTGGTGCACGACCGTGCTTTTTGCACCTCGGACGGACATTTGAGACCCCTCCCTACAGAGGGCAGCGAAGATATATTGCGGTGCAACAACCCCTGATATAGACTGACTTCATTGTCGGTGCGGCAAGCCCCTCCGGAAGACGGATTCACCTCCGCAGGAACCCTCCCGCACCGACTGCAAGTTGTCTCCTCCACCTCCTTAAAACTGGTGGATTCAGGCCCAGAGCTGTGAAGCTTTGGGCCTTTTCTTTTGTGGCGCCACTTTCGCACCTGGCGTGGCATCCGTTGTCGCATCGAGAAGCCAGCCCTCGCACGGGGCCGTATGATCCGCCGGCTCTGCCCAACCCTGCGACAGGAGCTCCCGATGGCCGCCGCACGCCCTCCGCGTGAATCTTCTTCCGATGCCGACACGGGGCGCTCGTCCGGCATCGCGGGGATCACGCCCGCGGCCCCACTGTCCCGCGCCGCCCAGGCGATCGCCGGCGACTACCTGCGCCGCATCCTCACCGCCCGCGTGTACGACGTGGCCGTCGAGACCCCGCTCGAGCCCGCCCGCAACCTGTCGCGCCGCCTGGGCAACCAGGTGCTGCTCAAGCGCGAGGACACGCAGTCCGTGTTCAGCTTCAAGCTGCGCGGCGCGTACAACAAGATGATCAACCTGGCGCCCGCGGCGCTGCAGCGCGGCGTGATCTGCGCGTCCGCGGGCAACCACGCGCAGGGCGTCGCGCTGGGCGCCAAGCGCCTGGGCGTGCGCGCCGTGATCGTGATGCCGGTGACCACGCCCAAGCTCAAGGTCGACGCGGTGCACGCGTTGGGCGGCGAGGTGGTGCTGCACGGCGACAGCTACTCCGACGCCTACGGCCACGCGCTGGAGATCGAGAAGGACGAGAACCTGACCTTCGTGCATCCGTTCGACGATCCCGACGTGATCGCCGGCCAGGGCACCGTCGCCATGGAGGTGCTGCGCCAGCACCAGGGGCCCATCGACGCGGTGTTCGTGGCCATCGGCGGCGGCGGCCTCATCTCCGGCGTGGCGGCCTACATCAAGGCGCTGCGGCCCGAGGTGAAGGTCATCGGCGTGCAGGCGGCCGACTCCGACGCCATGATCCAGTCCGTGCGCAAGGGCAGGCGCGTCACGCTCACCGACGTGGGCCTGTTTTCCGACGGCACCGCGGTGAAGCTGGTGGGCGCCGAGACCTTCCGCATCACGCGCGCGCTGGTCGACGAGTTCATGACGGTGGACACCGACGCCGCCTGCGCCGCCATCAAGGACGTGTTCCAGGACACCCGCAGCATCCTCGAGCCCGCCGGCGCGCTGGGCGTGGCCGCGATCAAGCAGTACGTCGAGACGCACAAGCTCAAGGGCAAGACGTTCGTGGCCATCACCTGCGGCGCGAACATGAACTTCGACCGCCTGCGCTTCGTGGCCGAGCGCGCCGAGTTCGGCGAGCAGCGCGAGGCGCTCTACGCGGTGACGGTGCCCGAGGAGCGCGGCAGCTTCCGCCGCTTCTGCGAGCTCATCGGGCCGCCGGGCAGCGCGCCGCGCCAGGTCACCGAGTTCAACTACCGCATCTCGCACGCCGACAAGGCGCACGTGTTCGTGGGCATCTCCATCGCGAAGCGCGACGAGGCCGAGAAGATCGCCCGCCACTTCGAGCGCCACGGCTTCCCCACCGCCAACCTGACCGGCGACGAACTGGCCAAGGAGCACGTCCGCCACATGGTGGGCGGGCGCAGCGAACTGGCCGCCGGCGAACGCCTGTTCCGCTTCGAGTTCCCCGAGCGCCCGGGCGCGCTGATGCGCTTCCTGAACTCGATGCACCCGGACTGGAACATCACGCTGTTCCACTACCGCAACCAGGGCGCCGACTACGGCCGCATCCTGGTCGGCCTGGTGGTGCCGACCAAGGACGCGAAGGCGCTCGCCACCTTCCTGGCCACGCTCGCGTTCCCGTGGGTGGAAGAGACCGACAACCCGGTCTACAAGCTGTTCCTCGGCTGAAGCGCGAGGGGTCTGGCATCTCCGCCGTATTCGGCGGCAATGCCAGACCCCTCGACTACCAGTGACTCGGCAGCTCTCTGAGGACGCGCAGGCGGCCATCCTCCAGCGAGATGATGGCCGCGTGCTCGAGGTCGCGCAGGATGCTGCCGGCCATCTCCTGCGAGCAGCCCAGGCGCTGCGGGAGATCGATCTCGGCCAGCGGCTCGCGCACCAGGCGCGTGCCGTCGAACTGCGCCTGCGCCACCGCATCGAGCCAGCGCTTGAGGCGGCCGTAGGCGTCGTTGAGCGCGTACTGGCTGGCGGCCAGCGTGGCCACCCGGGCGCGCTGGATCACCTTGGCGATGAGCTCGAACGCGAACTGCGGACGCTCGCCGATGTACTGCGTCAGCGTGGCCTTCTCGACGTAGGCGCAGGTGGTGTCGGACAGCGCCTCGACGCTGGCCATGCGGGCGCCGCCGTCGAGTCCCATCTCGCCGAGGTAGTCGCCCGGGCCGAACAGCCCGTAGGTGACGTGGCGGCCGGTGTCGCTGCCGGTGAAGGCGCGCAGCTCTCCGGCCAGGATGATGAGCAGCGCGTCGCCGCGATCGCCTTCGTCGAGCACCAGCGCGCCCTTGCGGAAGCGGCGGATCTCGCTGCGCTCGGCCAGCGGACGCAGCATCTCGGGCAGCGAGTTGTAGTCGATCGGACCGGATTTGCGTGCGGACATTCGAAGGTTCCGGCGCTGCCGTGCGGCAGCCGAGGGTGCGGGGATTAGCTCGCCTCAGTATCGCCGGTTTGCCCCCGCCGCGCCCAGCCGGCGATGCCCTGTCAACCGCATTCGAGCGGCGATTTCGCACGCGCGCTTCAAGCGGCTGGTGTCTTGCTGTAACGGACGGCGGCCTCGGCGGAGGCCTCTTCGAACGAGCGCACGACGAGGTCCAACGCCTCATCCGCAGGAGCGAACTCGCCCTCGGACAGCAGGCCCACGAAGACCGCGTCAGCGTAGCGCTTGCGCAAGCCCGGCAGGCTCTCGGCGATGCGCGGCCACTCGTCGGCCGGCGCCGCGGTGACGATGAACAGCATCGCCACGGCGCCGATGCTCGCGCCCGGCGGCGGCCCATGGGCAAGATCGTCCAGCGACAGGTGGCGCGCGTCGATGTCCTGCGTGCGCAGGATGCGCACCAGCAGCTCGGTGACCAGGTCGTCGCGCATGGAGCCCAGGCCCAGGCACAGCGCCACCGAGCCCGGCGGCACCACCAGCGGACCCTGCCAGTGGCCGATGACGTTCTCGCGCTGCTGGCGCAGGTGCGCGCCGATGCTGGTGTCGTCCAGCACCGACCCGCGGCGGCTGCGCCGGGTGGGTCGGCAGCCGTCGGTGCCCAGCGACTCGATGACGCGGGCGATCGTGCCCTTGACCGTCGCCTGCTGCTGCGGCGTGATGCTGTGCTTGCCCAGGTCGGCGCTGGCCAGCTGCAGCGCGGGCATCAGGATCCTGTCGCAGTAGCGCGCGAACGACTTGCGCTTGAGATACGTGTGCGCCGCTGCCACGATCTCCTCGTGGTCGCCAGAGATCGCGCGCTGGTAGAAGCTTTCCGACATCGACAGCGCGGGGGTGTCGCCCAGCAGCACGTCGAGGAAGGCCAGGGCCTTGAGGTGGCGGCCGGCCACCACCAGGCACAGCGTCAGCGGCGTGGACACCAGCAGGCCGATGGGCCCCCAGATCCAGCTCCAGAAGATGGCCGCCACCACCACCGACAACGGCGACAGCCCCGTGCTGTGGCCGTACAGCTGGGGTTCCACCACCTGCGACGACAGCAGTTCGACCGCGGCGAACAGGCCCAGCACCTCCAGCGTGAGCGTCCAGCCGGGGTCGACCGCGGCCGACATGAGCGCGGCGCTGCCCGCGGCGACGAACACGCCCACGTAGGGCACGAACCGCAACAGCGCCGTGAGCACCGCCCACAGCAGCGCGTGCGGCAGTCCCACCAGCATCAGGCCCAGCCAGACGGCCACGCCCACGCCCACGTTGACCGCCAGCTGCGAGACGAAGAAGCGCGACAGCCGCTCGCCCGCGTCGTTGAAGGCCTGCGTGGTGCGGCGCAGGTCGGAGCCGCCCAGCAGCCGGATGAAGCGGTCGCGCAGCGCTTCGTGCTCCAGCAGCACGAACACCATCACGATCAGCACGATGCTGGCGCGGCCCAGCGGGCCCCAGATCGAGGAGAACAGGTGCGAGATCACCTCCACCGGCGTCTGCGGTCGCGGCCGCACCTCCACCGGCACCGCGCCCGACGCCGTCAGCGGCGCGCCCTGCAGCGTGGCACGCTCAGGCGTCGACGCCGCCGCGGCGTCCTGGCCCAGCCGGCTCATCATGCGACCCGCCTCGCCCTGCATCACCCGGCCGAGCGTGATGCTCTGCACCGTCTGGAGCTTGTCGCGGATCGTCGATTCGTAGTGCGGCAGCCCCTCGGCCATCGCGACCACCTGCGAGACGATGACCGTGGCCAGCCCGCCCGCCAGGATCGTGAGCACGAAGACCGCGCCCAGCACGGCTGTCACCTGCGAGCGCACGACGCGGCGCAGCTTGCGCACCAGCGGCGCGATCAGCAGGCTCAGGATGACGGCCAGCGTGATCGGCACCAGCACCTCGCGCCCGAAGTACAGCAGCCCCAGGACGACCGCGCCGTTGACGAGGCCGCCGGCATGGAACTTCGGAGGCGAGGCGGGCGGCGCGGGCGGCTGGGAGGTCAAGGACGGCTTTCGGCGGAAGGGGTCTGGCGGACGAATGTCGCGCAGCTTAGCGCCGATCGCTCGGCTTCCGCCGCCGCAGGGATAGACGATGGTCAGCGCCGGGTCGCCGACGCCACCCACTCCAACACCTGCGCGGCGCTCGCGAACTCGTCGCACGAGCGCACCGGCACCGCCGGATGCCGCTCCTGCCACAGCCGCGCGAGCGTGGTGCCGGGCCCCACCTCCAGCACGGCGTCGGGCCGGCGCTCGGCCACGGCGTCCATGCAGGCGTCCCAGCGCACGGTGG
>JBBQYL010000218.1:0-8169 GCA_038208735.1 Burkholderiales bacterium
CTCGAGCGACAGCCACGAGGCCAGGCGCTTGGCCTTGTCGCGCGACAGGATGGTGTCGCCGTAGCCGTTTTCGACGGCGTCGATCGCGACGGAAACGAAGTCACCGATCTGGACTTCGACTTCGCCTTGATCGTTCTTGAACTCGTCGATGGGCACGTAGGCTTCGGACTTCAGGCCGGCGTTGACGACGACGAAGCTGTGATCGATGCGCACCACTTCGGCAGTGATGACTTCGCCGGAGCGCATTTCGCTCGTCTTGAGCGACTCTTCGAACATCGCTGCGAAGGAATCGGGCGCGAAGTCGGTGATGGCTTGGGTCTTGGGCATTTGTATTTCCTGAGGGCCGGCGAAGGCGGACGAAACGACGAGCGCTGCCGGCTGATTGCGACCCGGTGAGGGCGCAGGGTTAGGGTGGGACTGTCGTCGCCCCGAACCGGACGGGGAGTCTCGGTTCGACGTTTCCGGCGACGCCTGCGAGGGCGCGTGGGAAACCGGCGACGGGCTGTTGGCCGCGTTGCGGCGGCCGGGGGGACTACATGCGGCGCTTGTCCCAGGCTTCGAGCACGGCCTCGACGCCTTCGTCGATGGACATGCCGGAGTTGTCGAGCAAGACCGCATCCTCCGCCGGCTTCAAGGGCGCGACGGCGCGATTCTGGTCGCGTTCGTCACGCGCCCGGAGGGCCGCGAGAAGACTGTCGATATTAGCAGGAATACCCCGCGAAATCAATTGGTCATGCCGGCGGGCGGCCCGCTTCTCGACGCTGGCGGTGAGGAACACCTTCAACGCTGCGCCGGGAAACACCACCGTGCCCATGTCGCGGCCATCGGCCACCAGGCCGGGCAGGCGCCGGAACGCCAGCTGCAAGCCGTGCAGCGCCTGGCGAACGGCCGGGTGCACCGACACGCGCGAGGCCAGGCTGCCGGTCTCTTCCAGGCGCAGCGCGTCGGTGACGTCCTGGCCCGCCAGGAAGGCGCGGTCGGCCTCGAAGCGCAGGTCGAGCTGGCCGGCCAGCGCGGCCACGGCGGCCGCGTCGTCCGGGTCGACGCCCGCCTGCTGCACCGCCAGCGCCGTGGCGCGGTAGAGCGCGCCGGAGTCGAGCAGCGCGTAGCCCAGGCGGCGCGCCACCTCGGAGGCCAGCGTGCCCTTGCCTGACGCGGTGGGCCCGTCGATGGCGATGACCGGGATGTCGGTCTCGGCCACGCTCGCCAGGCCGAACAGGGCCTCGAAGTAGTCGGGAAAGGTCTTGGCCACGCACTGCGGGTCGAGGATGCGCACCGGGCGCGGCGGCGTGGCGCCGGCGAGGGGGTTGAACGCGGCCAGCGACAGGCACATGGCCATGCGATGGTCGTCGTAGGTGTGGATGACGCCGGGCAGCCAGTGCGCGGGCGACGCGGGCGGGCTCACCTCGATGAAGTCGGCACCTTCGACCACCGTGCCGCCCATCTTGCGCAGTTCGGCGGCCATCGCGGCGATGCGGTCGGTCTCCTTCACGCGCCAGCTGGCGATGTTGGTGAGGCGGGTGGTGCCGTCGGCATACAGCGCCATCACGGCCAGCGTCATCGCGGCGTCGGGGATGTGGTTGCAGTCGAGCGTGATGGCCTTGAGCGGCCACGCGCCGCGGCGCACCTCCAGCCAGCCGGCGCCGCCGTCCACCTGCGCGCCCATGGCCCGGGCGGCGTCGACGAAGCGGATGTCGCCCTGGATCGAATCGAGGCCAACGCCCTCGATGCGCACCGGCGCATCGATGCCTGCCAGCGCGCCCAGCGCCACGAAGTACGAGGCGGACGAGGCGTCGGCCTCCACGTGGATGTTCCCCGGCGAGCGGTACTGCGAGCCGCGCGGCAGCGTGAACGATGCGTACGGATGCTGCGGGTCGCGTTGGACCACGATGCCGAAGCGCGCCAGCAGGTTCAGCGTGATGTCGATGTAGGGCTTGGAGATGAGCTCGCCGTCGACGGCGATCGTGACCGCGCGCTCGGAGGTGGCCAGCGGCAGGGCCAGCAGCAGCGCGGTGAGGAACTGGCTGGACACGTCGCCTCGCACGCGCACCGGCTCGTGCGTGGACACCGGCGCGGGCCGGCCGTTGCCCACGCGCAGCGGCGGGTAGCCGGCGTTGCCCAGATATTGCACGGGGCAGCCCAGTTGGCGCAGCGCGTCCACCAGGTCGCCGATGGGGCGCTCGTGCATGCGGGGCACGCCCGAAAGATCGAACTCGCCGCCCTGCAGCGTGGCCAGCATCGCCAGCGCCGCGGTGAGGGGACGCATGGCCGTGCCGGCGTTGCCCAGGAACAGCTTCGCCTGTTGGTTCGTGAGGACGCCGCCGATGCCGGTGACGTGCAGCACGGCGCCGTCGCGGCGCAGCCCGCAACCCAGCGTCTCGAGCGCGGCCAGCATCACGCGGGTGTCGTCGGAGTCCAGCAGGTCGTGCACCGCCGTCGTGCCGGCGGCCAGGCCGGCCAGCAGCAGCACGCGGTTGGAGATGCTCTTGGAACCCGGCAGGCGCACGCGGCCGGCGGCCGAGCGAAGGGGCGGGAGGTCGAGGAAGGGGATCGCGTACATGCTGGCTGACTGAGTGACGAGGAGGACGTGGCCTCGGGAAGCGAGGGCCGTACCCGAGCCTAACCGAGCTCCCCCTTGGGAGGCAGCGACGGGGCCGTCATTTCTTCCAGTTCGCGCGACCCGCAGCGGCTTCCTTGATCAGGGCCTCGATGGCGTCGGCCTTGCCTTCGCGCATGGCCGACTCGAACTTGTAGAGCTGCGTCTTGAACAGCTCCGCCTGCGCGAGCACCTGCGCGCGGTTGGCCAGCAGCACGTCGCGCCAGACGGCGGGGTCGCTGGCGGCGATGCGCGTGAAGTCGCGGAAGCCCGGGCCTGCCAGGTCGAGGAACTGCGCGCCCTCGGGCTGGTGTGCCACGCCGAGATAGGCCGCGAACGCGAGCAGGTGCGGCAGGTGGCTGACGGCGGCGAACGCGGCGTCGTGCGCGTCGGGCGTCATCACGCGCACGTGCGCGCCGATGCCCGTCCACGCGGCGCGGGCGCGCTCGATGAGGTTCATGTCGGTCTCGAGCACCGGCGTGAGCACCACCTGGCAGTCCTGGTACAGCGTGGCGTCCGCGTGCGTGATGCCGGCCACTTCCTTGCCCGCGATGGGGTGCGCCGGCACGAAGCTGGGCAGGCGCTCGCGCAGCACGCGGCGCGCGGCCTCCACCACGTTGCCCTTGGTGCTGCCCACGTCCATGAACAGCGTGTTGGGGTGCACCAGGTGGCGGATGGCGCGCAGCGTGGCCTCGGTGGCGGCCACCGGCACGGCGATCAGCACGATGTCGGCGCCCGACACGGCCATCAGCGCCGACTCGGCCATCTGGTCGATGACGCCCATCTTCTGCGCGGTGATGACCGTGGACGGCGACTTGCTGTAGCCCACCACGTGCTTCACGAGGCCGGCGCGCTTCAGCGCCAGGGCGAACGAGCCCCCCATCAAACCGCAACCGATCAGCCCAAGCTGCCTGAACATCTGGAATCTTTTCTATTTGAGATCAAAGCATGTCGAACCGCTGAAACCCGCCGCGCGGACATATTTGCGCAACGGAATTCATTCCCGACGACTCGGTCGACACGACATCCGTGCCAGGCCGCTCGGAAACTGAGGTTACAAAAGTAACAGTTATTCGAGCGGCGCGGTCGGGCGCGGGCGACAAGACCACGCAAACGCGGGCCATAGAGCAATTTTTGCACAACCTGGAAGGGGTTTCACCGCAAACCCTGCGGCAGGGCATGCCGCGGCCGGTGAATTACATTTTCCCAGCGGTCGTTCGAGGCGGATGAACGACGCGCACCGGAAAGGGTTCCGCGGCTAAACTCGGTTGGAACTGGGCATATTCGACCCGGCCTCCACTTCAAGGATGGGTATGGCAGACCTGCAGCAGCTGATTCGGCAAAAGGCCGATCTCGAGAGACAAATCGCTCAACTGAATTCAAAAGGGCGACAGGACGCGATCGACGAGATTCGCAGGATCATGGCCGAACACGGCCTCACCGGCGATGACCTCGCCGCCCCGGCGCGTGCCCGCAAGGCCGGCCTCAAGCTGGACGGCACCGAACGCAAGGCCGTCGCTGCCAAGTACAAGGACGACCAGGGCAACCAGTGGACGGGCCGCGGACTCAAACCGCGCTGGCTCACGGCGGCGCTGGCCGCCGGCCGCAAGCTCGAAGACTTCGCGGTCTGATCCGCGCTCAGGCCGCCTCGGCCGCGGGGTCGAGCGGCCGCATGCGGCACGGGCCGATGCAACCGAGGCCTTCGGCCCGATCACCAGTAGAGCCCCGACCGGCAACAAGACCCGAGCCCGCTCAGTGCACGTCGACCGGATACGTGCCCAGGATCTTGAAGAACCCGCACACCTTGCGCAGCTCGTCGAGCGCGGCGTGCACGTGCGGCTGATCGGGGTGGCCCGCGATGTCGACGTAGAAGTAGTACTCCCACTGGCCCGAGCGGGCTGGGCGCGACTCGAACTTGGTCATCGACACGCCGTTGGCCTTCAGCGGCACGAGCATGTCGTGCAGCGCGCCGGGACGGTTGGACACGGTGACCACGAGGCTGGTGCAGTCGTGGCCCGACGCCTTGGGCGCCGGATGGCGCTCGGTGTGCGTGATGATGGCGAAACGGGTGCGGTTGTTCGCGTCGTCCTGGACGGCCGGCGACACCACGTGCAGTCCGTATTCGCTGGCCGCGCGCGTGCTGGCGATGGCGGCGAGCGTGGGGTCGAGCGAGGCCAGGCGCGCGCCCTCGGCGTTGCTCGCCACCGGACGGCGCTCGGCGTGCGGCAGGTGGTCGTTGAGCCACATGTGGCATTGCGCCAGGGCCTGCGGATGCGCGCAGACGGCCGAGATGCCCTCCAGCGTGTTCGTCTTGCGCAGCAGGTTGTGGCGCACGAACAGGCTGGTCTCGCCGATGATGAACAGCGGCGTGACGAGGACCTGGTCGAGCGAGCGTGCCACCATGCCCTCGGTGGAGTTCTCGACCGGCACCACGCCGAAGTCGGCCGCGCCCGCGGTGGTGACGCGGAACACCTCGTCGACGCTGGCGCACGGCACCCGAACGATGGACGACCCGAAGTAGCCGAGCGCGGCCTCCTCGCTGAACGTGCCGGCGGGGCCCAGGTAGGCCACGCGCGAGGGCGTCTCCAGCGCGCGGCAGGCCGACATGATCTCGCGCCAGATCGGCGCCACGCTCTCGGTCTTCAGCGGGCCGGGATTGACGTTCTTCAGGCCATCGATGACCTGCGCCTCGCGCTCGGGACGGAAGGCCACGGAGCCCTCGCGCTTCTTGACCTCGCCCACGGTGCGCGCCAGTTCGGCGCGGCGGTTGAGCGCGGCCAGCAGCTCGCGGTCGAGGGCGTCGATCTGCACGCGCAGGGCCAGCAGGTCGGGGTTGGGGGTGTCGTTCTCAGCCATGGCGTGCGGCGAATTCGTCGAGGTAGGAAACCAGGGCCTGCGCGCCTTCTACGGGCATCGCGTTGTAGAGCGAGGCGCGCATGCCGCCCACGCTCTTGTGCCCCTTCAGCGCGAGCAGCCCTCGCTCCCTGGCACCGGCCAGGAAGGCGTCGTTCAGCGACTCGTCGCGCAGCCAGAACGGCACGTTCATGCGCGAGCGCGAGTGAGCTGCCACGCGGTTGACGAACACGTCGGTTGCGTCGATGGCCGCGTACAGCAGCGCCGACTTCGCGGCCGCGCGCGCGTCCATCGCGGCCAAGCCGCCCTGCGCCTTGATCCACTTGAAGGTGAGGCCGGCGATGTAGATGGCCCAGGTGGGCGGGGTGTTGAACATGGAATCGTGCTCGGCCACCACCTTGTAGTCGAACACCGAGGGCGTGACGGGCAGGGCGTGGCCCAGCAGGTCGTCGCGCACGATGACGATGGTGAGGCCCGCCGGGCCGATGTTTTTCTGCGCGCCGGCGAAGGCCAGGCCCACGCGCGACCAGTCGATGGTGCGCGAGAGGATGTGCGACGAGCAGTCGATCACCAGCGGCGCGTCGCTGCCCAGGGCCTTCAGGTCGGGCAACGTGTGGAACTCGATGCCGTCCACCGTCTCGTTGGTGCAGGTGTGCACGTACGACGCGCCCGGCCGGATCGTCCACGTGGACGGGTCGGGGATCGCGCTGTCGACGCTGCCCGCGTTGGTGGCGGCCACGGCCACGTCCGCGTAGCGGCGCGCCTCGGCGATGGACTTCGTGGACCAGCCGCCGGTCTGCACGACGTCGACCAGCCCGCCGCGCGACAGGTTCATCGGCACGATGGCGTTCTCGCCCAGGCCGCCGCCCTGCATGAACAGGATGCGGAAGTTGGCAGGCACGGCCAGCAGCTCGCGCAGGTCGGCCAGTGCCTCGGCCGCGATCTGCATGAACTCCTTGCCGCGATGGCTCATCTCCATCACGCCGACGCCGCAGCCATGCCAGTCGAGCATGTCGGCCGCGGCCTCGCGCAGCACGGCCTCGGGAATGGCGGCCGGACCTGCCGCAAAGTTCCAGGGTCGGGGGGTGTCCGCCATCGCGTCAGGCCGCAGTGTCGGTGCCGTCCGCCGACGTGTCGCCGTCCGTCCCGTCGGTGGCGTCGGCGGCCGCTTCCATGTTGGCGTCGTTCTCGACGATGCGCTGCAGCCCCGACAGCTTGGAGCCGTCGTCCAGCGCGATCAGCGTGACGCCCTGCGTTGCGCGTCCGAGCTCGCGAACCTCGCTGATGCGCGTGCGCACCAGGACGCCCTTGTCGGTGATGAGCATGATCTCGTCGTTCGGACGCACCAGCGTGGCGGCGACGACCTTGCCGTTGCGCTCGCTCTGCTGGATGGCGATCATTCCATTCGTGCCGCGGCCGTGGCGCGTGTACTCGACGATCGAGGTGCGCTTGCCGTAGCCGTTCTCGGTGGCGGTGAGCACGCTCTGCGTCTCGTCCTCGGCCACGAGCATGGCGATGACCGTCTGGTCGGGCTTGAGCGCCATGCCCCTGACGCCGCGGGAGGTGCGGCCGTGCGGCGTCACGTCGGCCTCGTCGAAGCGCACGGCCTTGCCGCCGTCGGAGAACAGCATCACGTCGTGCTGGCCGTCGGTGAGCGCGGCGCCGATCAGGTGGTCGCCGTCGTCCAGGGTGACCGCGATGATGCCGGCCTTGCGCGGATTGCTGAAGTCGTCCAGCGGCGTCTTCTTGACGGTGCCCAGCGCGGTGGCCATGAAGATGAAATGATTCGCAGGGAAGGTGCGGAACTCGCCGGTGAGCGGCAGCACCACGGTGATCTTCTCGTCCTTCTGCAGCGGGAACATGTTGACGATGGGCTTGCCGCGCGAATTGCGGCCGCCCTGCGGCACTTCCCATACCTTGAGCCAGTACACGCGGCCGGCGTCGGAGAAGCACAGGATCCAGTCGTGCGTGTTGGCGATGAACAGCTGGTCGACCCAGTCGTCTTCCTTCGTCTGCGTGGCCTGCTTGCCGCGGCCGCCGCGGCGCTGCGAACGGTACTCGGCCAGCGGCTGGCTCTTGAAGTAGCCGGTGTGGCTCAGCGTGACCACCATGTCGGTGGGCGTGATCAGGTCCTCGGTGCCGAGCTCCTGCACGTTGTGCTCGATGTGGCTGCGGCGCACGGCCAGCTTGGTGGTGCCGAACTCTTCCTTCAGCTTCAACAGCTCGTCGGAAATGATCGTGGTGACGCGTTCCTTCTTCGCCAGGATGTCGAGCAGGTTGGCGATCTCGGCCATGACCTCCTTGTACTCGCCGACGATCTTGTCCTGCTCCAGGCCGGTGAGGCGCTGCAGCCGCATCTGCAGGATTTCCTGCGCCTGCGTGTCGGACAGGCGGTACAGGCCGTCGGGCTGCAGGCCGTAGTGGTCGGGCAGGCCGTCGGGGCGGAACGACGCGGCGCCGCCGGGGGCGTCGCCCGTGGCGCGATCGAGCATCTCGCGCACCAGCGACGAATCCCAGCCGCGCGCCATCAGCGCCGTCTTGGCCACCGGCGGGGTGGGCGATTCCTTGATCAACGCGATGAAGTCGTCGATGTTGGCCAGCGCCACGGCCAGGCCTTCGAGCACGTGGCCGCGGTCGCGCGCCTTCTTGAGCTCTAAAACCGTGCGACGCGTGTCGACCTCGCGACGATGGTTGACGAACGCCTCGATCATGATCTTGAG
>JBBQYL010000219.1:0-8159 GCA_038208735.1 Burkholderiales bacterium
ACGGCCCATCCCTACGAGGACTGGGCCGAGACCTGGGCCCACTACCTGCACATGATCGACGCGCTCGATACGGCGCGCAGCTTCGGCCTGGTGGCGCACCACGACGAGATCCAGTACGAGGCGTTCACCCCGCAGGTGCTGGCCGCCGAGGGCGCGGCCGATGCCGTGCCGTCACCCGACGACCTGGCGTTCCTGTCGGTGGTCAACGGCTGGATCGAGCTCACCGGCGCGCTCAACGAGGTCACGCGCAGCATGGGCGAGCCCGACTTCTACCCGTTCGTCCTCTCCAAGCCAGCGGTCCGCAAGCTGCACTTCATTCACACGGTGGTGAGAGACGCGGGCGGCCGTGTGCGTGGCGGTTCGCCCACCGGCGCCGGTGGCGTGGCGGTGGGCGATGGGTCGTCCACGGGGGCGGGTGGCGGCGCCATCGGCGACGGCGCGGGCGGCGACGGCGGCGTCAGCGGGGGCAATCCGGTATCGGACGGCGAAGGCACGCTGCCTGCACCGGCACTGGCTCTGGCCGAGTCGGCTGAGCCGTTCGTCGCGTGATGGGCGGGAGTCTGGCGCTGGGACATCGATCGTTCTCCTGATGGGCTCGGCGCCCCGACTGGAGCGCCCTCGCCTTTCAGGCGGCAACGTCCATGCCCAGCAGTTCGGAGCCCGCCTCGACCTCAGGCGGTGCGGTCGGAGGCGAAGCCTCCCGGCGCGCGCGCCACCGCGCCGCTGCGCACCGCCTGTGCGGTGTCGAGCGCGTCGAGCACGTCCTGCATCGCGAACGGCTTGACCAGGTAGCGGTCGAACCCGGCCTCGGCAGCGCGCGCACGATCCTCCGCGCCGCCACGGCCGGTGACGGCCACCAGCAGCACGTCCTGCGTGTTGCCCTGCCCTCGTACGCGACGCACCGTCTCCACGCCGTCGAGCGAGGGCATGCCGATGTCGACGAAGGCGATGTCGGGCCGCGAACTCACGATGGCGGCGACCGCGGCGAGGCCGTCGTGCACCACCTCCACGCGATGGCCCAGCAGCTCCAGCATCGTGCCGAAGCTGTGCGAGAAGTCGACGTTGTCGTCGGCCAGCAGCACCGACAGCGCGGGCTTGCCGTTGACCGGCAACGTGGGACTGGCGGCGGTCGCGCCGGCGCTGGCGGCCAGCTCGGCATCCACCGGCAGGGTCATGCGAAAACGCACGCGGTGCATGCCCGGCGGGCGCTGTGCCGCTACGCCGCCTCCGTGCAGCGTGGCCAGTTGAAGGGCGAGCGCGACGCCCAGCCCCAGGGCAGCGACGTCGACGTCCTCCATCGGCGCGGCGGCCTGTGCCGGGGGCGCGTCGGCGTCGGCAACCGTGGCGATGGCCAGCGCCAGCGTGGCGCCGTCCAGGCCCGCCGCGATGCGGATCGTGCTGCCGCGTTCGGCGTGCCGCATGATGTCGTCGACCAGGTGGCCCACGGCCTGGGCCACGCGCTGGGCGTCGCCACGCAGGCGCGGCAGCGGCTCGGGGCCGGCGTCCAGCTGAAGGCTCATATCCTGGGCCAGCAGCGCCGGCGCCAGCCTGTCTTCCAGCCCGCGCAGCACCCCCATCAGGTCGAACGGGGCCTGCTGCAGCGTGGCCTTCTCGCTGGACAGCCGGGCCAGGTCGGACAGCTCGTCGGCGATGCGCATCAGGTGCCCCACCTGGCGCTCCATGATGCCGCGCGTGCGCAGCCGGCCGTTCGGGTCGTTGTCGGTCAGGCGCAGGAGCTCGATGCCGTTGGACAGCGGCGCGAGCGGATTGCGCAGGTCGTGCGCGAGCCCGGCCAGGAACGCGTGGCGCTGGCGGTGCGCGGCCTCGGCGTCATGGAGCGCGCCGTCGCGCTCCGCGCGCACGGCCGCCAGCGCGGCCTGGGCATCGGCCAGCGCGGTCTGCGTGCGCGTCAGTTCGTCGGCAGTGGAAGTCATCCGGGTCGCCTCCTCGCGAGCCTTGGCAATCGTCTCGACATCGCGGTCGCGCTGGGCCCGAAGCTCGGCGATGTGGGCCGACGCCGCGCGCAGGCGACCGGCAAGCGCCACGACAAAGGCCGCGAGGGCCACGCTCAGGACGGTGAGGACGGTGAGGACGACGATGACGGACTCTCGGACATGAAAACGTCGCCGGCGACGAGCCGGAGCTCGGCCGCGGGCGACGCACGGGCCCCCACTGTACGGTCGGGGGCGGGTGAACTCAGACGCTGTCGCTCAGGACGGTGCGTGGCGGCGGCGACGCTCGACCGCCTCGATCTTGAGCAGCTGGCGATACTTGGTGACGGTGCGGCGGGCCACCTGCAGGCCCTGCGTGGCCAGCTGGCGCGCGATCTCGGCGTCCGACAGCGGCGCGGTGGGCGCCTCGGCCTCGATGATGTCCTTGATCAGGCCGCGGATGGCGGTGCCCGAGCAGGCGCCGCCGCTGGCCGTGGTCATGGCGCGCGAGAAGAAGTACTTCAGCTCGAACACGCCGATCGGCGTGGCCATGTACTTGTTGTTGGTCACGCGGGACACGGTGGACTCGTGCAGGCCCAGCTCGTCCGCGATCTCGCGCAGGCCCAGCGGCTTCATCGCCATCGCTCCGAACTCGAGGAAGTGCTTCTGGCGCGACACGATGGCCTCGGCCACGCTGAGGATGGTGGAGAAGCGCTGCTCCACGTTGCGCATCGTCCACTTGGCCTCCTGCAGGTGCGTGGCCATCTCGGCGTTCTGGCCGCCGCGCTTGTGGCGCTGGAACAGCTCGGCGTAGACCTGGTTCAGGCGCACCTTGGGGATGATGGCGGGATTCAGCTGCACGTTCCACTGACCGCGCACCTTGCGCACGATCACGTCGGGGATCACGTACTGCAGCTGCGTGGAGCCGAAGCGCCAGCCCGGACGCGGGTCGAGGCGGCGGATGCGGTCGCACACGGCCTCGATCTCGGCCGGCGTGCGGCCCAGCGCGCGCGCCATCGTGCTGACGTCCTTGGCGGCCAGGCAGTTCAGGTGCTCGCTGATGATGCGGCGGGCGATCTCGCGGGTGCCCTCGTCGTCGATCGCGGACAGCTGCGCCAGCAGGCATTCGGAGACGCTGCGGGAGGCGACGCCGGCCGGCTCGAGCGCCTGCACGCGCTTGAGCGCGATCTGCATCTCGTCCAGCGTGGCGGCCGGGTCGAGATCGGCCACCTCGATCATCTCCGGCAGGTCGGTGCGCAGGTAGCCGTCGTCGTCCAGGGACTCGACGATCACCTTGGCCAGCACCAGGTCGCGCAGCGTCAGCGGCAGCACCGCCAACTGGCCGTGCAGGTGCGTGGCCAGCGAGGTGGGCACGGCCATCATGTCGAGGGCGCTGGTCTCGTCGTCATCGGCGCGCTTGCCCGATCCGAGGCCGTCGGCCTGCCACATGTCGCGGTCGCCCTCACCGGGCAGATCGCCCTCGGGCGCGGCCATGGTCTCGGCGGCGGCCTCTTGGGCGTCGCGCGCTTCCTGGGCCTCGGCGGCCTGCTCGGACGACATTCCTTCGTCGCCCTGGTCGTCGGGGTTGCCGTCTTCTTCCAGGAACGGGTTCTTGCCCAGGGCGTCGTGGACTTGCTGGGCGAATTCGAGCGAGGAGAGCTGCAACAGGCGCACGGCGTGTTGCAGGCGAGGGGACAGCGTCTGTGTCTGGCGCTGTTCGGTGCGGAAGTCCATCGAACCCATTGGTTCCTCCTGAGCTTTGGTGGCCCGCGGCGCCGGCAAGAGTTGCCGGGTTCGCGTTCATGCCTCAGAGGATTGCAACGCTCGTGCCAGAAATCGAGATTTAGGGTAAACCCGCAACACGCCCTGTTCAGGTACTAGAAGAAGAGGCAATTCGACGGTTTTGCGAAGCCGAATTTAATGTTACGCCGAGGATACGCTCAAGAATCTGAACAATCGAGGTCAGACTCGGCGCCCATGCGATCCACCGGGCCCCATATTTGCCGCAACGCGGAAACCCTGGGGCAGCGCGTCATTGACGCGGCTCGGCGTCGCCGCGATCCGGCGCCACCTTCTCGTTGTAGACCTTGTCCATCAACGGTCCGCGGTCGGTGTCGGTGGTGCCGTCGGTGGCATTTGCGAAGGCCTTGCGGCCCACGTCCCCCTGCTGCGGCGTGCCGCTGGCCTGGCTGCGGCTGGACTCGTCCTGCTCGTGAGGCAGTGACGGCTCTTTCGCCTGATCACGCGCGGCGGTCGTCTGGCCGTTGGGAGCTCCATCCATGGAAGCGGGATGGCGCGGAGGGTAGACTTGTTTCATGGGACTTGTCCGTTCACGTTGATGTGCGAAGGCACGTTCAGAAGGTATAGCCGAGCGCCAGCGTCACGTTCTTGACAGCCGAGCGGCCCTGCCCGACGAAGTGGAAGTCGTGCTGCTCCCAACCCACCGAACCGTGCAACCCGCGGGCCACGTTGACGTCGAGCGCGACGCCGTAGCCCAGGCCGACGCCCGTGGCGCGGCCGGTGGCCAGGCCGGACGATTCGGCGGCGCTCACCTTGGTGATGCCATAGGTCGGGCCCACCTTGCCCTCGACCGCGAAGCTGTCGCCCAGCGGCACCCGGCCCACGGCGCTCAGGTTGATCCCGCGAGCGATGGCGCTGCCACCGGCACGGTCGGCCTTGCCCAGGTTCATTGCGCTGAGCTCGATGCCCAGGTTCTCCGTGAGCATGTTGCCGGCGGCCAGGCTGTACGACGTGGTGCCGCGCGAGCAGGTGAGGCCGGCCACGTTGCCACACGACGTGCCGTAGGTCGACTTGCCGATGGACAGGTCGATGAAGCTCTTGCCCGCCTGCGAACCGGAATCCCCGATCTCTCCCGCCAGGCTGGACTGCGAAGATTGCGCGCAGGCACCCATGGTGATCCCGAGCGCGGCCAGGGCGATGGCGCCACGGCTGAGTGCACGAAGGTTGGAGGTCATTTCAGTTCCCGGTTGAGCATGTTGCACGGGTGTGCTATGACCACGATCGGGCAACCACCGTGCCACGACAGAGAACGCCTACGTCTCGCTCCACCGCGGATCTGCTCAGGCATGGGCGTTGCCATGCCACTTGTCCCCGCCTGTGGCCACGCGCGTTTCCTCGCGCAGCCGAACCGGGAAGGAAGTCATCATGTCCGCGCCCGCCTCGCTCCGGTTGCCTGCCAAGCCGAAGCTGCCCAAGCCTGTCCGGTCCACGTCCCCACTGGCCGCCCATAGCCACGCCCAGGCGCTGGTGGCGGGCCTGGGCGAGCCGCTGGTCACGGGCAATCGCGTCGACCTGCTGCAGGACGGCCCGGGCACCTACGCGGCGATGTTCGCGGCCATCGACAACGCGCGGGACCACGTCAACCTCGAGAGCTACATCCTCGAGGCCGAAGGGCCGGGCGAGGAGTTCGCGCGCCGGCTCATCGCGCGCGCCAAGGCCGGCGTGGGGGTCAACATCCTGTACGACAGCTTCGGCTCCATCGGCACGCCCGCCAGCTACTTCGACCACCTGAGCGCCAACGGCGTGAACGTGTGCGAGTACAACCCGTTGCGCCGCCTGGGCAACCTCCTCAGCCGCGCGCTGCACCTGCGCGATCACCGCAAGCTGATGGTGGTGGACGGGCGCATCGGCTTCATCGGCGGCGTCAACATCAGCTCGGTATATTCGGCGGGCTCGTCGCCGCTGGCGGCCCTGGGCGGCTCTGGGGCCGCAGGGGCGGGCGGCGAGGCGCCGGACAAGCCAGGCTGGCGCGACACCCACGTACGCGTGGAGGGTCCCATCGTCGCCCAGTTGCAGCGCCTGTTCATGCGGCACTGGAGCAAGCATTCGTCGATTGCGCTGCGTGGCACGCACTATTTCCCGCCACTTGCGCCGGTGGGCACACACCGCGTGGCGGTGGCCGCATGCGACGCCGGTCGCCGCCGCAATCCGTTCTACCGAGCGCTGCTGTCGGCGCTCGACGCCTCGTACCACCGCATCTACCTCACCACGGCCTACCTGGTGCCCACGCGGCGGCTGATGCGTTCGCTGGTGCGCGCCGCGCGGCGCGGCGTGGAGGTGCACCTGATGCTGCCCGGCATGAGCGACTTCTGGGCGCCGCTGCAGGCCGGCCGCTCGCACTACTCGCGGCTGCTGCGCGCGGGCGTGCACCTGTACGAACTGCACGACACCTTGCTGCACGCCAAGACCTGCGTCATCGACGGCCTGTGGACGACCGTGGGATCCAGCAACCTCGACTGGCGAAGCTTCCTGCACAACGCGGAGGCCAACCTCGTGATCCTCGACGCCACGCTGGGCGCCGAGATGGAGCAGGTGTTCCTGGCCGACGTGGCGCGCGCCAGGGAGATCGATCGAGCGGAGTGGGCCAGGCGCGGCTGGCGCCAGCGCGTGGTGGAGATGCTGGCGCGCCGGTTCGAGTTCTTCCTGTAGGGCGCGTCTCGATCCACGGTCCAGCAAGACTTTCCGATCGCGCCCTTTTCTCCGGTTGGGCACACGATCTGCCGGCCACAGCTGATTCACCCGCAACCGAAAGGCTCCATCATGGACAACCAAGACACCATCGACGTACTCAACACCCTCATCGAGACCTGCAACGATGGTGAACGCGGCTTTCGCAACGTGGCCGAGCACGTGCATTCGTCCGACCTGAAGACGCTGTTCGCCACGCGCGCGAGCGAGTGCCACCAGGCCTGCGCCGACCTGCGCGCCCAGGTGCTGCAGCTGGGCGGCGATCCCGAGACCGGCGGCAGTGCCAGCGGCGCAATGCATCGCGGCTGGGTCTCGCTGCTGGGCACGCTGTCCGGCTACAGCGACAAGTCGCTGCTGGAAGCCTGCGAAAAGGGCGAGGATTCGGCCATGGAGCGCTATCGCGACGCGCTCGACGAGGCGCTGCCCGACAACGTCCGCATGCTGATCGAACGCCAGTACGAGGGCGTCAAGCGCAATCACGCGCAGGTGCGCGCGCTGCGCGACCAGGCACGCGCCACGGCGTCCTGATCGACGTGCCGGAAGGTGGCAGACCCTTCGCGGTCCGGCCCCGCTCAACACGCCCGCCCCCCTGCGGGCGTTTTCATTGGAGACTCGCACCTTGATGACACCGACGACCGCCTGGTCCCTTGCCCGCGAGACGCTGAATTCGTGGAGCGACGACTATGCGTCCAGCATGGGCGCCGCCCTCGCCTACTACACGATGTTCTCGATCGCGCCTCTGCTGCTCATCGTGATCTCCGTGGCCGGCCTGTTCTTCGGGGAGCAGGCCGCGCGCGGCGAGATCCTCGACCAGTTGCAGGGCCTGATGGGCACCGACGGGGCGCAGGCCGTGCAGGCGCTGCTGGCCAGCGTCAACCATCCGAAGGCGGGCATCCTGGCCACGCTGTTCGGCATCGGCGCGCTGGTCGTGGGCGCCACCACCGTGATCGGCGAGCTGCAGAACTCGCTGGACCGCATCTGGCGCGCCCCGCGGCGTGACCACCACACGGGCGTGATCAAGTGGGTCCACACCCGCCTGATCTCGCTGGGCATGATCATGGGCATCGGCTTCCTGCTGATGGTGTCTCTGGTGGCCAGCGCGCTGCTGGCCACGGTGCAGCGCTGGTTCGGCCGCTACGTGGACTTCGGCGCGGCGGCGTCGGTGGTGGACTTCGCGCTGAGCTTCTGCTTCATCACGGTGGCGTTCGCGATGATCTACAAGCTGATGCCACGGGTGCGCGTCGAGTGGCGCGACGTGGGCATCGGCGCGGTGGTGACGTCGCTGCTGTTCACGGTGGGCAAGATGGCGATCGGCGTGTACATCGGCCGCAGCGCGGTGGCCTCCACCTTCGGCGCGGCGGCGTCGCTGGTGGCGATGGTGGTGTGGGTGTACTGGTCGGCGCAGATCTTTCTGCTGGGGGCGGAGTTCACTTGGGTGTATGCGCGGCGGTGTGGGTCGCTGCGTGATGCGTCCTTGAAGTGATTGTGGGACGCTTCGCGCGGGTCGGGTGCCCGCGCTGCGGCGGGCGTGTACCTGGCGAGACGCAGCACCGGGACGTCGAGGGCATTGCCGAAGTGCATTCCAAGCCGCCGAACGCGACCCGCCAACGCCGCGCGGACGAATTTCAGCGAACGCCCTCGGAATCCGGCCGTCCAGGCCGGATTCAAGGCGCACGGGCGGAGACGAGCCAAGTGCATGCCAGTCGCTCCGCAGCGCGGGCACCCGACCCGCGCGAAGCG
>JBBQYL010000220.1:0-8152 GCA_038208735.1 Burkholderiales bacterium
GACCGAATCAGCAGATTCGCTGCTTTCACCAAGAACTCGACGATAGAGTTGTTGACTTCAATCGTAACGATCGACGCGCTAGTTGCAGCGTTGCTTGGGAGTTGGCTGACCACACTCATTGCTGCCCTGGTCCTCCGCACATGGGCCTCGAAGTTGACCCACCAACATCCCTGATCACTTGGGCATCCGCCATCGGGTTCTTGTTCTTCCATGCCACGTCTCCGAGTGGCTCAATGTACGGTTCGCTGCCCCGATCATGGCCGCGTCGGAGGCCGGTTTTGACGTAAGCCAATCCACGACGACCTGTCAGATCGAGCAGCTTGGCGGACCCGCAGGAGGAGCCATCATGATGCCGGCATCTCCCCTGCTGCGTCACAAGCGATCAAGCGCCCGCAGGTACGCGGGGTCGCGCATCAGGTCGTCCCAGGGCAGGGGTTCGGTCTGCGGCAGCAGGTCGAGGCGGCGGCGCTCCGACAGGCCTTCCGGCGTCCAGCGGCCTTCGGCGCGGGCCTTCACCAGGCCGTCCATCAGGTCGTCCAGCGGCCGGCCCTTGCCCACGCTCTGGTTGCACAGCAGCACCAAGTCGCAGCCCGCGTTCATCGCCATCGTCGCGGCCTCGGCGTAGCCGAGCGTGCGGCCCGCCAGCGTGCGCGCGCCGGCCATGCTCAGGTCGTCGGAGAAGACGGCGCCGGTGAAGCCCAGGCGGGTTCGCAGGATGTCCTGCAGCCACGCCGCGGAGAAGCCCGCGGGCTTGTCGTCGACGTCGGGATAGATCACGTGAGCCGGCATCACGCCGGCCAGCGCGGTGGAGAGCCACTCGTAAGGCCGCGCGTCGTCGCGCAGCAGCTCGGCCAGGGTGCGCGCGTCCACCGGCACCTCCAGGTGGCTGTCGGCCGTCACGTGGCCGTGGCCGGGGAAGTGCTTGCCGCAGTTGGCCATGCCGGCCTGGCGCATGCCCAGCATGAGACTCTTGGCCAGCAGGGTCACGATGCGCGCATCGCGATGGAACGAGCGGTCGCCGATGACGGCGCTGTGACCGAAGTGCAGGTCGAGCACCGGCGCGAAGCTGAGGTCGACGCCGCACGAACGGAGCTCGGCGGCCATGACGAAGCCGGCTGCGGTGGCCGAGTCGGTCGCCGCCATCGCGCCGTCGCCGGCCGGACCGGTGCCGTCGTCCATCCAGCGCTTGCCGTAGGTGTCCATGGCCGGCAGGTGCGTGAAGCCGTCGGTGCGAAAGCGCTGCACGCGGCCGCCTTCGTGGTCGACGCACACCAGCAGGTCGGACCGGATCGACTTCATCTCGGCCACCAGCTCGGTCACCTGCCGGCGGTTGGCCCAGTTGCGGCCGAACAGGATCGCGCCGCCGGTGAGCGGATGCGCGAGGCGGCGGCGGTCATCGGCCGTGAGCTTCGTGCCGGCCACGTCGAGGATGACCGGGGCATGGTCGTCCAGACGGGCGTCCGCCACGAAGTCGCGCGGCTCGGTGAACTGCGCGACGACGCTTGCTTCGCCGGACGGATTCGGTGTCTTCCTTGTCTTGCGGGCCATGGGCTCAGCTCCGTGTTGCGGCGTTGGCCGGATCGGCCGGTGCGGTCTCGACCACCACGAAGGAGGCCACGTAGTCGGTCTCGTCGGTGACGGTCACGTGTGCGACGAGGTTGCGCTCGGCGAACCAGGCCGCGAGCGCGCCGTGCAGGCGGATGTAGGGCTTGCCGGAGCGCTCGTTGAGGATCTCGCAGCTGCGCCAGGTCATGGGCATGTGCAGCCCCATGCCCACGGCCTTGGAGAACGCCTCCTTGGCCGAGAAGCGCGTGGCCAGGAAGCGGACACCGCGGCCCTCCACCTTGGCGCGCCGCGCATGGAACACCGTCAGCTCGTCGGGCCCCAGCACCTTCTCCGCGAAACGGTCGCCCTTGCGCGCCAGCGTGGCCGTGATGCGCCGCACGTCGCACAGGTCGGTGCCGATGCCGAAGAGCATCAGGAAACCATCGCGCTGCGCGCTGCGGCAAGGTCGCGCTTGGGGCGGCCATGCGTGCTCACGCGAGCGACTCCGCCGCCTCGGCATCGACGATCGCCCGCAGGTAGCGATGCACGGTATCGGCCAGGCCGAACTCCAGCGCGTCCGCCACCAGGGCATGGCCGATCGACACCTCGTCCACGCCGGGCACGGCGCGGATGAAGTCGGTGAGATTGGCGCGGTTCAGGTCGTGGCCGGCGTTGACGCCCAGGCCCAGGGCGAGCGCGGCCTCGGCGGTGCGGGCGAAACGCGCGAGCACCTCGGCCTGGCGCGGGGTGCCGTGCGCGCTGGCGTAGGTCTCGGTGTACAGCTCGATGCGGTCGGCGCCCACGGCGCGCACGGCGGCCATGGCCTCGGGCAGCGGATCCATGAACAGGCTCACTCGAACGCCCAGCGCATGGCATTCCTCGATCAGCGGGCGCAGGCGCTCGGCGTCCTTGGCCAGGTCCCAGCCGTGGTCGGACGTGAACTGGTCCTCGCTGTCGGGCACGAACGTGGCCTGGTGCGGGCGCACCTCGCGAATGAAGCCCATCAGGTTCTGGAACGGGTTGCCCTCGATGTTGTATTCGGCTTCCGGCCACTGCTTCAGCAAGGTGGCGATGTCCGTGACGTCGGCCGCGCGGATGTGGCGCTCGTCCGGCCGCGGATGCACCGTGATGCCTTGCGCGCCCGCCTGCAGGCACCACGTGGCCGCGCCCACGACGCTGGGCACGTCGAGATGGCGCGTGTTGCGCAGGTGGGCCACCTTGTTCACGTTGACCGACAGCGCGCAGCGATGCGGGCGGGTGGTCTGTTCGGGGGCGACGAGCGGGTTCATTTCAGATCCAGTTGAAGCGTCATTGCCGCTGCACAGGGAGGCGGAGGGAAGCGAGGGTCGCACCCGAGCCTAACCGACCTCCCCCTCGGGGGAGTGAAGGCGGCAAAGAATCTGCATGCAGATTCCCGCCGGAACGGCAGCCGACCTACGAGTCGGCTGCATCTCGACTTGGGAGGAGCGAGGGGGTCAACAACTTTCGTGCATCGCGCATGACGTCGCGCGTTCGCAGCATCGGCGAACCGAGATGATAGTGAACCAGCGCGCGCAACACGGGCTTGAGGAGATCGAGGCGGGTGGCGCACGCCACCTGCAGCGCGCCGAGGTTGTTGTCGCGCAGCGCGGCGTCGATCTCCAGCAGGTCGGCACCGGGCATTCGGGCGGCCGACGACTGCGATTCGGCATCGACGACGCCGCGGTCGCCCAGCCACTGGTACGTGGCCTCGGGCGCCAGCCGGCGTTGGGTGGCGGTGACGCGGTCGAGCTCCGGCAACAGCCCCACGGCTTTCAGCAGCACCAGCTCGAACGCGCGCAGGCCGATCTGCTCGGAAAAATCGTCGGACACCGCCAGGCTGCGCAGGGTGGCCGCGTAGGCGTCGAACAGCGCCGGGTGCGCATCGCCGCGCGCCAGCAGCTTCATCAGCAGCTCGTTGAGATAGAACCCGGCGAACAGGCGCGCCGGCGGCAGCACCGGCGTGGCGTCGAGGCCCGCCCATTCGGCAGAACGCAGCGTGACGACGTCGGCCTGCGCGTCCTCGGCCTGCTTGCCGAGGGTGGCGGCGACGCGCTGGAACGGCAGCAGCACGCTGCGCAGCTGCGAGTAGGGCCGCTTCGCGCCCTTGGCCGCCACCGTGACGCGGCCCCGGGCGCGCGTGAACAGGTCGAGGATCAGGCTCGTCTCGCTCCAGTCGTAGCGATGGAGCACGTAGGCGTCCAGGGGAACGCTGACGCGGCGAGCGGTGGCCACCGGCTTATTCGTAGCCGTACGAGCGCAGATGCTCTTCGGAATCGGCCCAGCCCGAACGCACCTTCACCCACACCTCGAGGAACACCTTGGCCTCGAGCAGGCGCTCGAGCTCCTGGCGCGACTCCGAGGCGATGCGCTTGAGCTGCAGGCCCTTGGCGCCGATGACCATGCCCTTGTGCGCGTCGCGCTCCACGATGATGGTGGCGGCGATGCGCCGCATCGTGCCTTCCTCGGCGAACTGGTCGATGACCACGGTGACGTTGTACGGCAGCTCGTCGCCGGTGAGGCGGAACAGCTTCTCGCGGATGACCTCGCTGACCAGGAAGCGCTCGCTGCGGTCGGTGAGCATCTCCGCGTCGTAGAACCACGGCTGCTCGGGCAGGTAGGGCATGAGCACGCCCATGAGGCGCTCGATGTCGCTGGACGAATGCGAGGACATCGGGAAGAACTCGGCGAACGGAAACTTGTCCTGCATCGACTTGAGCCACGGCAGGATGTCGCTGCGGCGCTGCACCGTGTCGAGCTTGTTCGGGATGAGGATGACCGGCTTGCCCTTTGGCATCAGCTGCAGCGCCTTGGCGTCGTCCGCGCCGAACTTGCCGGCCTCCACCATGAACAGCACGATGTCGACGTCGCTCAGCACCGACACCACCGTCTTGTTCAGCGACTTGTTGAGCGCGGCCGAGTGCTTGGTCTGGTAGCCGGGCGTGTCGACGAACACGAACTGCGCCGGGCCGTCGCTGCGCACGCCGGTGATGCGGTGGCGCGTGGTCTGGGCCTTGTTGGACGTGATGCTGATCTTCTGGCCCACCAGCGCGTTGAGCAGCGTGGACTTGCCCACGTTGGGGCGGCCGACGATGGCCACCAGGCCGCAGCGTTTCTTGACGCCGTTCTCGTCGACCGCGGCCGACAGCATCGCGGCCATGGCGGCCTCGCTGAGGGGCGTCTCGATCATGTCGGCGTCGCCGGCGTCGGCGAAGTCTTGCGGCAGGTCGTCGGAGGCATCGTCGCCGTGCGGCAGGTCGTCCTCCGGAAGCTCGTCGGACGAGTCGTGGGGAGGCTTGATTTCAGGCACCAGGATTTCCTTTGCGGGTCGGCACGTCGAGTTCGCCGGCCTTGATTCGATCGAGCAGTTGTTGGGCGGAGGCCTGCTCCGCCGCGCGGCGCGAGCGGCCCGTGCCGGTGGCGCGCCACTTGAGCGCCGGGACATCGCACTCCACCTCGAAGGTTTGCGCGTGCGCCTGCCCGTGGGTGGCCGAGATGCGGTAGGCCGGGACCGGCACGTGCCGGGCCTGCAGCCACTCCTGCAGCTCGGTCTTGGCATCCTTGCGCCAGTTGTCGGTGGTGGTGGACGTGATGGTCTCGCCGAACAGCCGCGTGACCAGCGCCTGCGCCGACTCGAAGCCGCCGTCGATGCTGACGGCGCCGATCAGCGCCTCCACCGCGTCGGCCAGGATGGACGGCCGCGTGGCGCCGCCGCCGCGCGCCTCGCCGTCGGACAGCCGCAGCGCCTCGGGCAGGCCCAGCACCAGCGCCACGCGGTGCAGGCTGTCCTCGCGCACGAGGTGGGCGCGCACGCGCGTGAGGTCGCCCTCGTCGGAGCCGGAGAAGCGGTCGAACAGCAGCCGCGAGACGGTCAGGTTCAGGACGGCGTCGCCCAGGAACTCGAGCCGCTCGTTGTGGTCGGCGCCGAAGCTGCGGTGCGTGAGGGCGCGCTCGAACAGCGCACGATCGGTGAACCGGTAGCCGAGCCGTTGCTCGACCAGCGCCGCCCCGCGGGCCGGCGCAGACGGCGCGCTGCTGGCCATGGCGTTCAGGGCCCCTTCGCGCCGCCGGTCGAAGCCGAGCCGGCGTACTTGATCAGGATGTACACCGTGGGCTCGAAGATCGGGATCTCGACGTTGTAGGCGTACGAAGTGCGCAGGTTGCCGCTGTCGCCCAGCATCTGGATGTTGAGATCCTTGCCGCTGATCGTGTGGATGGAGTACTCCACCTCGGCCGTCTTGTCGAACTGCGTGCGCACGTCGTTGGGGCCGCTCGGGTTGTTGGCCATGATCCGCGAGACCGCCTTGCGGATGGTGAGGTACTCGTTGACCGAAGGAAAGATACGCAGGCCCATGAGGATGGCGCAGCACACGAGCACCGCGAGAACCAGCATGCTGATCAGCGAGGCACCGTGTTGGCGGGAGGGTCGGCGAGACTGGATCATGGGGAGTGCCCTTGGTTCAACGCGCCGGCCTCCAGGCCGGCGCCGGATCAATGGAACGAGCCGATGCGACCGAGGTCGCCGAAATTCATCCAGACGAAGAAGGCACGGCCGACGATGTTCTCGTCGGGCACGAAGCCCCAATAACGCGAATCCTGCGAGTCGTCGCGATGGTCGCCCATCATGAAGTAGTGGTTGGCGGGCACCTTGCAGACCACGCCTTCGGCACTGTACTGGCAGTTGTCCTTGAACGGGAAGCCGTTGAACGGCGTGACGCCGGACGGACGATCCGGGTCGTTGAGGATCTGGTGCTTCACGCCCTTCAGGTCTTCGACGAACGCGTGCTCGTAGACGTGGCGCTCGTCCACATAGTAGTCGGGCAGCGGCGCCTCGGGAACCAGCTCGCCGTTGATGCGCAGCTGCTTGTTCAGGTACGACACCTCGTCGCCCGGCAGGCCCACCACCCGCTTGATGTAGTCCACCTGCGGGTTCATCGGGTAGTGGAACACCATCACGTCGCCGCGCGCGGGGTCGTGGTTGGGGATGATCTTCTTGTTGATCACCGGCAGGCGGATGCCGTAGTGGAACTTGTTGACCCGGATCAGGTCGCCCACCTGCAGCGTCGGGATCATCGAGCCCGACGGGATCTTGAACGGCTCGAACAGGAAGCTGCGCAGCACGAAGACCACGGCGATGACCGGGAACAGGCCCGCCGTCCAGTCGAGCCACCAGGGCTGCTGCAGCAGGCGCGCCTTGACGTCGTCCACCTCGCCGTCGACCTGGATGCCCTGGCGCGTGAGGTCGGCGCGGCGCGCGGCCTCCTGCGACTCGAACACCGCGGCCGCCTTCTGGCGCCTCGGCGCGAAGTACAGCCGCTCCGCCAGCCAGTAAGCGAACGTCACCAGCGTCAGCAGCAGCAGCAGCAACGCGAAGTTGCCGATCCACTTGTCCGCGAGCCAGCCGCCCAGATAGATCACCAAGGCGGCATATAGCGCGCCGGTCAATGCACTCATCGATTCAATCGTCCACTTGGAGGATGGCGAGGAAAGCTTCCTGAGGCACTTCGACGGAGCCGATCTGCTTCATGCGCTTCTTGCCTGCCTTTTGTTTTTCGAGCAGCTTCTTCTTGCGGGAGACGTCCCCGCCATAGCATTTTGCCAGCACGTTCTTGCGCAGCGCCTTGATGTTCTCGCGCGAGATGATGTTGGCGCCGATCGCGGCCTGGATCGCGACGTCGTATTGCTGGCGCGGGATCTGCTCGCGCATCTTCGCCGCGACGGCCCGGCCGCGGTACGCGCTCTGCGCCCGGTGCACGATGATGGACAGCGCGTCGATGCGGTCGCCGTTGATCATCAGGTCCACCTTGACGACGTCCGACGCCCGGTATTCCTTGAACTCGTAGTCCATCGACGCGTAGCCGCGCGAGATGCTCTTGAGCTTGTCGAAGAAGTCGAGCACGATCTCGGCCAGCGGGATCTCGTACGTGAGCATCACCTGGCGGCCATGGTAGGCCATGTTGAGCTGCACGCCGCGCTTCTGCACGGCCAGCGTCATCACGGCGCCCACGTAGTCCTGCGGCATGTACAGGTGCACGGTGACGATGGGCTCGCGGATCTCCTTCGTGCGGCCCGGGTCGGGCATCTTCGCCGGGTTCTCCACGAGCATCACCGTGCCGTCGTTGAGCTCCACCTCGTAGACGACGCTGGGTGCCGTCGTGATCAGGTCCTGGTCGAACTCGCGTTCCAGGCGCTCCTGCACGATCTCCATGTGCAGCAGGCCCAGGAACCCGCAGCGGAAGCCGAAGCCCAGCGCCTGGCTGACTTCCGGCTCGTAGTGCAGCGAGCTGTCGTTGAGCTTGAGCTTCTCCAGCGCGTCGCGCAGCTGGTCGTACTCGCTGGCCTCGGTGGGGTACAGCCCGGCGAACACCTGCGGCTGGATCTCCTTGAAGCCGGGCAGCGGCTCGGTGGACGGGCCCGCGTTGTTGGGCAGCTTCTTCTCGAGCGTGATGGTGTCGCCCACCTTGGCGGCCTGCAACTCCTTGATGCCGCAGATGATGAAGCCGACCTGGCCCGCCTTCAGGGCGTCACGCGGCTCGGACTTCGGCGAGAACACGCCCATCTGCTCGATGCCGTACACCGTGTTGGTGGC
>JBBQYL010000221.1:0-8126 GCA_038208735.1 Burkholderiales bacterium
CGCGCATCGCGCTGCAGCAGGCCCAACTGCCCCAGGCCAAGTTCGACGCCGAGGTGAAGGACATCACCACCGACGTGCAGAAGTACATCGACACCGTGACGCCGCTGGCCACGGACAGCGCGAAGAGGAACCTGCCCACGACGGTCGTTCCCCTGCTGGCGCAGAATTTCTCGGTCGACGAACTCAAGCAGTTGCTCCTGCTGCTTCAATCGCCGGTCAAGGCCAAGTTCGAGAAGCTGATCCCGCAAGCCGACAAGGCGATCGGCCTGAAGGTGCAGCAGGACGCCGGCCCGGAGATCACGAAGCACATCCAGGAGATGACGAAGGCCGTCGGCACCAAGCTGCGCGCCGACCTGACGGCCGCCACCACCAACTGAGAGATCCGGCGATGACCTCTGCCCGCACCTTCGCCTCGCTCGCGTCCCTGTTCGCGTTGGTCGCCTGCGGCGGCGGCAGCGGCGGCGCGTCGCCGCCACCGCCGCCGCCGCCCGCGGCGCAGGCGGTGCTGAGCCTGTCGCTGTTGGGCGGTGCGACGAAGCAGGTCGATCACCTGTGGGTCACGGTCACCGGCGTGGCGATGCACCCCGATGCGACGCACGTCTTCGGCGACGGCGACGCCGGCTGGGTGGTGCAGTCGCTCGACAGTCCCGTCACCGTCGACCTGGCCGCCGCGTCGATGACCAACGGCGGCTCGGTCTCGCTGCTCAAGCGCAGCGTGTCGGCGCTCGGCTCCTTCGCGCAACTGCGGCTGTTGCTGGCGCCCTCCGACCCGGCCGCGGTGCTGACGCCCTCGGCCTCCGCCGCGGGCCTGCAGTTCAACGACCAGGTGCAAACCACCGACGGCGCGGGCACGCACGTCGTGCCGCTCGAGCTGCCGGGCCGCCAGGCCGGCGTCCGGGTGCTGACCCCGTTCAGCCTGAGCGCCGACACCACCACGCCGCTGGCCATCGAATGGAACGCGAACGCGCTGGTGCGCCGCGCGGCCACCGGCGGCGGCGCCGACCGCTTCACGCTGCGCGACGAGCTGCAGGGCTACAACCTGCAGCTGCTCACCGCGCTGTCCGACGGCAACCTCACGATCGACGGCAGCATCTTCGACGCGATCTCGGGCCAGCTGGACACCACGCACTTCTGCACCGGTGCGGACCACGCCGGCTGCATCCACGACGTGGAGGCCAGCGCCACCAGCCTGGCGGCGGGCGGCCTGTTCCACGCGGAGGTGCGCAGCGTGGAGGTGGGCGCCGACGGCACGTTCCTGCTCTATCCGCTGCCCGTGGAGACGCTGTACGACGTGGTGATCCACGGCGGCAACATGCAGACCATCGTCGTGCACGGCGTGTTCGTCGACCCGACGGGCCTGCTGCGCATCAAGCCCACCGCGCTCAGCAGCGGCGCCACGCCCATCGTGCCGGTGCTCGACATGGGCGAACGCGCCGTCACGGTCGGCAACGCGCTGACGCCCGCGGGCAGCCGCGTGTTCTTCGGCCAGACCGTCGCCGGCAGTGGCGCCGGCTCGGGCGACGTCCCGTACGTGATCGAGTCGGCGGCCGCCGACCCCGCCACCGGGCGCCTGCTGCATCCGGTGACCCTGCCCGCCGGCCCCCTCCACTACGCGAGTTTCAACCCCAGCAGCGACGGCAACGGCACGCCGCCGGCGTTCAGCATCGTCACGCCGGTCGAGGGATCCGGCGCCTGGTCGATCTGGTCGGAGGGCACGCTCGCCACCGACCCCAGCGCCATCGCGACGTTCGCCGCCTCCGCGACGAGCGTCTCGGCGCCGGCGCCGGCGACGCTGTCGGGCTTCTCCGCGGGCACCCTCACGGTGGCGTTGACCGGCACCTCCAGCAACGGCGCGGATCACGCCGAGCTCATCGTCTCCAACGACGGCGGCGTGGTGAGCGTGGTGGACGTGTCGGCGCAGATCGCCGCGCACGGCGGCGGCACGGCCATCGCCGTGCCCAGCGGAAGCGCGAGCGCCGCGCCGGCGGCCGCGGTCTACGCCGTCGCGCTGCGCACCTGGATCGGCAGCACCGAGGGCGACAGCGCGCGCTGGTCGCGCTCGAGCGCGCCCGTCGACCTGTCCACGGCCTCGACGGCCGCTGTGTCGCTGGTGCTGCCATGAGGGCGGCGGGCGAAGCCCATTCGGGCTTTGTGGGGAGCGCGCCGGCTTCGGCTACCCTAGGCGCCTTCACTCCACCCTCTTGACCACCCGCACTCGCCCACCGCCATGAACGTCCTGCTCCGCACCCTGTCGCCCCTTGCCCTGGCCGCCGCCCTGGCCCTTTCAACCACGGCGCACGCCGCACCCGCCTCCGCACCCGCCGCGGCCGCGACGCCGCCCGTCGCCATCGACGCCGAGAAACAGAAGCAGATCGACCGCATCCTGGCCATCCTCCATCCCGAGAATGGCGTGCTCCAGGCCGTGCAGGAGCAAGCCGCGAAGGCCATGCAGCAGTCGAACGTCGCGCTGCAGAACGCCCAGGTGCCACAGGAACGCGGCGAGAAGGCTCTCAAGGACATCCAGACCGACGTGCAGAAGTACATCGACACGACGATGCCCGTGGCCGTGGCCAGCGCCAAGAAGTTCGCCACCCCGACGAGCGCGCCCATCCTCGCGGCCGCCTTCACCACCGACGAGCTGCGCCAGCTGGCCACGATGCTGGAATCGCCACTGCGCGAGCGGCTCGACAAGGTGCTGCCGCAGATGCAGAACGCCGTGGGCCAGAAGGTGTCCACCGACATCGGCCCGACCGTCAGCAAGAACGTGCGCACGATGGGCGAGGCCATCACCGGCAAGCTGCGCGTGGCGGTGACGCCCGCGACGCCGGCGACGCCGGCGTCGTCGAAGTAAGTCAGTCGCGGTCGCCGCGGTTCCACCACACCGCGGCGCACAGCGCCACGCCCGCGCCGTACAGCAGCCACGTGGGCTCCGTCACGTAGCCGTAGAACATCAGCGCGACGCCCAGCCACTTCACGCTGCGGTTGCGCATCTTCCTGCCCCAGCGCCACGCCACCCAGCCTACCAGGCTGAACACGATGCAGCCGACGATCCAGGCGGTGCTGGGCAGGGTCAGACCGGCGTCCTGGGCGAGTTGGAGGGCTTCGGAGGGATCCATGGGTGGTCACAGTATGGTCGCCCGATGTGAACGGGTCGCGTCGCGGTCGGGGCGGAAATCGGGGTCTGGCCCCTTCGGATCAGACCCCTCTGGGCGCCGGCCTATTAAAGCGCTTGCTGCAGCGCATCACTCCGTGTCTTATATTTAGCAAGCTAACTAATATCACAGCCATCATGACCAAGCCCGCCGCCACCGCCCGCCAGCAGACCCGCATGGCCTTCGGCGCCTCCTTGCCGGCCATCTCGCGCGGCTACCAGGCGGCGGCCGACAAGGCGGTGGTGCACATGGGCCTGTCGCAGGCCATGGCGTGGCCGCTGGTGATGATCGGGCGGCTGGGCAGCGGCATCCGCCCCGGCGTGCTGGCCGACATGCTCGGCATCGAGGGCGCGTCGCTGGTGCGCCAGCTCGACCTGCTGGTGGACGCCGGCCTGGTCGAACGCCGCGATGACACCATCGACCGCCGTGCCAAGACGCTGCACCTCACGCCCGCGGGCATCCGGGCGCGCGCGAAGATCGAGGCCTCGCTCGACGCGCTGCGCCTCGATCTGTTCGCGGACGTGACGGACGCCGACCTGGACGCCTGCCTGCGCGTCTTCTCCGCCCTCGACGCCCGCCTGGGGCTGGCGCTGCGGCCGTTGCTGCAGGGCATCGTCGCGAGCGCGCAATGAGCCTGTCGGTGCCCTGGCCGCGCTTTACGCGCGCCGAGATCCTGTTCTCGCTCAAGAGCTTCGCCGCCGCGATGCTGGCCATGGTCATCGCCAGCAGCGCCGGGCTGCCGCGCCCGTTCTGGGCGCTGCTCACCAGCTACGTGGTGGCCGCGCCCATGACCGGCAACGTGCGCTCCAAGGCGCTCTACCGCTTCTGCGGCACGCTCATCGGCTGCACCGCCACCGTGCTGATCGTGCCGGCGCTGGCCAACGCGCCCGAGCTGCTCACGCTGGCGCTCGCGCTGTGGGTGGGCGGCTGCCTGTACATGTCGCTGCAGGATCGCACCGCGCGCTCGTAGGTGTTCATGCTGGCCGGCTACACGGCGGCGCTGCTCGGGTTTCTGTCAGTGGAGACGCACCTGGCGCTGTTCGACAACGCCGTGGCGCGCGTGGAGGAGATCGGCCTGGGCATCCTGTGCGCTACCCTCGTCCACAGCCTGGTGCTGCCGGTGGGCATGGCGCCCACGTTGCTGGCATTGCTCGACCGCGGCCTCGGCGACGCGCGCCAGTGGTTCGCCGACGTGCTGCGACACCCGCAGGGCGACACGGCGCCGCTGGCCACGGATCGCCAGCGCCTGGCCGGCGACATCACGCAGCTGCGCCTGCTGTCCACCCACGTGCCCTTCGACACCAGCCACCTGCGCTGGACCGCGGGCGCGCTCGGCGCGATGCAGGACGCCCTCGCGTCGCTCACCCCCGCGCTGTCGGCAGTCGAGGACCGGCTGCAGTCGCTGGTCGACGCCGAGGGCGAGCTCGCGCCCGACATCGCCGCGCTGCTGGCCAGCACCGCGCTGTGGCTGCATGCGGAGGCCGACGCCCCGCCGCGCCCCGATCGCGACGCGGCCATGGAGACGCTGCTGGCCGAGCTGCGCAAGCTCGGCGCGGACGCGGCGGCGTGCACGCCGTGGGCGCGCGCGTTGCGCATCGGCCTGGCCGTGCGGCTGGAGGAGCTGGTGCGCGGCTGGCGCGACTGCGAGACGCTGCGACGCCAGATCGACGACGGGCTGTCCGGTGCGGCCGTGCCGCTGCGCCGCGCCGCGTCGTTCGACAACCGCGTGCTGCACAAGCACACCGGCCTGGCGCTGCTGTCGTCGTTCGCCGCCGTGCTGGCCATCTGCCTGTGCGGCGCGTTCTGGATCGCCACGGCGTGGCCGTCGGGCTCGGCCGCCACGATGATGGCCGCGGTGTTCTGCAGCTTCTTCGCGACGATGGACGTCCCGGTGCCACCTGGAGCGAGCTGGGCCAGATGGCCGCGGCCCCGCGCGCCGCCGACGTGGACGAGGCCTATGCCGTGCGCATGGTCGACCGCATCGCGCTGCAACGCGCCCGTCCACGCCTGCCCTCGGTGGGCATCGGCCCCGTGATGCAAGGCGTGGCGCGACTGTTCCGCCAGCGCGGCGCGGGCCATGCCGACGCGGCGCCACAGGCCCTGCTTTCCGAGCTCGACGGCGCGCTGGCCGGCGCGCTCGAAGCCGCGGGCGGCGACGCCCGCGCGGCCGTCACCGCGCTCGTCGGCCTGCGGCGTGCCCTGTTTCCCGCCGCGGCCGCGGCCCTGTCCACGAACTTTTCCGGTGTGCCCGCATGATCGGCGAAGCCAGTTTCTACGGCCTGTACGTGCCCTGGCTGATGCTGCTTTGCGGCGTCACGCTGGGCGTCCAATGGCTCGTCCACCGCCTGCTGGGCGCCCTCGGCGTCTACCGCTGGGTCTGGCATCCGGCGCTGTTCGACACCGCCCTGTACGTGCTGCTGCTCTACGTCGTGAGCCGCGTCGCGTCCTTCCTGCAATCGCACTGAGATCCCCATGCCTTCCGAATTCCTCGCCCCCGGCCGCTGGCCGATGCGCCTCGCGCGCCTGCTCGTCACGCTCGCGGTGGTGGCCGCCGCCGTCGTCGCCGGGCTGCGCCTGTGGGATCACTACGAACTCGAGCCGTGGACGCGAGATGGCCGCGTGCGCGCCAACGTCGTGCAGATCGCGCCCGACGTGTCGGGCCTCGTCACCGCGGTGCCCGTGCAGGACAACCAGCCCGTGGCCGCGGGCGCGCTGCTGTTCGAGGTGGATCGCGCGCGCTTCACGCTGGCGCGGCGCCAGGCCGAGTCGGCGCTGGGCGCGGCCAAGGTCGCGCTGGTGCAGGCACAGCGCGAGAACGCGCGCAACGTCGACCTGGGCAACCTCATCTCGCAGGAGCTGCGCGAGCAGACCGGCACCCGCGTGGAGGCCGCGCAGGCCAACGTGGCGCAGGCCGCCGTGGCGCTCGACGCCGCGCGCCTGAACCTCGACCGCGCCATGGTGCGCGCGCCCACCGACGGCCTGGTCACCAACCTCGACATGCGCACCGGCAGCTACGCGCAGGCCGGCCGTCCGGCGCTGGCGTTGGTGGATGCCAAGTCGTTCTACGTCGAAGGTTACTTCGAGGAGACCAAGCTGCCGCGCATCCACGTGGGCGACCGCGTGCGCGTCACGCCCATGGGCGGCGCGCGCCTGGAGGGCACCGTCGAGAGCATTGCCGCCGGCATCGCCGACCGCGACCGCACCACGGGCACCAACCTGCTGCCCAGCGTGAATCCCACCTTCAACTGGGTGCGCCTCGCGCAGCGCATCCCGGTGCGCGTGAAGCTCGATCCGCTGGCCGCCGGCACGCGGCTGGTGGCCGGCTAAACCGTGACGGTGCAGGTGGTGGACGCCTCGGAGGCCGTGGTGATCCCGCGTCCCGCCGCGACGGCCGCGTCCGTGCCCGTGCCGGCATCGACTTCGGCCAAGACCCCGGCGGCACGGCGCTGATCATGCGTGTCTTCGCCCTTCGCCTCGGCACGGCGGCGCTCGCCGCCTCGCTCGCCGCCTGCGCCCTCAAGCCGGTCGGCCCGGACTACCACCTGCCGGCCAGCGCCATCGTCAACCGCCCCGGCGCCGCCGCGCCGTTCGCCCAGGCGCCGGCCTCGGCCGCCGCCGACGGCAGCAGCCCGTTCGCCGACGCCCCGTTGCCACCGAGCTGGTGGCGGCTGTACCAGGACTGGCGCCTCGACGGGTTGATCGAGAAGGCGCTGGCGCACAACACCGACGTGCGCGTGACGCTGGCCAACCTCGAGAAATCGCAGGCCGCCGACGACGCCGTGGCGGGCCAGGGCCGGCCCGCGCTGTCGGTGGACGGCGGACCGGCCTTCGGCCACGTCTCGGGCCTGACCTACCTCGCACCCGACTACGTGCCGCCCAGCACCTGGGAATGGGGCGGAGGCGCCAAGCTGTCCTACGACCTCGACCTGTTCGGGCGCCTGAAGCGCGCCATCGAGGCCTCGCGCGACGACACCGAGGCCGCCCAGGCCGCGCTCGACCTCGTGCGCGTGAACGTGGCCGCGGGCGCCGCGCGCGCCTACGCCGACGCCTGCGCGAGCGGCCTGCGCATCGCCAGCGCCCAGCACTCCACCGACCTTCAACAGCAGGCGCTGGACATCTCGGTCCGCCTGCAGCAGGCGGGCCGCGTGGGCATCACCGATGCCGCGCGCGCCCGCAGCCAGCTCCAGTCGCTCAAAGCCGCCATCCCGCCGCTGCAGGCGCGCCGCCAGGCCGCGCTGTACCGGCTGGCCACGCTCACCGGCGACGTGCCGCAGGACTTCGACCATGACGTGGCGCAGTGCGTGGTGCCGCCCCACGTGGCGGGCATCATTCCCGTGGGCGACGGCGCCGCGCTGCTGCGCCGCCGGCCCGACGTCCGCCAGGCCGAACGCCAGCTGGCCGCCGCCACCGCCACCCTCGGCGTGGTCACGGCCGACCTCTATCCGCGCGTGTCGCTGGGCCTGTCGGTGGGCTCCGCGGGCCTGGGCAACGACTTCCTGGGCAAGGACACCTTCAGCTACGGCGTGGGCCCCCTCATCTCCTGGACGGTGCCCGACACGGGCGTCGTGCGCGCGCACATCGCGCAGGCCAACGCGAGCGCGGAAGGCGCGCTGGCGAGGTTCGACGGCACCGTGCTGACCGCCCTGCGCGAGACGCAGACGGCGCTGGAGGTCTACGCCCGCGAGCTCGACCGCCATGCCGCGCTGCAGGCCGCCCGCGACGAGAGCGCCACCGTGGCGTCCCAGGCGCGCCGGCTGTACCAGAGCGGCCGCACCGGCTACCTGGACGCGCTCGACGCCGAGCGCGGCCTGGCCGGCAGCGAGGCCACGCTGGCGGCGTCCGACGTCGACCTGGCCGACGACCAGGTGGGCCTGTTCCTGGCGCTGGGCGGCGGTTGGGAAGCCGCCCGGAAGAGCCGGACGGCACCCGGTTTGCCCTGGATGAGCGCGCCCGCCCGGGCGCGCCACAGGAAGA
>JBBQYL010000222.1:0-8124 GCA_038208735.1 Burkholderiales bacterium
CCCACAAATCGACGATGAACCTTTTGTCTTGTGCATTGAACTGGCGACCTTCGTCGAATACTGCACGGCCGCGTGATGGCAGGCCTTTCGCCCCCCAACGAAAATCGAGGGCTTGCCGCCCTGCGGCTCGTGAAAGCGCCCGCTTGGACCTGCACACCCTGTTTCTCGGCCAGACCTGCCTGCTTGCGGCCACCGCCGTGATGCTGTCGGTGTCGCGCAGCGACGACGACGGCGGCAACGGCCTGCGCATGTGGCGCTACGCGATCACCAGCCAGGCGCTGGCCTACCTGGTGCTGGGAATCCCCGCGAGCGGGTCGCTGGCCGTGGCCACCGGGCTGGCGGGCAACCTGGCCGGCGCGGTCAGCGTGGCCTTGTTCTTCGTGGCGATCCGCACGTTCGCCGGCCGCGGCTTCGGCCCGCGCCGGCTTGCGGCGATGGTCGTGGCGGTGACGATCGCCGGCGCCATCACCGGCGAGCACGTGGCCTGGGCGGCGATCTTCAACGGCTTCGCGTACGCCGGCTACGAGTGGCTCAACGCGATCACGCTGTGGCGCGGCGGGCGGCCCGAGACGCTGCGGCTGCGGCGCGTGGTGGCGCTGATGTACGTCGCGATGGGGGTGGTGCTGCCGGCGCGCGCCGTCGTGCTGCTGCTCATCGGCCAGTCGCACCTGGGCCTCGACCGCGACAACGCCTGGCAGGTGCCTGTGTACGTGTTCGGCTTCGTCTACCTGGTGGTCACCAGCCTGGGCTTCGTGCTGATGTGCAAGACGCGCGCCGAAGCCGAGACCCGGCTACAGGCGCGCACCGACGACCTCACCGGCCTGGCCAACCGGCGCGCGCTCGACGAGGAGATGGCGCAGGCGTTCGCCCGCGCGCGCCGCACGCAACGTCCGTTCGCCATCGTGATGGTGGACATCGACCGCTTCAAGTTCATCAACGACACCCACGGCCACGCCGTGGGCGATGTCACGCTGGCCGCATTCTCCACCCGCCTGGCGGCCTCGCTGCGCGAACCCGACCGCGCGTTCCGCTACGGCGGCGAGGAGTTCTGCCTGCTGCTGGCCGACACCGAACTGGCCGGCGCGCGCACGCTGGCCGACCGCCTGCGCGAGCAGATCATGCGGCCCTTCGACGTCACGATGCTGTCGCTGACCGCCAGCCTGGGCGTGACGGCGTGGGAGCCGGAAGACACGGTGGACTCGCTGCTGCGCCGCGCCGATCGTGCGCTGTATGCAGCCAAGGGTGGCGGAAGAAACCGCGTGGAGAGCGCGTGGGGTGCCGACGGCCTGCCATCCTGAGGGCCTGGGGGCCTGGGGCCCTCGGCTTCAGTGGCTCAGACGAATTCGCGCTCGCGCAGCCACTTCGTGGCGACCCACTTTTCGCCTTCGATGACCGGGGCGCCGCCGTGCAGGCTCTTCGTGTTGACGTGGGCGCGGTCGTACGAGAAGAACACCGCGTTGCCCTTGATGGGCGCCACCTCCAGGCCGACGTCGGGGAACGTGGTGCCGCCGCCCTTTTTCGGCGTGTTCAGGTACATCAGCAGCGTGCCCACGCGCTGCCCGCCGCGCTTGAGGATGGAGGCCGAGCCCGGATGCACCGGGTCGAAGTAGTCGTAGTGCGGCTTGTACTCGGCGCCCGGCTGGTAGTGCAGCACCTGCAGGCCCTCGCCGTTCTGCACCGGCCAGCCCAGCATCGCCGCGATGCGGCGTTCCACGCGGTCGATGACGCCGGTTTCGCCGCGCTCGAAGAACATGCCGCGGCTGGTGCGGGCCACGTTCACCTCGCTGCCGCCGGTGGCGTTGTCCACCGTCTCGGAGCGCGCCATGCGCGGGCCGGCCAGCGCGATGATCTGGTCGCACTCCTGGTCGCTCATGAAGCCGCCCAGCACGATCACGCGCGGATGCTTCATGTTCATCAGCACCGTGACGTCGCGATCGAGGATGCGGATCTTGCTGGGCGAGTCGGAGAGAGCCGCGTCGGGCACCGGCACGGGCTGCGACTCGTGGGACTGCGGCTGCTGGGCCGCCGGCAACGCCTGGCCCTGAGTCTGCTCGGTGAGGTGGCCGCGCAGCGTCTCCTCAAGCGCCTTGATGGCGATCTCTTCCTGCCAACCGCTGGCCTTCATCGCCTCCAGCACCGTCTCGGGCGAGACGCCGGCCTGGGCCTGCGCCACGATCCACTGGCGGAGTTCCACCGAGATGTATTGCTGGCGCTGCTCGCCGCCGCTCGTCTTCGTGCTCGATTGGGTTTGCATGGGATCGGGCTCCGGAATGCTCGAAAAGGAAAGGTCGATGCCGGGCCGGGAGGAGGGGCCCGCACACCCTATTCTGGCAGGCCCTCACGGTCGAGTCGGCCGGGAATCCCTCGGTTCGCGCCTGGGATCGTGCAAGTTCCGGCGAAACTCGCTGGCGATGGTGCGCGGCGGCGACCCGTTTGCGGCCGGTCAGGCCTGGCGGCGGCGGAACACCAGGCGATCCGGCTCGGAGGCGCGCACGGCGTGGCGATAGCCATCGGCGTGGAAGTCGACCAGGGCCTCCGGGGTCTCGGCGCGCTGCTCGATCGCGTGGCGGGCCATCATGCCGCGGGCCCGCTTGGCGAAGAAGCTGATGATCTTCCAGTTGCCGTCCTTCCAGTCCTCGAACACGCAGTCGACGACGCGGGCGCGCAGCACCTTCTCCCGCCCCACCTTGGCCTGGGTGACCTTGAAGTACTCCTGCGACGCCAGGTTGACGACCACCGGCTCCCGCTCCCTGGCCTGCAGCTTGTTGAGATGCGCGGCCACCGTGTCGCCCCACCAGGCGTACAGCGAGCCGCCCCGCTCGGTGGCCAGGCTCGTGCCCATCTCCAGGCGGTAGGGCTGCAGCCGATCGAGCGGCCGCAGCACGCCGTACAGGCCGCTGAGCATCAGCACGTGCTTCTGCGCCCATGCGATCTCGGCGTCGTTGAGCGTCGACGCGCGCAGCCCGTCGTACACGTCGCCGTTGAACGCCCACATCGCGGGCCGGCTGTTGCGCTCGGTGGCGCGCGTCGACCAGGCCTTGTAGCGCTTGACGTTCAGCTTGGCCAGGTCTTCCGACAGATCCATCAGCTCGGCGACGTCGGCCACGGACTTGGTGCGCAGCGTGGCGATCAGCTCGGCGGCCTGCGCGGCGTAGTGCGGCGCGGTGGCGGCCGGCTTGAGGCCGGCCCGGGCGGCGAGCACCGGTTCGGGCAGCGTGGATTCGTAGTCGAGGGACTTGGCTGGAGACAGGAGCAGGAGCATGCCCGACAGTTTAGCGAGGGCGCGCGGGAGGCGTGCGCGCGGGGTTGCGGGGCGTCGGCGTGAACCGCTCGCGCGCGGGGCATGGCGTCAGCGCTGGGTGGCCGAGGGAGGCGCGATCGTGTTGGCGTCCGTGCCGTTGCCCGACGTGGCGCCATTGCCCGCGGGCGCCACGAGCGACACGATGCCGGGCGGGCCGGTCATCGCGTCGAGCACCGCCAGCACGTTGGCGTTCGACTTGAACGCCGCCAGCATCTGCTGGCTGCGGGCGCGCTCGGCGGGCAACAGGCGAGCGGGATCGACGACGGGCAGTTCCTCGGGGCTGGGCGGCGAGGCCTCGCGCGCCAGGCTTTGCAGCGCCACGCCCGCGGCCGGGTCGGCGCGCGGCACGCCGCCCAGGCCGTTGGCCACCATGTAGCCCAGGTTGTGGCGCGCCGGGGCCAGGCCCTGCGAGGAAGCCGCGCGAAAGCCGCCGACCGCCGCCGCGTCGTCACGCGTGACGCCCTTGCCGCGCGCATAGAGCAGCGCCAGGTGGTTGCGCGCGGGCGCGTTGCCGCGCGCCTCGGCCAGGCGGTACCAGCGCTGCGCCTCGGCGGGATCGACCGCCTGGCCGCGGCCCTCTTCGGCCATCCAGCCCAGGTTGTCCATGGCGAACGCGTTGCTCTTGCGGGCGGCCAGGCGGAACTGGCGCAGCGCCGCGGCGTCGTCGCGCGCCACGCCCAGGCCGTTGGCGAGCATCCAGCCGAGGTTGTTCTGGCCGGAGGCGTTGCCCTGCGCCGCGGCCTTCTGGTACCACTCGACGGCCTGCTTCTCGTCGGCGACCACCGCGTCGCCGGCCGCATACATCAGGCCCAGGCTCACCTGCGCCGGCGCGTAGCCGGCCTCGGCCGCCTTGCGGATCCAGCGCTCGGCCGCGGCCGGGTCGCGCGGCGTGCCGCGTGCGTTGAGCACCGCCATGCCCAGGTTGTGTTCCGCCGTCGGGTCGCCCTGCGCGGCCGACAACTGCAGCCAGCGCAGCGACGCCGCCGGGTCGCGCGGCACGCCGCGGCCTTCGCTGTAGACCCAGCCGAGCGCGCTCTGGGCGCGCGCGTCGTTCTGTTCGGCGGCGGCCTTGTACCAGCGCAGCGCGGCGGCGTCGTCGCGCTCGACGCCCTGCCCGTTCGTGTAGAACACGCCCAGCCGGTACTGCGCCACGGCCAGGCCCTGCCGGGCCGCCAGCGTGGCCCAGTGCGCGGCCTGCATGTCGTCCTGCGGCACGCCGCGGCCGATGAGCGCCATGTACGACAGATTGCTCTGCGCCGTGGGCTCGCCCTGGTCGGCCGCCTTGCGGTACCACTTTGCGGACTCCTCGAAGTCGCGTGCCACGCCCTTGCCCTGCTCGTAGAGGAAGCCGAGGTTGGTCTGCGCGCGCGGGTCGCCCTGCTCGGCGGCCTTGCGAAACCACTTGGCCGCGGCCACGGGGTCGGCCGCGACGCCATACCCCCGAAGGTACATGTCGGCGAGAGCCAGCTGCGCGTCGCGATCGCCTTTGTCGGCCGCCGGCTGGAACTCGCGCAGCGCCGCCGCGTAGTCGCCACGCCGTCCGGCCTCGTAGCCTTCGGCCGTGCCGGCATGGGCAGGCAGGCACGCCATCGCCAGCAGCAGGGCGAGGGTCGGAAGCGGCAGGTCGATGCAGGCAGGTAATGGATTCATTTCGGGCGGTCGTCCTGGGGGATGTTAGCGCGAAGAATCCGACGTGACGAGGGCGGCTGCGATGCCCGCACTACGCTTTCAATGGAAGTCGCGGCTGCGCGTGACCAGCCCCTGCAACATGGGCGAGTGGTCCACCAGCGTCTTGGCCACCAGGTGGCGCACCTCGCCCTCGCGCTGCCACACGCCGTAGACCGTGAGCAGCGAGGCCGCCAGCAAGGGCTTGCGCTGCAGCGCGGCCACCGCGGGCCAGACGATGACGTTGACGGTGCCTGTCTCGTCTTCGAGCGTCACGAACACCACGCCCTTGGCCGTGCCCGGCTGCTGCCGGTGCGTGACCAGCCCGCTGGCGCGCGCGAGCTGGCCCGGTCGATATTCGGCGTTGAGCAGCGAGGCCTGCTGCACCTTGAACGGCGCCAGCGCGGACCGCAGCAAGGCCAGTGGATGGCCCTTCAACGACAGGCCCAGGGCGCGGTAGTCGGCCAGCACGGCGTCGCCGAGCGTGGCGGCCTCGAACTCGGGCTGCGCATCCTCGACGGTGCGCGTGGTGCGCAGCAGCGGCGTGGCGCGGGTGTCGACGCCGGCCACGGCCCAGATGGCGTCGCGCCGCTCGCCGGCCAGGCCCGACAGCGCGTCGGAGCCGGCCAGGCATTGCATGGCGTGGGTGTCTAGCTCGCCCCGGCGGGAGAGGTCTTCGACGTTGGCGAACGCCGCCTGCGCGCGGGCGGCCATGATGCGCAGCCCCTCCTCCTCGCCCAGCCCGCTGACCCGGTTCAGGCCCAGCCGCACGGCGAACTGCCGTCCGGGGATGGCGCGCTCGGCGCACGCGGGCACCGCCTCGTGCGGCGCCTGCGGCTCCAGCGTGGACTCCCAGTCGCTGATGGTGATGTCCACGGGGCGCACCACCACCCCGTGGGCGCGCGCGTCACGCACGAGCTGGGGCGCGGCGTAGAAGCCCATGGGCAGGCTGTTGAGCAGCGCGGCCAGGAACGCGTCGGGATGGTGGCGCTTGATCCACGCGCTGACGTACACCAGCAGCGCGAAGCTGGCGGCGTGGCTCTCGGGGAATCCGTATTCGCCGAAGCCCTCGATCTGCTTGAAGATGGACTCGGCGTAATCGAGCTTGTAGTTCTTGGCCACCATGCGGCTGATCAGCTTTTCCTTGAACGGCCCCAGTCCACCCTTGCGCTTCCAGGCGGCCATGGCGCGCCGTAGCTGGTCGGCCTCGCCCGGGGTGAAGTCGGCCGCGAGGATGGCCAGCTGCATCACCTGCTCCTGGAAGATGGGCACGCCCAGCGTGCGCTCGAGCGCGGCCTTGACCTCGTCGCTGGGATAGGTGACGGGCTCCTTCTGCTCGCGCCGCTTCAGGTAGGGATGCACCATGCCGCCCTGGATGGGGCCCGGACGCACGATGGCCACCTCCACCACCAGGTCGTAGAACCTGGCGGGCTTCAGGCGCGGCAGCATGCTCATCTGCGCACGGCTCTCCACCTGGAACACGCCCACCGAATCGCCGGTGCACAGCATGTCGTAGACCGCCTTGTCTTCCTCCGGGATATCTTGCAGGCTGGCGTCGCTGTGCAGCTCGTCGCGCTCGGGCACGATGCCCATGGCCGCGGCCGCGCCGGCGCTGGAGAAGGCATTGGAGTGGCGCTCGATGCGCGTGGCGCCGTTGCCCGCATGCACCTCGCGATCCTGCTGCGCCTGCCGCCGGGCCTCGATGACCCAGCCCGGCGGCGGCGGCCCCGGCATCAGCTGGCGCATCTTGGCGTCGACGAACAGCAGGCCGCGCCGCAGCGCGCTGAGCATGCCCAGCGCGAGGATGTCCACCTTCAGCAGCTTGAGCACGTCGAGGTCGTCCTTGTCCCACTGGATGACCGTGCGCTTGTCCATGGCGGCGTTCTCCACCGGCACCAGCAGCGCCACGTCGTCGCGCGCGATGACGAAGCCGCCCGGGTGCTGGCTGAGGTGGCGCGGCTGGTTGCGCAGCTGCAGGGTCAGCGCGATCCACTGCAAGCCCAGCCGCGACTCGGGATCGAAGCCGTGCTCGCGCAACGCGATGGCCAGCCGCTCGTCGGCGCCGCTGGGCGCCGCGGCCCCGCCCACGTGGTGCAGCGAACGCGTGACCGCATCGATGCGGTCGAGGTCGATGCCCAGCGCGCGCCCGACGTCGCGCACCGCCGACTTGGTGCGGTAGCGGATGATGACGCCGGTGAGCGCGGCGCGATGGCGGCCATACTTCTGGTAGAGGTACTGGATCACCTCTTCGCGGCGCTGGTGCTCGAAGTCGAGGTCGATGTCGGGCGGCTCGCCGCGCTCCTCGCTGATGAAGCGTTCGAACAGCACCTCGGAGCGTCCCGGGTCGACCTCGGTGACGCCCAGGCAGTAGCAGACCGCTGAGTTGGCCGCGCTGCCGCGGCCCTGGCACAGGATGCCGCGTGCCCGCGCCCAGGCCACGATGTCGGCCACCGTGAGGAAGTAGGCCTCGTAGCGCAGCCGCGCGATGAGGCCCAGCTCGTGCTCGATGAGGCCCAGCACCTTGGCGGGAATGCCCGCGGGAAAGCGACGCTCGGCCCCGGCCTCGGTGAGCGTGCGCAGCCAGCTGGTGGGAGTCTGTCCCGCCGGCACGATCTCCTGCGGGTCCTCGTACTTGAGCTCGCCGAGAGAGAACTTGCACAGCCCCGCGATGGCCACCGTCTCGGCCAGCCACTCGGATTCGTACAGTGCCTGCAGGCGCGCCCGCGAACGCAGGTGCGCCTCGGCATTGGGCGACAACGCATGCCCGCACTCGGCCACGGTGCGCTGCAGGCGCGTGGCGGTGAGCATGTCCTGCAGCGGCTTGGCCGCGCGCGTGGCCATCAGCACGTCGCCTACCGCGGCGATGCGCAGGCCCGTGACGGCGGCCACGGACTTCACGCGCTCGCGCACCTCGTCGTCGTCGCCCTGCATCAGCAGCGGCATGGCCAGCCACGCGCGATCGCCGAACCAGGTCTTGAGCCACTGGGCCTGCGCCAGCAGCGACTCGAACGACAGGGCCGTGGAGGGACGCGGCGGCGGCGCGGGCCGGGCGGCACGCCGGGGCGCTGCCGGCGGCGTGGCCAGCCGGGGCGGAGCCGGCGGCTCGAGCGGGCCGTCGGCGCCCGGGCCGTCGCGCGCCTCGCGCGCCTCGCGCACCT
>JBBQYL010000223.1:0-8108 GCA_038208735.1 Burkholderiales bacterium
CGCCCGCGCCGGCTCGGCGCGGGGCGACGCGCTCGCAATCGGTGCGATCGATGCACCAGGAACGAACTGCAGGCAGCGAACGGCGTGCACGTCGGGGGTCTGTGCGCCGCCGTAGATCTCGATGAGCTCGGGCACCACCGACGCGCAGTGCGCCATCACGCGGTCGCAGCGCGGCGCGAAGCGGCAGCCGGCGAACTGCTGGGTGAGCACGGGAACGGTACCGGGTATCGCCTGCAGCGCCTGGCCGCGGCGGCGGGCGTCGGGCAGCGCGCGCAGCAGCGCCCGGGCGTAGGGGTGCTTCGGGTTGGCGAAGAAGTCTTCCGCCTTGGCCACCTCGATGATCTGGCCGGCATACATCAGCGCCACGCGGTGGGCCATGCCGGCCACCACCGCCAGGTCGTGCGTGATCAGCAACATGCCCAGGCCCTGCTCCTTCTGCAGTTGCTTGAGCAGGTCGAGCACCTGGGCCTGGATGGTGACGTCGAGCGCCGTGGTGGGCTCGTCGGCCACCAGGAAGTCGGGCTCGGTGGCCAGCGTCATCGCGATCATCACGCGCTGCTTCTGGCCGCCGCTCATGCGAAACGGGTAGTCGTCGATGCGGCGCTCGGGCTCGGGGATGCCCACGCGGCGCAGCCACTCGATGGCCTTCGCGCGGGCCTGCGCGCCGCGCAGCGCGGTGTGGGCCTGGATGGCCTCCACGAGCTGCGCGCCGATCTTCATGACCGGGTTCAGGCTGGTGGACGGCTCCTGGAAGATCATGCCGATGCGCCCGCCGCGCACGGCGCGCATGCCGGCCTCGGGCAGCGCCAGCAGGTCGTCGCGATCGAGGCGCACCTCGCCGCTGGTGACGCGGCCGTTCTCGGGCAGCAGGCGCATCAGCGCGAGCGCCGTCATGCTCTTGCCGCAGCCGGACTCGCCCACCAGCGCGAAGGTTTCGCCGCGCTGGATGGCCAGCGTCAGGCCGTCGATGGCCTTGACGAGGCCGAGTTCGGCGTCGAGCGCCACTTTGAGGTCGTGGGTCTGCAGCATCGCTCAGGCCTCCTGCTTCGCAGCCACCGGCCTGCGCGTGATGGGCAGGCGCGCGCGGAAAGCGCGGGCGCGCGGGTCGAAGGCGTCGCGCACGCCGTCGGCGAACAGGTTGACGGCCAGCACCACCGTCACCATGAATCCGAACGCCGCGGCGAAGCTCCACCACACCACCGGGTCGAGGCTCATCTCCTTGCGCGCCAGGTTGATCATGCCGCCGAAGCTGTTCATCGACGGATCGACGCCCACGCCCACGTACGACAACACCGCCTCGTAGAGGATGAGCGACGAGAAGTCGAGCACCGTGACGATGAGCATCAGGTGGGCGACGTTGGGAAAGATGTGGCGCAGCATGATCCGCGACGCGCCGACGCCGAACGCGTTGGCCGCCTGCACGTAGTCGAGCTCGCGCAGCTTCATCGTCTCGGCGCGCAGCAGGCGGCACAGGCCGGCCCAGCCGGTGAGGCCCAGCACCGCGCACAGCAGGAACAGCTTGACGTCGGCGCGCTCGACGCCGGTCTCGAACATGTCGGGGTGCTTGTCGAGGAACACCTGCACCATCAGCACGCAGGCGGCGATCAGCAGGATATTGGGCACCGATGACAGCACCGTGTAGAGGTACTGGATGACCTCGTCGACCCAGCCGCGGAAGTAGCCGGCCATGATGCCCAGCACCACCGCCAGGGGTAGCGTGGCGATGGTGGCCAGCGAGCCGATGACGAACGCGGTGCGGATGCTCTTGAGTGCCTGGTACATGACGTCGTTGCCGGTGGTGTCGGTACCGAACACGTGGTACGCGCCCATCAGCGACAGCGTGATGCCCATCAGCATGAAGATGAAGACGAGCGTCCACAGCGCCGCGCGCCAGGGGATGTCGCCCTCGTTGCGCCACACGCTGGCGGCGGTGTCGACAAAACTCGCGTGACGCGCGCGCGCGAGCAGCCCGAACAGCGCGAGCGCGCCGGCCACGGCCAGCAGCAGGCCCAGGCCGAGGCCGGTGCCGCCGCGCGACAGCAGGTCGCTGACCCACTGGTGCTCGGGGTCGGACAGCTGCGCGCCGCCATGCAGCAGGCGCGGCGACACGCGCTGCAGCTGGCCGTTGATGGACACGGTGTCGCGGCGATAGCTCAGGTAGTCGAGCGGCCGCGAGTAGGTGACCTCGCGCGAGGCGATCAGGTCGGACAGCATCCAGTCGAGACCCGAGCGCGTGACGGTGTCGTAGGCCTGCACGGTGGAGCCGCCCACCACGCCCTTGAGCGGCAGCCGGTAGTGCAGGCTGTCGGCGGCGGTGATCAGCAGGCACAGCGCCAGGATGAGCGACGAGCACAGCGCGGGCGCGTCGCGGAACACCTTGCGCCAGCTGGCCTTGAGGTTGGGCGAACGCGCCACCATCACGGCGTACGCCACCATGAACGCGACCAGCGCCCAGATGGTGGCGTCCGTCCACAGCAATACGAATTTCGGCATGTCTGTCTCTATCTCAACCGAGGCGAACCCGGGGATCGACCCAGGTATAGGCGACGTCGATCAGCACGAACGTCGCGATGTACAGCAGCGAACCGACGAACACCATGGTGCGCACGACCGCGAAGTCCTGCTTGGTGATGGCGTCGATCACGTAGGCGCCCAGCCCCGGCAGGCCGAAGAAGCTCTCGAACACGAGGCTGCCGAGGAACACGTACGGCAGGTACGAGCCGGCGCTGGTGACGATGGGCAGCAGCGCGTTGCGCAGCACGTGGCGGAACAGCACCACCGTCTCGGACAGGCCCTTGGCGCGCGCGGTGCGCACGTAGTCCTTGCCGATCTCCTCGAGGAACATCGCGCGGTACAGGCGCGCCTCGGTGCCCAGCCGCGAGATCAGCGACAGCACGATGGGAAGGATCAGGAACTTGGCCACGTCCCACCCGGGCTCGTAGCCCGAGATGGGCGCCACCCGCAGCATGCGCGAGAAGATGAACTGCCCCACGATGATGTAGAACAGGCTGGAGATGGACAGCATCAGCACGCAGGCCACCACGCCCCAGAAGTCGAGCCGCGTGTGGCGGAACATGACCAGCAGCAGCGCGAAGGCCGTGCTGGCAAACACCTGCAGCACGAACAGCGGCAGCGCCAGTTGCACGCTGACGCCCATTCGACGGCTCACCTCGGGGCCGATGTCGCCGGCGCTCTCGGCGTCGGAGCGGCCGAAGCGCAGCTCGAACAGCGACACCGAGCGATCCCAGAAGATGGTGTCGGTGATGCGCGCGGCGCCCTGCTTGGCGTCGTTGTAGTAGAGCGGCTTGTCGTAGCCGCGCTCCACCTTCCACTTGTCGATGAGATCCTGCGTGATGTGCTTGCCGCCGATGTTCAGGCGCGCCATGTCGTCGGGCGTGTTGACGGTGAAGAACAGGAAGAACGTGAGCAGGTTCACGCCCAGCAGGATGAGCGCGCCGTAGAGGCAGCGGCGGACGAGGTAGGAAAACATCGGTCTCTCTTGGGGGCGGTCAGGCGACGAGGATCTCGCCGTGCGCATTCATCCGCTCACGTCGCTTGAAGCTGCGCACGGCCACCAGCAGCAGGCCGCAGAAGGCCAGCGTCAGCAGCACGATGGGCCACCAGACGGGCTTGTTCCAGTCGGCCTGGGCCCGGCGGCGCTCGTCGACGTCGATGCGCAGGTAGCGCCCGTGGTCGCGGATCAGGATGGCCGGCTTGGAGTTGTAGACCCAGTGCTGCACGGCGGCCGACGCGTACGGAAAGAAGCCGAAGCTCCACGGCGCGTCGACCTGCAGGATGTGCACCATCTTGTCGATGAGCGCCTGCTTTTCGGCGCCGTCGGGCAGCGTCTTCATCTGCTCGAACAGCTTGTCGTACGCGGGGTTCTGGTAGTTGGTGGTGTTCTCGCCGTCCGACACGCTCTTCGAGTTGGGGCCGTAGAACAGGAACAGGAAGTTCTCGGCGTCGGGGTAGTCGGCGTTCCAGCCGGTCCAGAACACCTGGTGCTTGCCCTTGCGCACCTTGTCCTGGAACTGGTTGTTGTCGGTGGCGCGCACCTCCAGCTGGATGTCGAGCTTGGCGAACTGGCGCACCACCCAGTCGATCTCCACCTTGCGCTCCGGCGTGGGCGTGGCGTAGTAGTCGTAGTTGATGACCAGCGGACGGCCGGTGTGCGCGTCGCGGCCCTGCGGCCAGCCGGCCTCCACCATCAGCTGCTTGGCCTCGTCGATGGACCGGCGCACGGGCAGGTCGCCCACCGCGCGATGCGTGATCGGGTCGATGCCCTCGGGCGTCTTCTCGCGCGAGCCGAAGATGCCGTTGGGGATGGGGCCCTGCGCCGTGGCGCCCGCGTGGTTCGGGAAGATGCGCGAGTACTCCTCCCAGTCGATGGCGATGGAGATGGCCTCGCGCAGCTTGCGGTTCCTCGCCTGCTGCTCGGGGGTGTCGCCCTTGCCGATCACCGGGTCGAGCATGTTGAAGCCGATGGTGTAGCTGTTGACGTCGTCGAAGCGGTTGAGGCGGAAGCCCTTGGCGTCGTACTCCTTGCGGACGTCCTCGGAGTCCTGCTTGGCCACGATGTATTCCATGCCCAGGTCGACGCGCTCGAACACCTCGAGGTCGTAGTAGCCCTGCAGGAACTTGGCCTTCTGCGGCACCTTCTCGCGCTCGGCGGTCACCACGATCTTGTCGACGAACGGCGTCTTCTTGCCGCAGTCGTCCAGCAGGCCCTCTTCCTTGTCGCCGGGCATGCCCTCGCACGGATACGGCTCGCCGCGGTAGTTGGGGTTGCGCGACATCACCTGGCGGCGATCCTTGAAGTACTCGGTCTGCATGAACGGACCCGTGCCCACGGGCCAGGTGTCCAGCGTGAGGCTGGCCGCGGCCATGCCCGGCTGCGCGTAGAACGCGTCGGCCTCCCAGGGCACGGGCGCCATGAACGTCATGGCCATCCAGTAGCTCCACTGCGGATAGCGTCCCTTGATGCGCACGCGGAACGTGTATTTGTCGGGCGCCGTGGCGCCCTCGAGCGGGAACTTGCGGAAGTCGAGGAACGGCCGGTCGAGATCGGCGGGATCGCGGCCCGCGCGCAGGCGCGCGTCTTCCGCGCGGATGGTGGCGCCGTAGTCCTTCAGGCCCAGCACGTACTCCGAGAAGATGCCGTAGATGGGGGTGGTGATGCGCGGCGTGGCGTGGCGCTTGAGCGCGTAGACGAAGTCTTCGGCCACGAGTTCGCGCGTGCCGCTGTGCTCGAACTGCAGCGGCGAGAAGCGCCCGGCGAGTTCGCCCGCCTTCATCGAGTGGTAATAGAAGTTGCCGTTGGCATCCTTGGCGAAGGCTGGATGCGGCTGGAACAGGATGCCCGGCTTGATCTTGACGTCATAGACGCTCTCGGCCACCTGGTCGGCGGGCGCGTCGGCGCCGATCTCCTGCCCGTTCTTGTCGTAGTAGCGCGGCTTGGCCACCTCCTGCGCGGCCTTCCCGATGAGCTGGAACGGGCGCTTGAGGTAGTGGTAGCCGTAGGGCGGCTCGTAGATCTGGTAGGTGAACGTGGTGTCGTTCGACCAGTACGAGGCCGTGGGATCCATGTGCCGCGGCGAGCCTTCCGTCATCGCGGTGAACAGCGTGGTATGGGCGCCGGCGCCCGCCTTCCAGGGGCTGTTGTCGCAACCGGCGAGGAACCCCAGCAACGCGACCGCGCAAAGCCAGGCAACACCGGACCAACGACCAAATACACCGCCCATGCGGACTCTCCAGGACTCAGGTGGCGAGCGTCGCCGGAGGATGGCCCCGACGGCTCGTCAATAAAACAAAAACCGCCTCCGGCAGCCGCCGGGTTGTGCCCGGGACCGCTCGAGGCGTGGTTTTGTATTTTAGGAGCACGGCCCGAAGGCCTTGCTAAGGGTATTCAGCCCTTGCTGCAGAGCAACAAGCAAAGGCCGGACCCGAACGCTCCCAGCGGCGCGCAAGCTTGACTAGACAAGCAGGGACGTGGGCTCGGCAACGTGGCTCGGCAACGTGGCTCAGTGAGCATGTCCATGATCATGGCCGTGATGGTCTTGACCGGGGTGATGGTGTGCGTGATCCTCGTCCCAGCCGAGGAAGGCGTCACGCCCCTGCACCACCAGGTGGCCCTTCATGCCGAACGGCACCGTCACCTTGGTGGGCACGTGGCCGAACGGGAAGCCCGTGAGGATGGGCACGTCGACCAGCGAACGCAGGTGCGCGACCATCGTCTTGAACGTGTAGCCGCGATCCAGCGGCGACTTCTTCCAGTCGCTGAACGCGCCCAGCACGATCGCCTTCTGCGACGCCAGCACCCCAGCCTGGTGCAATTGCAGCAGCATGCGCTCGACGCGGTAGGGATGTTCGGCCACGTCCTCCAGCATGAGCACCCCGCCCTTCACCTTGGGCCAGTGCGGCGTGCCCAGCAGCGAGCACAGCATCGCCAGGTTGCCGCCCCACATCAGGCCGCGCGTGTCCAGGCCGTCGAAGCCGGCCTCGGTGCGGAAGCCCACGGCCTCCAGCGCGCCCGACATCGCCTCGGCGAAGCAGTCGGGCGTCACCTCGTCGAGCTCGGCGCGACCGAAGTCGTCGCAGCCGTGCGGGCCCCACCACGTGGACGCCTTCCTGTGGGCCAGCAGACCCATCTGCAGCGCCGTGAGGTCGCTGTAGCCGACCCAGCGGGTGCCGGCCTCGACGCTCTTCGCGAGCAACGACCAGTCAAGACGATCGAGCAGGCGCGTCAGGCCGTAGCCGCCGCGCGTGGCGAGCGCCACGCCCGGCCGCGCCCGGGCCACGCGGTGGATGGCCTCGAGCCGGACGTCGTCGTCGCCGCCGAAGCGCTGGTGCTTCGCCAGGGCCGACTCGTCGATGGCCACGTCGAAGCCCATCTTCTTCAGGCGCCTGGCCGCCAGCTTCAGCGGCGCGGCCTTGGCGAGCACGCCGGCGGGGGTGTACAGGATCAGCGACGTCATTGGGGCGCTCCTCGAGCGTCTGGGGATGCAAGGTCGATCTCGATGGCCAGGCCCACCGGGATGGCGTCGTCGACGGTGACGTCGGCTACGGGAATGATTTCGGGCTCAGCCTCGGGCGGGGGACGCAGCGCCGCCTGGCGCGCCTTGTGCGCCGCGCGGCGCTCCACGAAGAAGTCGCGCAGCAGCGTGCCGCACTCGGTCTCGAGGCAGCCACCGGCCACGCGGGTCTGGTGGTTGAGCTGCGCCAGCTCGAAAAGGTTCAACACCGAGCCGGCCGCGCCGGTCTTCGGGTCGCGCGCGCCGAACACCACGCGCTTGAAACGTGCGTGGATCAAGGCCATCGCGCACATCGCGCACGGCTCCAGCGTCACCACGAGCGTGCAGTCGGGCAGGCGGTAGTTGTCCAGCAGCTGGGCCGCGTGGCGCAGCGCCACCAGCTCCGCGTGCGCCGTGGGATCGGTGGTGGTGATCGGCCGGTTGTAGCCGGTGGCCACCACCTGCGGCACGCCGTCGGCGTCGTCGCGCAGGATCACCGCACCCACCGGCACCTCGCCCACCAGCCAGGCGTTCTGCGCCTGGTCGAGCGCCTGGCGCATGGCGCGTTCCTCGGCGGGACTGAAGACGGCAGGCGCCGGCTCGGCGTGACGGGGATCAGCGTCGCTCAACGAGCACCATCGTCGGCGATGCTCGCGGCCTGGTCGGCGGTGTGCTGGGCCGAGGCCTTCATGGCCTTGTCCAGCTCGCGCTGGTATTGCGACACGGCCTGCTGCGGGCGGTTCGGGTCGACGGTGATGGGCGCGACGCCCGAGGCCGCCACTGCGGGCAGGTAGCGCTTGCTGGCGTGCAGCTGGTTGCGCACCAGGACCGAGACGATGGCCAGCACGATCAGCAGCGATCCGAAGGTCAGCAGGGCTCTCATGGCGCGAAGGTCGAAAGGGACGAAGCCGACATTATCGTTGCAGCGCCAAAGCCCGCGCGCGCCACCCTGCGACGCTCGGGTGACTACGATGGCGACTCCCTCACTTGCCCCTTGCCGCCATGACCCACCCGCTCCAGGAGATCTCCGTCAACCGCATCGACGGCAGCGCCGCCCGCCTCGCCGACTACGCGGGCCAGGTGCTGCTGGTGGTCAAC
>JBBQYL010000224.1:0-8092 GCA_038208735.1 Burkholderiales bacterium
GTGCTGTGCATGAGCAACGGCGGCTTCGGCGGCATCCACGCCAAGCTGCTGGCGGCGCTGGAAGCACCGCACACCTGAGGTCCGCTTGATCACGCACCTGCTGTACCTGCACGGCTTCCGCTCGTCGCCGCAGTCGTTCAAGGCCCGCTGGATGGCCGACTGGGTGGCCGCGAACCGCCCCGACGTCACGTGGGCCTGCCCGCAGCTGCCGCCCTCGCCCGCCGCGGCGCTGGCCGACATCCGCGCCCTGGCCGCCGGCTGGCCCGCGGCCACCACCGGCGTGATCGGCAGCTCGCTGGGCGGCTTCTACGCCACGATCGTGGCCGAGACGCTGGGCTGCCGCGCCGTGCTGGTGAATCCGGCCGTCGATCCGGCGCGCGACCTGGCGGCCCACATCGGCCGCCAGACGATGTTCCACGCCGCCGGCGAGAGCTTCGACTTCCGCCCCGAATACGTCGACGAGCTGCGCGCGATGACCCCGCCCGTGCCGCTCACGCGCCCGCTCGACATCCTCGCGATCGTGGCCAAGGGCGACGAGGTGCTCGATTGGCGCGAGATGACCGCGCGCTACGCGCACGCCCCGCTGAAGCTGATCGCGGGCAGCGACCACGGGCTGGCCGATTTCGAATCGCACGTGCCGGACCTGTTGCGCCATCTCGGGCTCTGAGCGACGGCGTGCAGGGCTTGCGGGGCGCGGTGGTGCAAGCAATTGCAACCCGCAGACGTCAGCCGTCCCGATATTCGGCGTAACAGCCGCAACCGCCTTCGCATATCGGTCGGCCTGCCCGAGGACCCACAGGATCTTCGGCGACAATCGCCCGGTGAATTACGCTCTCTTTGATGACGCCGGCAAGTTCCTCGCCGGGCGGGTGATGTCCGAGGTGGACAGCTCGATCCAGGTGGAACTCGACTCCGGCAAGCGTGTGAAGGTCAAGTCCTCGCACGTCCTCCTGCGCTTCGACAAGCCGCTGCCCGCCGAACTCATCGCGCAGGGCCAGGCCCTCGCGAGCGAGATCGACCTCGACCTGGCCTGGGAGTTCGCCAGCGACGCCGAGTTCAGCTTCGCCGACCTGGCGCGCGACTACTTCGACAAGTCGGCCGGGCCGGTGCAGCAGGCCGCCGCGCTGTTCCGCCTGTTCGAGGCGCCGCACTACTTCCGCCGCATGGCCAAGGGCGTGTTCCGCAAGGCGCCCGAGGAAACGGTCAAGGCCGCGCTGCTGGGCATCGAGCGCAAGCGCCTGCAGGCGCTGCAGATCCAGGACTGGGCCACCGAGCTGGTGGCGGGCCAGACGCCGCAGCCCATTCGCGACCAGCTCTTCAAGATCCTGTTCCGCCCCGACAAGAACGCGGCCGAATACAAGGCCGTGGTGGAGGCGTCGCGGCGCGCGCAGCGCTCGCCGCTCGACCTGCTCAAGGCCGCCGGCGCCATCTCCAGCCCGTACCAGTTCCACTGGCGTCGCTTCCTGTTCGAGGAGCTCACCAAGGGCACCGGATTCCCGCCGCTGGAGGCACCGGCCATCAAGGACGACCTGCCGCGCGCCGACGTGGCCGCGTTCTCCATCGACGACTCGCAGACCACCGAGATCGACGACGCGCTGTCCGTGCAGGGCCTGGGCAGCGGCACCGTCGTCTTCGGCGTGCACATCGCCGCGCCGGGCCTGGCCATCCTGCCCGACAGCCCGATCGACAAGGTGGCGCGCGACCGCCTGTCCACCGTCTACATGCCCGGCTGGAAGATCACGATGCTGCCGGACGCCATCGTCGAGAAGTACACGTTGGCCGAGGGCCGCGACTGCCCCGCGCTGAGCCTTTACGTCAGCTTCGACGAGGCCACGCTGGAGATCAAGGGCAGCGAAACGAAGCTGGAGCTGGTGCCCATCGCGGCCAACCTGCGCCACGACAAGCTCGACGCCTTCGTCACCGAAGAGACGCTCACCGGCGCCGCGCCGGCCGACTACCCGTTCGCCACCGAGCTGGCGTTCACCTTCCGCTTGGCGCGCCACCTGAAGGCGCTGCGCGAGGTCGCGCGCGGCAAGCCGGAAAACTTCAACCGGCCCGACTACAACTTCCGGCTGGAAACCGCCGAGGGCACGTCGCCCACCAGCGAGCCCAAGGGCGACGAGAAGGTCACCATCAGCGAGCGCCGCCGCGGCGCGCCGCTCGACCTCATCGTGTCGGAGGCCATGATCCTGGCCAACAGCACCTGGGGCGGCTGGATCGCCGAGATGGGGGTTCCGGGCATCTACCGCAGCCAGGCCAGCATGGCGCCGGGCGTCAAGGTACGCATGGGCGTGCGTCCCGCGCCGCACGCGGGCATGGGCGTGGCGCAGTACACCTGGTCCACGTCGCCGCTGCGCCGCTACGTCGACCTCGTCAACCAGTGGCAGATCATCTCGTGCGTGCGCAATGGCCGCATGGCGCCGCTGTCGGCGCCGTTCAAGCCGAAGGACGCCACGCTGTTCTCCATCATCTCCAGCTTCGACACCGCCTACGCCGCGTACAACGGCTTCCAGACGGGCATCGAGCGCTTCTGGACGCTGCGCTGGCTGCAGCAGAACGAGGTCACCGAGCTCGATGCCGCCGTGCTCAAGGACGGCCTGGTGCGCGCCGACACCTTGCCGCTGGTCTTCAAGGCCGCCGGCTGCGACGGCCTCGCCCGCGGCGCCCACGTGCGCGTACGCGTGGACGGCATCGACCTGCTCACGCTCGACCTGCACGCCCGCCTGGTGGCCCGCCTCGACGACGAGCAGCCCGCCGAGGGCGGCGCCGCCGAAGAGGCCGACGACGCGGAGGAAGCCAACGCCGGACCGCTGACCCTGGCCATCGACGTCAACGAAGAGACCCCGCCCGCCGAAGGCGCCGCCACGCCCGCCTGAGACCCGCCCCTCGCGCATGGACAAGAACTTCACGCCCCCTCGCCAACGCAAGATGTTCGCTCCCGAGCCGCTGTCGGTGCGCCTGCGCGCCTGGCGGCCGAGCGTGATGCAGCTGGCGCTGGCCATCTCGCTGTCGCTGCACGGCGCGGTGCTGGGCGTGCGCTTCGTCGACCCGGAAGACTTCAACCGCGTGTTCCAGGACACGCCGCTCGAGGTGATCCTGGTCAACTCGCGCTCCAACGAGGCACCCACCAAGGCCCAGGCCATCGCGCAGGCCAACCTGGCCGGCGGCGGCGAGGCCGAGGCGGGCATCGCCACGTCGCCGCTGCCGCCCTCGCCCAACCAGATCCTCGGCGACGACCAGACCGACGCCACCCGGCAGATCGAGCAGATGCAGCAGATGCAGCAGCAGATCCTGGCCCAGATCCGGCGCGAGGTCGCGGCGATGCCGATCCCCGATCCGCGCAGGGCGACGATGACGAGCTCCGAGCGCGAGCAGGAAGAAAAGCGCCAGCAGAAGCTGCGCCAGCTGGCGCAGATCGAGAAGGAGATCAACGAGCAGAACGCGCGTCCGCGTCGCCGCTACATCAGCCCGGCCACGCGCGAGGAGGTCTACGCGATCTACTACGACAAGCTGCGCCACAAGATCGAGGACAAGGGTACGGCCAACTTCCCGTCGCTCAACGGCCACAAGCTGTACGGCGAGCTCACGGTCAACCTGACGATCGACGCGCGCGGCCACATCGTCGAGTCGGAGGTCGTCCGCAGCTCCAACTCCCGCTTCCTCGACCAGCGCGCGCTGGCCATCGCGCAGGCCGCGGCGCCCTTCGGCGGATTCAGCGACGACATGAAGAGCAAGGCCGACCAGATCGTCGTCACATCGCGCTTTCGCTTCACCAAGACCGAAGGCATGCAGGCCACCATGACCAACTCCGGAGGCTGATCCTGAGCGCCGCGCCCCTCACCCGGCTTGCCATCGTCGGCAACCCCGTCACGCACAGCCGTTCGCCCCAGATCCACGCGCACTTCGGCGCCGCCGCGGGCCACGCGGTCGACTACACGCGGATCGAGTCGCCGCTCGACCAGTTCCTGGCCACCGTGAGCGCGTTCGCCGAGAGCGGCGCCCGTGGCTGCAACGTCACCATGCCCTTCAAGGGCGAGGCGTTCGCCGCCTGCTCGCGGCTGTCCGAACGGGCGCGTCGCGCGCAGGCCGTCAACACCCTCGTGTTCGAGGTCGACGGCTGGTTCGGCGACAACACCGACGGCGTAGGCCTGGTACGCGACATCGAGCTCAACGCCGGCGTGCCGCTGCGCGGCAGGCGCGTGCTGGTGCTGGGCGCCGGTGGCGCCGCGGCCGGCGCGCTCGATCCGCTGCTGGAGGCGCGCCCGGCGGCGCTCGTCGTGGCCAACCGCACGCCGGCCCGGGCCCACGCGCTGATCGAGCGCTTCGCCGCCAGCGCGGCGCGCCTCGACGTGCCGCTGTCGGCCACCGGACTCGAGGCCCCGGGCGCCGGCTTCGACGTGCTCGTCAACGCCACCGCGGCCAGCATGCAGGCGGCGGTGCCCGCGCTGCCGGCGGGCACGCTCGCGCCCGGCGCGTTGGCGCTCGACATGACCTATGGCGTCGCGGCACTGCCGTTTCTCGCTTGGGCGCGCGCCCAGGGCGCGGTGGCGCGCGACGGGCTGGGCATGCTGGTGGAGCAGGCGGCCGAGGCGTACTTCGCGTGGCTGGGCGTGCGGCCCGGCACGTTCCAGGTGCTCACCGAACTGCGTCGCGAGGTGGACGCACACGTGAACGCGCAGGTGGCGGCCGCCGCCAGGGCCGCCGCGTGAATCCCGAGCTGCGCCGCGTCGGGCGGCTGGTGGGCATGCTGGCCGTCGCCCTGCTGGCGCTGCAACTGTTCTTCCTGCTGCGCATCGTGCTGATGCGCGTGGTGGCGCCCGAGTCCACCACGTTCCAGCGCAGCGAGATCTGGCGCATCGTGCTGGAAAAGCACGCGTTGCCGTGGTCGCAGCAGTCGGTGCCCGCCGACCGCATCTCCGACAACCTGCGCCGCGCGGTGATCGCCAGCGAGGACGCCGGCTTCGTCGACCACCACGGCGTGGAGTGGGACGCGGTCGAGAAGGCGTGGAGCAGGAACGAAAAGGCCAAGGAGCGCGTCGAGGCCCGGCAGGTGCGCGCCGCCACGCGCCGCGGCGCCGACGGCAAGCCGCGCCAGGGGGTGGCCAAGGTGGTAGGCGGCTCCACGATCTCGCAGCAGCTGGCCAAGAACCTGTTCCTGTCCGGCGAGCGCAACATCGTGCGCAAGGGCCAGGAGCTGGTGATCACGCTGATGCTGGAGGGGGTGCTGGGCAAGGAACGCATCCTCACCACCTACCTGGACAACGTCGAATGGGGCGAGGGCGTGTTCGGCGCGCAGGCCGCGTCCGAGCACTACTTCCGCACCAACGCCGCCACGCTGGGCGCGGCCCAGGCGGCGCGGCTGGCGGTGATGCTGCCGGCCCCCAAGCGCTTCGAGAAGTCGCCGTCGTCGCCCTACGTGCTGGGCCGCTCCGCCACCATCGTTGCTCGCATGGGCGGCGTCGATTTGCCATAGTCGGCACCATGGAACCTGACCGCGAACATCTGGAGGTCGCCCAGACGGCGGCCCGCCTGATCGTCGAGGACGGCCTCGACTACGCCAGCGCCCGCCGCAAGGCGATGCAGGAGCATGGCAGCGGCGGACGACGTCTGCGCGATGCACCCAGCAACGAGGCCATCGAAGACGAAGTACGCACCCACATAGCCATCTTCTGCGCCGACACGCAGCCGGGCGAGCTGCGCGCGTTGCGCGAGGTGGCGATGCGCTGGATGCTGCGGCTGGCCGAGTTCCGGCCGCACGTGGGCGGCGCCGTGTGGCGCGGCACGGCCACGCGGCAGTCGGTGGTGCGGCTCGACCTCTACTGCGACGACATGAAGGCGCCCGAGATCGCGCTGCTGAACAAGGGCGTCGACTACGAGGTCGTCAGCGAACCCTTGGGGCGCGACGAGCACGCCGTGACGCTGGTGCTGGGCGAGCACGACCGCGCGCTCGACGACTGGGTCACCCTCCACCTGAACATCCTAGACACCGACGACCTGCGCGGTGCGCTCAAGCCCGACGCCCGCGGCCACTCCTGGCGCGGCGACGCCGCCGGCCTGCGCCGGCTGCTGGAACAGGAGGACGCCGCATGAGCGCGCTGAAGCGTCGCGAGGTGGTGGCGGGCCTGGCGCTCGGCGCCGCCGGACTGGGCGTGGGCGCCTGGCTGCGGCACCGCCAGCCACCGGTGAAGGTGGGCGACACCGCGGCCGAGGCGGCCTCGGCCGCGGGCATCGTTCTTCAGCCGTTGACGCCGATCCCGTCGCCCATCGTCACCCTCGACGGCCGGACGCTGAGCAACGCCGACATCGCAGGCCGCGTGGTGGTGCTCAACTTCTGGGCGCCGTGGTGCCCACCGTGCGTGCGCGAGATGCCCGAGCTCGACCGGTTCGCCCGCTCCGACGCCGGCAAGGACGTGCTGGTGATCGGCCTGGCCATCGACGAGCAGGCGGCGGTCGACAAGTTCGTTGCAGCTCATCCGGTCTCATTCCCGATCTCCATTCTCGGGTATGCGGGACTTGCCTGGGCGAAGCGCCTCAGCAATGATCCGAACGTCGCCTTGCCCTTCACGGCCGTGTTCGACCGCTCGCAGCGGCTGGCCCAGCACAAGTTCGGTGCGACCAACGCGGCGGAACTGACGGGTTGGGTGCGCGGATCCTGATCCATCTTGCACGATCCGGCGCGCCGGCTGCCGCGCCCGCATCCAGGATCCGGTCAATCAGCTCTTTCGGGCAGCCAAGCGCGGCAGGAGTTGTCAAGCACTCTTTTTAGGGTAAATTCTCGCTTAGTGGCGCGAACGGCACGCAACCCGGCGTAAAGTCCGCTTCTTTCGAATTGAACCTTTCGGCCTTCCGGCTGCCTCGCGCATCGCATGAACGTCCTCGTGCTTCACGGCCCCAACCTGAACCTGCTCGGCACACGCGAGCCGGCAGTGTATGGAAGTACCACGTTGGCCGACATTGAACGCGATTTGCTGCAGATAGCCCAAGAAGCCGGCTCCACGCTTCAAAGCTTGCAGAGCAACCACGAAGGCGTGCTGATCGACCGGGTGCATGCGGCCCGAACCGACGGCACCGACTTCATCGTCATCAATCCCGGCGCGTTCACGCACACCAGCGTGGCGCTGCGGGACGCCTTCGCGGGCGTGGCCATTCCGTTCGTCGAGGTTCACATTTCGAACGTGCATCGGCGCGAACCGTTCCGGCACCATTCCTATTTCTCAGACCTGGCCGAAGGCGTGATCGTCGGCCTCGGCGTCCAGGGCTACGCCCTGGCGCTGAGGTTCGCCCTGTCTCGCGCCCCCGCGCGCCTCTAGCTCGCCCAGCGGCCCGGCGCCACAAGCGCCGTCCACAGCAAATCTTTCCAGGAGACCGTTCCATCATGGACATGCGCAAGCTCAAGACCTTGGTCGACCTCGTTTCGGAGTCCAACATCTCGGAACTCGAAATCACCGAAGCCGAAGGCAAGGTCCGCATCGTGAAGGCGGGCTACGGCGTGCCCACCACGATGATGATGCAACCCGCCGGGCAGATGATGATGCAGCCGCATCAGGCCGCACCGGCCGGCGACGCCGCGCCCGCGGCCCCGGCCCCGGCCGCCGAGGCCGCGCCCACGGGCCACGTCGTCAAGTCGCCGATGGTCGGCACGTTCTACCGCTCGGCCAGCCCGGGCTCCAAGCCCTTCGCCGAAGTGGGCGCGCCCATCAAGGAAGGCGAGCCGATCTGCATCATCGAGGCGATGAAGATCATGAACGAGATCGAGGCCGACATGTCCGGCACGGTCACCAAGATCCTGGTCGAGAACGGCCAGGCCGTCGAGTACGGACAACCGCTGTTCATCGTCGAATAAGCGGGCCAGCGCCATGTTCAAGAAGATATTGATCGCCAACCGGGGCGAGATCGCGCTGCGGATCCAGCGAGCCTGTCGCGAGATGGGCATCAAGTCGGTCGTCGTGTATTCCGAGGCCGACCGCGACGCCAAGTACGTGAAGCTGGCCGACGAGGCCGTGTGCATCGGCCCGGCCAACTCGATGCAGAGCTACCTCAACATGCCGGCGATCATCTCGACGGCCGAGGTGACCGACGCCGAGGCCATCCA
>JBBQYL010000225.1:0-8080 GCA_038208735.1 Burkholderiales bacterium
GGTGACCGCCGTCGAGATGACGTTGGTGTTCCAGTTCATGCTGACGGTGATGTCCTTGTACGGACCGTACGTGACCGAGCCGGTGGGCGCGGGCGCCGGCGGGGTCGGCACAGGCGACGGCGCCGGCGGCGTGGGGGTCGGCGTCGGCGCCGGAGGCGTCGGCACCGGAGCGGGCGGCGACGGCGGAGTGGGCGTGGTCGAGCAGCCGCTGGACAGCGTCCACGGCTGGCCGGATCCGGAGCCGCCGCTGTTGGTGACGGGCTCGTTGCCTTGCGTCCACCAGTTGGCGGTGTAGGTCTTGCCCTGGTCGAGCACCACCGCGCCGGCCGTGTAGGCGGTCGAGGCGGTCCAGGCGGAGCAGTTGGGCGGGTTCGCGGCCATGGCGGCGGCGGGGAGGCTGGCGGCGACGGCGGCCGACAGCGCGGCAAGCATCTGAAGCTTGGTTTGGCGCGAGGTGTCGTTCATGGACATTTTCTTCTCCGTGTTTCCGGGCGGGGCAGCATCTCGGGAGGGGACGCCGGGGTCGATCCAAAGGGAGGCGGGGCACGCGGTTTTGCAGATCGGGAGCGGTGGCACCTCGAATCCTTCGAATCGAGGTTCAGAGTAAGGCGTCGTCACAAAACGGACATGATGGATAACCACTACAAGACCAGTATGTCCGTCAAATAATGAATTAGTGCGTACATACTTTCGCCGAAGCGAATCCGGAGAACGCTGGACAGGCGCGACGAAATCGGAGAATTCGGCGGAATTCGGCAAGTCATAGAGGTGTGGCCGATGATTCCTCCGTTGGTTGGCGCTGTTCGATTGCCGTTTCCGGGTTGGCGTTCGAGCCTCCCCTCGAATGCAGTCCATTGTTTGAAGTGGTAATACAGATACTGCAATTTGAAAAAATATCGAGGATGGTCAATACCGAAAACCGGGTACCGCCTCGCGCTCCTGCTCGACCGTGCAAAGGTCGCTCGTGTCGCGAACTCTCTTCCTCGAAGCCGCTACATCCGCGCTCGGAAGGGGCCGAAAAAAGAAAGTTGCCTGCCCGGCGACGATCAGACCCGCCCTGTTCGCTTCGGCGAGAAAGCGGCAGCCTGTGTGCACGAGCGTCAGCTCTCCTCCTGTCGCGACCACCGAGCCCGGCGGTGCCGAGAGCGATTGCCTGTCGCTGCTCGGCGGCTTCGCGGCGGCGCTCCTGTCGCTGCTGGCGGTGGCCTACGGCCTGTCGACCTGCGCCGAGGTGCGGGCCGACCAGATCAACCAGCTCGACACCGCGATCTCGCTGAGCGAGAAGGCGCCGGACCGGTTCTTCGTCGAGTCCCAGGCGCGGTTGCACGAACTGTCGTTCGACCTCGAGGAGGAGGATGGCCTGGCGCACCGCGCCGGTGACGGCGCGCGCGTCGCTGGGCCTGCTCCGCGACGACGGCTATCTCATCAGCCGCTATCCGGTGCCTGGTGCCCACGGACCCGCCGAGCTGTATGGCCGGGCCGGGCTGGACGCGCAGCGCATCCAACTGCTGGCCAACCAGTTTCCGCTCAAGGGCTACGTCGAGGGCGAGAGCAACCTGTCCGGCGATCTCTCGGCCACCAACCACAGGCGGCTGGAGCACTTTCCGGTGACGCTGTTCGCACCATGGCCACCGCCGAGTTCCACAACGCCTGGTGGCGCCGGGTGCAGGCGCCCTTTGCGCTGGCGTTCGCGTTCGCGTTCGCGGTGCTGGGATTGTTCGTGTGCGCGGCGATGGCGGCACGCTAGCGCGCGTGGATCGCCGCCGACCGCGACGCGCGGCGCGCGATGCGCCGCAGCGAGCGGCGCTTTCGGCTCCTGTACGAGACCAACCTGGACTGCGTGCTGCAGACCGCGCTGGGCGGCGCCGTCGTGGCCGCCAACCCCGCGGCCTGCGCGATGTTCGGCACCGATGAGGAGACCCTCAAGCGGCTGGGACGAACGGGCCTCGTCTCGCCCACCGACCCGCGCTTCGACGCGCTGATCGCGCGGCGGGATGTCGGCGGCCACGCCACGGGCATCGTCTCCATGCAGCGCGCCGGCGGCACGCCCTTCGAGGCGGAGGCCTCCAGCGTGATGATGGCGGACGACGGCGAGATCTACTGCAGCTGGGTGCTGCACGACGTCACCGAGCGCCGCGTGGCCGCGGCCGCGGTGGCGGCACGGATCGCGGCCGAGGACGCCAACCGCGCCAAGACCGAGTTCATCGCCCACATGAGCCACGAGCTGCGCACGCCGCTCAACGCGATCCTCGGGTTTCGGCGGTGCTGCAGCTCGACACGCGGCGCGCGATGCACCCGGCGCACCTGCTGCAGGTGAGGCACATCCGCAACGCGGGCGCGCACCTGCTGGCGATGATCAGCGACCTGCTCGCGTGTCACGTTGAGGGTGCACGACGGGCGCCCGTCGATGTCCTTCCGCGACGGCGGCCGTGGCATGAGCGCGGCGCAGCTGGAGGCGTTGTTCCAGCCGTTCAATCGCCTCGGCCGCGAGGGCTCCAACATCGAGGGCACGGGCATCGGCCTGGTCATCACCAAGCGGCTCGTCGAGCTGATGGGCGGCACGCTCGGCGTGCGCAGCGAGGTGGACGACGGCAGCGAGTTCGAGGTCGAGCTGCGCGGCGTGCGCATCGTGGCCGTCTCGGCCAGCGCGATGCCCGCCGAGATCGACATGGCACTTGCGGCTGGCTTCGACAACTACCTGACCAAGCCCCTGCTGGCCGACCGGCTGTTCGCGGAGGTGGACGTCGCGTTGGTGCAGCCTCGACAGGGCGCCGTGACCAGCTGAGGCGGGGCCTGTCGGTCATCCTGCGCGCAGTCGCAGGATCCACGCTTCGACATCACGTGGATCCTGCGACTGCGCGCAGGATGACGGGTTGGGCGTGAGGTTCACGCCGGGCAGCGTATCGTCAGAACGATTCCCAGTCGTCGGCGCCGGCGGCGACCGCGGTTGCGGGCGCGGGGCTCGATGCGGGGGCCTGCGCGCGCGTCACGGGCGCGGGCTTGCGTGCCCCGGTGCGCGCGGACTGGGGCGCGGGCTGGTGTGCCGGCGTGTGCGCGGACCTGTGCGCCGGCTTGGGTGCGGACGTGGACGCGGCCACCGGAGCAACAGCCACTCGACTCGCCGACGCCGGCGCGGACGCCTCCAGCTTGAACTGCGCCACCACCAGCACCAGTTGCTTGGCCTGGTCGCGCAGGCTCTCGGCGGCCGCGGCGCTTTCTTCCACCAGCGCGGCGTTCTGCTGCGTGGCCTGATCCATCTGCGCGATCGCCTGGCTGATCTGGCCCATGCCCGAGCTCTGCTCGGTGCTGGCGGCGCTGATCTCGCCCATGATGTCGGTGACGCGCGAGATCGAGGTGACGATCTCGGTCATCGTAGCGCCGGCCCGATCCACCAGCGCGGTGCCGTGCTCGACGCGTTCCACGCTGGCCGAGATGAGCGACTTGATCTCCTTGGCGGCGTCGGCGCTGCGCTGCGCGAGCGAGCGCACCTCGCTGGCGACCACGGCGAATCCGCGGCCCTGCTCGCCGGCGCGCGCGGCTTCCACCGCGGCGTTCAGCGCCAGGATGTTGGTCTGGAACGCGATGCCGTCGATCGCGCCGATGATGTCGACGATGCGCTTGGAGCTCTCGTTGATGCCCTTCATCGTCACGACGACCTCGCCCACCACGTCGCCGCCCTTGCGCGCCACGGTGCTGGCGCCCAGCGCGAGCTGGTTGGCCGACTGCGCGTTCTCGGCGTTCTGGCGGACGGTGGAGCCCATCTGCTCCATCGACGACGCGGCCTCCTGCAACGCCGACGCCTGTTCCTCGGTGCGCGAGCTGAGGTCGTTGGCGCCCTGCGAGATCTGGATGGCCGCCGTGGACACGCTCTCCGAGTTGGCGCGCACGTTGCCCACCACGCCGGACAGGCTGGCCTGCATGGCCGACAAGGCCTCGAGCAGCTGCGCGATCTCGTCGTCTCCCCGCACCTTCACGTGCGTGGTGAGATCGCCGCCGGCGATGGCCTGGGCCAGCTTCAGCGCGTCGTCCACGGGACGCGTGATGCGCCGGCTCATGAAGATACCGGCGCCCGCGCCGACCGCGCCCACCACCAGCATCAGCACGAGGCTGACCAGCGTGGCGCGCTGCGCCTGCTCGCCGGCGCTCAAGGCAGTGGCGGCGCTGTCGGCCGCGATCTTCCTGCCCGACTCGCCGAGCAGGCGGGCCGGCTCGCGGTCCATGCCGGCCACGGCGGCGTCGCCCGCGGCGGCGTCGAACTCGGCGGCCTTGAAGGCGTCGAAGCCCTTGCGGTAGTCGACGCCCATCTTCACGTGCGCGGCGGCGAACTGCTCCACCAGCGAGCGGCTCTCGCCCGGCGGCAGCGTGGCCAGCAGCGCCCTGGCCTGCTCGTCGACGTCGGCCTCGCGCTTGGCGAAGGCACCCCAGTGCTTCTCGAGCTTGGCCGGATCCTTGCCGCGCAGCAGGGAGTCCTTCCATTCCTGCACCTGCGTCTTGAACGTGACGAGCATCGCGGACACCGCGCGCTCGTGGGCGTGCTGCGCGCCCACCTCGATCTCGTAGGTGGACACGGTCTGGTTCAGGCTGTAGATGCCGATCAGTGCCGCGCCCATCAGCGTGGCGAGGATGGCCCCGATCGTGAGGGGGAGCTTGAGTCTGAGATTCATGATTGCGTTCGAGCCTGGGAGGGCGCACCTTCGTGACCCTGTATCGGCAGGGCCTCGGCGCAACTTGAGCCGCAATGGGCCCTATCTACGCGGCGTGGGCAACCAGCGCATCAGGATCGCGTACAGCGCCGCCGGGTTCACGGGCTTGGCGATGTGGTCGTTCATGCCGGCCTCCAGGCAGGCGATGCGGTCCTCGACGAAGGCGTTGGCGGTCATCGCCACGATGGGCACTACGGTGTCGCCGCGCTCGCGGATGGCGCGCGCGGCGTCGAGGCCGTCCATCACGGGCATCTGCATGTCCATCAGGATCAGGTCCCAGTGCTGCGACGCGGCGAGCTCCAGCGCGATCGCGCCGTTCTCGGCCTGCTCCACCACCAGGCCGGCGTTGGTGAGCAGCTCGCGCGCGATCAGCCGGTTGACGACGTTGTCCTCGGCCAGCAGCACGCACTGTCCGGCATGGTGCTCGCGCACCACGTCTTCGCTGGCGTCGCGCACGATGGCCGCGCCGGCCCGCGCGCCGGCCTGGCGGAACAGGATTCGAGCGACCACGTCGTGCAGCGCCGAAGCCGTCACCGGCTTGTCGAGCACCGCGTCCACCTTCACCCCGAACATGCGGTCGCCGGCCAGCAGGCTGGTGGCCGACGAGGCCAGCAGCACGCAGGGCGGCATGCCGTCGCCCATCAGCCCATGCAGGCGCACCAGGGTGGGCGAGCCGTCGTCGCAGAGCGTGCTGGAGTCCACCAGCATCAGGTCGTACGGCCGGCCCTGCGCCATCTCGGCCTCCACGCGCTGCACGGCGGCCTCGCCGCCGGGCTGCACGTCCACCAGCATGCCCATGGTGGCGAGGTAGCTGGCGATGACGGCCGCGGCCTCGGGCAGGTCGTCCACCAGCAGGATGCGCATCGCCTTCATGGGCGCCAGCGTGGCCGCGTCGTCCACCCGCGCGGCGTGCGCCAGCCAGGCCGTGAACCAGAAGGTGCTGCCCGCGCCGGGCTGGCTCGCCAGGCCCACCTCGCCGCCCATGGCCGCGGCCAGGTTGCGGGTGAGCGACAGGCCCAGGCCGGTGCCGCCGAAGCGCCGCGTGGTGGTGTTGTCGCCCTGCTCGAAGGCGCCGAACAGCTGCGCCTGCGCCGCCTGGGCGATGCCGGGGCCGGTATCCTGCACCGCGAAGCGCACCTGCACGCGGCCGTCGCGCTCGTCGAGCAACTCGCCCTTGAGCCGCACCCAGCCGGTGTCGGTGAACTTGACGGCGTTGGACAGCAGGTTCAGCAGCATCTGGGCCAGGCGCGTGGGATCACCGCGCAGCTGCCGCGGCAGGTGATCGGTGTCGAGCACCAGCTCCAGGCCCTTGGCCTGCGCGCGCTCGCCCACCATGTCGCAGGCGGTGGACAGCAGGTTGTCCAGCGAGAAGTCGGCGTCCTCCAGCGTGAGCTTGCCGGCCTCGATCTTGGACAGGTCCAGCACGTCGTTGATGATGCGCAGCAGGTGCTGGCCGGCGTCGCCGATCTTGCCCAGGCGCTCGCGCTGCAGCGCGTCGCGCGGGTCGCGCGCCAGCAGGTAGGCCAGGCCCAGGATGCCGTTGAGCGGCGTGCGGATCTCGTGGCTCATGTTGGCCACGAACGCGCTCTTGGCCCGATTGGCGGTCTCGGCCTCGTCGCGCGAGCGCGCCAGGGCCTCGTTGGTGTGGGTCAGCGAATCGTTGGCCTGCACCAGCTCGCGGGTGCGCTGCGCCACCTGGGTCTCGAGCGCGTCGCGGTGCCTGCGCAGGTCGGACTCCATGCGGTGTTGCACGGTGACATCGATGAGGGTGGTGACCACGCCGCGCATCGCGCCCGTATCGGGATCGAACAGGGGCAGCGCGTTGACCAGGAGCACCTTGTCCATGCCGCTTGCGTCCAGCCCACGCATGACGACGTCGTGTTGCGCACCGGCGCCCGCGAGCACGCGCGAAAGAGGACGCTCCTCGGCCGCCATCGGCGTGCCGTCCGGCCGCAGGGGTCGCCATTTGGCGATGCCTGCCTCGCGGGAGAGCCCGGCAGGGATCGTGCTCCCGGTGATGCGGTCGGCGGCGGGATTGCTGCTGACGACGCGCCCCTCGCTGTCGCAGACGATGATGCCCTCGTTGAGCGCCGAGAAGACCGCCTTGTACTGCTCCTCGCTGGCCCGCAGCGCGCGCTGCACCTCGCGCATGCTCGTGACATCGCGCGACACGCCCAGGATGCCCAGCAGGTTGCCCTGCGCGTCCACCAACGGTTGCTTGGTGGCGAGGAACTGGAACGCGCCGTGCGGCTTGCGGATCACCTCTTCCTGGTTGGCCGGCAGCTCGCCGAGCGCGGCGAGCAGATCCGCCTGCGTCAGCTCCGCGGCGGTCTCGGGGTCGAACAGGTCCTCGTTGGTGCGTCCCAGCACGTCCTCGGCGGGGCGTCCGATGATGTCGGCGGTGGCGCGGTTGCAGAACACGTAGCGACCCTCGAGATCCTTGGCGTAGATGGCGTCGCTGGCGCTGCGCGCGATGGCCTCCAGCAAGGCGAGCGCGCGCAGGCGTTCGCGCTGTTCCAAGCGCTCCTGCCGGGCCTCGCGCACCAGGTGCCGCTGTGCCCAGACCCGACCGGCCAGCCCCACGCCCAGCAGCGTGAGCAGCGCCGCCAGCCCGGTCTCGCGCGCATGCTCCCACGCGGGCGCGTCGACCTCGGCCATGTCGATCTTGGCCACCAGCCACCAGTCGGTGCCCGCCACCGGGCGCGCGCAGAACAGCGTGTCATGACCCCGGTAGTCGACCCCGCGGATGGCGACGCCGGCGGCCAGCTCGCCGCGCGCCGCGCGGGCGACAGGCAGCGTCGAGGTGCCCAGCGGCTCGCTGATGGTGCCCAGGCTGCCACGCCGGTGACGCACCTCGCTGATGTTGACGATCCGGTCCCCAACGCGGTCCCACAGCACCGCCTCGGCCGTCTGGCTGGGCACCGGCCAGTTGGCCAGCGTAGGAAACAGCGAGCGCTGCGGATCGACGCGCAGCACCAGGGCACCATGCGCCGGCCTGCCCGTCTTGAGCAGGGGGATGACGATGTCCAGCCGCTGCGGCAGCTCGGCGCCGGGTCGGTCGTAGATGCTCGATGCGGTGGCGTCGCCGATGTCCAGCGCCTGCCGCAGCGTCTTCATCAGCTCGGGGTTGGCCTGGCTGGCGTCCGACGCGTGCTCGCGCGCCAGCACCCGGCCGTCGGGGGCGACCAGCAGCGCGCTGTCGGCGCCGTCGGCATGGCGCGAATCGATGGCGCGCGCCATCAGCAGCTTGCCGGCCTCCTGGTCGCCGTGTTCCTGCCACTTCGTGTACAGGTCGGCGAACGCCGTGCTGTCGTCGAGGAAATGCGCGAAGCTCATGTGGCGGTCGAGCCACGCCTGCACCTGCGTGGCGCGCAGCT
>JBBQYL010000226.1:0-8072 GCA_038208735.1 Burkholderiales bacterium
GAGCAGCTCGGAAAAGTGCGTGGCGATGGTGAAGTCGACCAGGCGGCGCAGCGCGTCGTGCTGGTTCGAATGCGCGAAGTGCTCGAAGTGGCCGAAGCGCAGGAAGCTGGGCGCCACGCGGGCGACGACGGCGCCGGTCTCCATCGTCTCGCGGCGCACCGCGAGCTGCGAGCCCGCCACCGCCAGCGCGCGCGTGGTGGGCACGCCCAGCGCGTGCATGGCCTCCGAGCACAGGAACTCGCGGATCGACGAGCGCAGCACCGCGCGGCCGTCCCCCATGCGCGAGTACGGCGTGCGACCGGCGCCCTTCAGCTGCAGCTCGAACGACGACGCGTCGGCGTCGGCCTGCCATTCGCCCAGCAGCAGCGCGCGGCCGTCGCCCAGCTGGCCCGCCCACACGCCGAACTGGTGGCCGCTGTAGACGGTGGCCATGGGCTGCATGCCGGGCCAGGAGGCGCGGCCGGTAAGCACGTCGATGCTGCGCCAGTCGGCGCGCGTGGCCCAGTCGGCCGGCCAGCCCAGCAGGGCCGCGCAGTCGTCGCTGGTGGTCACCCAGTGCGGCTCGGGGAAGGGCTGGGCGGGCAGGTCGGTGCCCCAGGTGTGATGGCGGATGGGCAGCGAGGCCGACTCGTCGTCTCGGCGCACGTCGTCCCCCTCGCGAGTGAAGTGCGCGAAGCGGTTGATCCAATGGCTCGGATCGGGGCCGGTGGGCGGGGCGTCGGCGAGTTCGGGCGAGGCGATGTCGGTCATTTGCGGCCAGTCTATCGAGGGCCTTTGGCGCGGGGGCGAGGAAGGGCTTTAAAGTAGGGCGACCGCCGCCGGCAGCGGATGTCGCCCTGGCGACATCGCCTGGTCGGGAATGCGGCATGCAAAAGCACAACAAGGAGACAAGCCATGAGCGTCCTGATGGGCCAGATGATGAACATGCCGCTGACCGTATCGTCGCTGATCCGGCATGCGGCGCGCCATGCAGGCGACGTCGAGATCGTGTCCAGGCGCTGCGAGGGCGACATCCACCGCAGCCACTGGGCCGGCGTCGAGAAGCGCTCGCGCCAGCTCGCGCAGGCGCTGGACGCGCTGGGCGTGGCGCCCGGCGAGCGGGTGGCCACGCTGGCCTGGAACGGCCATCGCCACGTGGAGATCTACTACGGCGTGTCCGGCTCGGGCCGCGTGTGCCACACGATCAATCCGCGCCTGTTTCCCGAGCAGATCGAGTGGATCGCCAACGACGCCGAGGACGCGGTGCTGTGCTTCGACGCGGGCCTGCTGCCGCTGGCCGAGAAGCTCGCGCCCAAGATGAAGACGGTGCGCCACTTCGTGCTCATGGGCCACCGCGGCCAGATGCCCGCCGCCACGGCCATCCCCGACCTCTTGTGCTTCGACGACCTGCTGGCGCGGCACGACGGGACGCTCGAATGGCCCGAGCTCGACGAGAACACGGCCGCCACGCTCTGCTACACGTCCGGCACCACCGGCAACCCGAAGGGCGCGCTCTACAGCCACCGATCGATCGTGCTGCATTCCTACGGCGCGGCGCTGCCCGACGCCATGAACTGTTCCACGCGCGACGTCATCCTGCCCATCGTGCCGATGTTCCACGTCAACGCCTGGGGCATCCCGTACACGGCCGCGATGATCGGCGCCAAGCTGGTGATGCCCGGGGCGTGGCTGGACGGCGCGTCGCTGTACAACCTGCTCGAGACCGAGAAGGTCACCTTCAGCGCCGGCGTGCCCACCGTGTGGCTGGGCCTGCTCAACTACATGAAGGCCAACGACCTGCACTTCAGCACGTTCAAGCGCACCGTCATCGGCGGCTCGGCCTGCCCGCCGGCCATGATGAAGTCGCTGCAGGACGACTATGGCGTCGAGGTGATCCACGCGTGGGGGATGACCGAGCTGTCGCCGCTGGGCACGTTGTCCAAGCTGCAGGCCAAGCACGACGCGCTGCCTGCCGAGGCCCGGCAGCGCCTGCTGCAGAGCCAGGGCCGCGTCATCTACGGCATCGACATGGCCATCATCGACGACGACGGGCGCTCGCTGCCGTGGGACGGCAAGGCGGCCGGCAACCTGGTGGTGCGCGGGCCGTGGGTCATCTCCCGCTACTTCAAGGGCGAGTCGTCGCCGCTGGTGACGGTGGACGGCGAGCCGGGCTGGTTCCCCACCGGCGACGTGGCGGCCATCGACGCCGACGGCTTCATGTTCATCACCGACCGCAGCAAGGACGTGATCAAGTCGGGCGGCGAGTGGATCAGCTCCATCGACCTCGAGAACATCGCCATCGCGCATCCGGCGGTGCACGAGGCCGCGGTCATCGCGTGCCGCCATCCGAAGTGGGACGAGCGCCCGCTGCTGGTGGTGGTGCCCAAGCCGGGCGCCACGGTCACGCGCGAGGAGTTGCTGCGCTTCTTCGAAGGCAAGATCGCCAAGTGGCAGATCCCCGACGACGTGGCGGTGGTGGCCGAGCTGCCGCATACCGCCACCGGCAAGCTGCAGAAGCTGAGACTGCGCGAGCAGTTCCGCGACCACGTGCTGCCCACGGCCGGCACGACTCCCACCACGGCCTGAGTCGCCAGGGCGACAAGCTCGTTCGGGGTAGTCCCTCACGGCGATCGCCCCCCGTTCCGTTACCGTCGAACAACACGCGACCTCGACTCATCGTGGCGCCATCGGAGACAACGACATGACGTTCCGCACCCAGCCCCTGGCGCTCGCCGCCACCCTGGCCCTCTCCTGCCTGGCGTTGCATCCCGGCGCGGCGTTCGCGCAAAAGGGCGAGACGGTCAAGATCGCCTGGATCGACCCGCTGTCGGGCCTGATGGCGCCCATCGGCCAGAACCAGCTCAAGAGCTTCCAGTACCTGGCCGAGCTGTTCAACAAGAACAACCCGGCCGGCGTGAAGTTCGAGATCGTTCCGTTCGACAACAAGGTGAGCCCCGCCGAGTCGCTCAACAACCTGAAGTCGGCCCTCGACCAGAACATCCGCTACGTGACGCAGGGCGACGGCTCCGGGGCCGCGGGCGCGCTGGTGGACGCCATCAACAAGAACAACGAGCGCAACCCCGGCAAGGAAGTGCTCTTCATGAACTACGCGGCGGTCGACCCCGACCTCACCAACAGCAAGTGCAGCTACTGGCACTTCCGGCTCGACGCCGACACGTCGATGAAGATGGAGGCCCTCACCACCTTCATCAAGGACCAGAAGGACATCCACAAGGTCTACCTCATCGGCCAGAACTACGCGCACGGCGTGCAGGTGGCCAAGTACGCGCGGGCCGACCTCACGCGCAAGCGCCCCGACATCGAGATCGTGGGCGAGGACCTGCACCCGCTGGCCAAGGTCACCGACTTCGCGCCCTACGTCGCCAAGATCAAGGCCTCGGGCGCCGACACCATCATCACGGGCAACTGGGGCTCCGACCTGGCGCTGCTGGTGAAGGCCGCCAACGAGGCCGGCCTCAACGTCAAGTTCTTCACCTACTACGCCAACAACTCCGGCACGCCCACCTCGCTGGGCCCCGGCGCGGCCGGCCGGGTGTACTTCGTGGGGTATGGCCACTCCAACATGAGCGGCCCCATCCGCAAGCTGCAGGACGACTTCAAGGCGAAGTTCAACGACGACTTCTACGTGGGCGACATCTACACCGAGCTGCAACTGCTGTCCGAGGCGATGGCCAAGGCGAAGTCCACCGATCCGGTGAAGGTGGCGGCCGCGCTGGAGGGCATGCGCCTGAAGAGCTACAACGGCGACATCGAGATGCGCAAGACCGACCACCAGCTGCAGCAGGACCTGTGGATCTCGGTGTGGCAGAAGACCGATGCGAAGAACCCGTACTCGGTGGAGAACACCGGCTACACCTTCGCGCCGGTGGCGCACTACGACTCCTATGTTGCGAGTACCCCGACCTCGTGCCAGATGAAGCGCCCCTCGTGACGGCCGCAACGATCTGATCCGTCCGTGGACCAGACGGTCATCAACATCCTCAACGGCCTCAGCTCGGGGCTGTTGCTGTTCATGCTCAGCTCGGGCCTCACGCTCATCTTCTCGATGATGGGCGTGCTGAACTTCGCCCACGCGGGGTTCTACATGCTGGGCGCCTACGTGGGCTACGCCACCTCGCGCATCGTCGGCTTCTGGCCGGCACTGCTGGTGGCGCCGCTCGTGGTGGGGGGGTGCGGCGCCGTCTTCGAACGCGTGTGCCTGCGCCGCGTCCACAAGTTCGGGCACGTGCCCGAGCTGCTGATCACGTTCGGCCTCAGCTACCTCATCCTCGAGGTGGTGCAGGTGGTGTGGGGACGCGCGCCGGTGGCCTTCGATCCGCCGGCGGTGCTGGCGCAGCCGGCGTTCACGCTGGTACAGACGGCGGCCACGGGGCTGTCGCTGGTGTTCGGCCGCGCCGATGCGGCCACGTGTGCGCACGCCGTCTGCAGCACGTTTCCGGCCACCCGCGCGTTCATGATGTTCGTGGCGCTGCTGATGCTGCTGGCATTGTGGCTGCTGCTGCGCCACACGCGCGTCGGGCTGGTGATCCAGGCGGCGCTCACGCATCCCGAGATGGCCGAGGCGCTGGGGCACAACGTGCCGCGCGTGTTCATGCTGGTGTTCGGCGCCGGCTGCGCGCTGGCGGGCCTGGCCGGCGTCATCGGCGGCACCACCTTCGTCACCGAGCCGGCCATGGCCGCGTCGGTCGGCTCCATCCTGTTCGTGGTGGTGGTCGTCGGCGGCACCGGCTCGCTCGTGGGCGCCTTCGTGGGCTCGCTGCTGATCGGGCTGCTGCAGACGGTGCCGCTCACGGTGGACAAGTCGCTCGTCGACGCGGCCTCGCGGCTCGGCTGGGTGGTGTCGCCCCACAGCCTGGCGTATCCGGTGATGAAGCTGACGCTGGCCCAGGTGACGCCCATCCTGCCGTACCTGCTGCTGGTGGTGGTGTTGATCGTGCGGCCGCGCGGCCTCTTCGGGACCCGCGATGATTGAGTCGTCGTTCCATTTCCGGCCGCACAACGTGGGGCGCTGGCTCGTGTGGGGCGGCTATGCGTCGTTGCTGCTGCTGGCCCCGGTCGTCTTCTCCAGCAGCCTGTCTCAGACGCTGCTGTCGCAGATGGGCATCGCCATCATCGCCTGCCTGTCGTACAACATGCTGCTGGGCCAGGGCGGCATGCTCAGTTTCGGGCATGCGGTGTACAGCGGCCTGGGCGGGTTCCTGGCGGTGCACGCGCTCAACAAGGTGGGCGACGGATCGCTGCACCTGCCGGTCGGCCTGGTGCCGCTGGTGGGCGGCCTGGCCGGGCTGTTCTTCGCGGCGTTGTTCGGCTTCGTCACCACGCGCAAGTCGGGCACCACGTTCGCGATGATCACGCTGGGCATCGGCGAGCTGGTGTATTCGATGTCGCTGATGCTGCCCGAGTTCTTCGGCGGCGAGGCCGGCGTCAGCACCAACCGCGTGGTGCCGCCCGCGGTGCTGGGCGTCAGCTTCGGCCCGCAGATCCAGGTGTACTGGCTCATCGCGCTTTACTGCTTCGTGTGCACGGTGCTGATGTTCGCCTTCACGCGCACGCCGCTGGGCCGCATGCTCAACGCGGTGCGCGACAACCCGGAGCGCGTGGCCTTCATCGGCTACGACACGCAACGCGTGCGCTGGTTCGCGTTCATGATCGCGGGCCTGTTCGCCGGCATCGCGGGCGGACTCGCCGGCATCAACTTCGAGCTGGCCACCGCCGAGGTCGTGGGCGCCCAGCGCTCCGGCGCCTACCTGCTGTTCACGTTCCTGGGCGGCTCCACGGCGTTCTTCGGCCCCATCATCGGCGGCGTGCTGATGGTGCTGGCCACGGTGGTGTTGTCGGAGCTCACCAAGGCCTGGCTGCTGTACCTGGGCCTCGTCTTCGTGCTGATGGTGATGTACGCGCCCGCCGGCGTGGCCGGCCTGGTGCTGGCCAACCTGCGGCTCGCCGCGTTCGGCAGGCTGCGCGCGCTGCTGCCGGGGTATCTCGCCCTGGCGCTCGCGGGCGCGATCGCGTTCGCGGGCGCGAGCGCGATGGTCGAGATGCTCTACCACCTGCAGCTCAACGAAGCACTGGGGCCCGTGATGAAGTTCGGCGGCGTCAGCTTGAACGCGAAGGGCGCTCCCGCCTGGATCGGCGCGGCGCTGCTGCTGGCCGTGGGCGCCGCGGCTTTCGAGGCCGCGCGGCGGCGCCTGCGCGTGCGCTGGGACGCGGCGCAGGCCGAGATCGAGCGCGAGCTCAAGCGAAGGGGAGGCGCATGACGGACGTCGCGGACCGCGTGGCGCAGGCGCGCGCCGCCGCCGCGCCGACGCGCATCGCGCTCGAGCTGCGCGACGTGCGCAAGCGCTTCGGCAAGACCGAGATCATCCGCGGCGCCACGCTGGCCGTGAACGCGGGCGAACGCGTCGCGCTCATCGGACCCAACGGCGCGGGCAAGTCGACGCTGTTCAATCTCATCAGCGGGCGCTTCGCGCCCAGCTCGGGCGAGATCCTGCTGGACGGCGCGCGCATCGACGGCCTGGCGCCGCACCGCATCAACCGCCAGGGCCTGGCGCGCAGCTTCCAGGTGAGCAACCTGTTCACGCGCCTGTCGGTATTCGAGAACCTGCGCTGCGCAGTGCTGTGGTCGCTGGGCTATCGCTACGCGTTCTGGCGCTTCCTGGCGAGCCTGCGCGACGCCAACGAGCGCGCGGAGCAACTGATGGCGATGCTGCAGCTGGAGCGCCGCCGCGACGTGCTGGCCATGAACCTCACCTACGCCGAGCAGCGCGCCCTGGAGATCGGCCTGACCATCGCCGGCGGCGCCGACGTGCTGCTGCTGGACGAGCCCACCGCCGGCATGAGCCAGAGCGAGACGCGCCGCTTCGTGCAGCTGATCCGCGACGTGACGGTGGGCAAGACGCTGCTGACGGTGGAACACGACATGGGCGTGGTCTTCGGCCTGGCCGACCGCATCGCGGTGCTGGTCTACGGCGAGGTCATCGCCTTCGACACCCCCGAGCGCGTGCGCGCGGATCCGCGCGTGCAGGAGGCCTACCTGGGCGCCGTCGACGCGCACGGAGGCGCGTGATGCTGCAGCTCGACAGGCTCCACGCGTTCTACGGCAAGAGCCACGTGCTGCACGGCGTCACGCTGCAGGTGGCCCCGGGCGAGATCGTCGCGCTGCTGGGCCGCAACGGCTCGGGCCGCTCCACCACTGCCAAGGCGGTGATGGGCCTCGTCGACACTCAGGGCACGGCCACGTGGAAGGGCGCGTCGCTGGCGGGCCTGAAGCCCTACGAGATCGCGCACCGCGGCATCGCCTACGTGCCCGAGAACCGCGACATCTTCCCGCGGCTGACGGTGCACCAGAACCTGCAGCTCGGGCAGAAGTCGGGCGCCGGGTCGCCACGCTGGACCTTCGAGGACATGTACACGATGTTCCCGCGCCTGCGCGAACGCCAGCACACCGAGGCCGGCGTGCTCTCGGGCGGCGAGCAGCAGATGCTGGCGCTGTGCCGCTCGCTGATGGGTGACCCCGAGCTGATCATCATCGACGAGCCCACCGAGGGCCTGGCCCCGAAGGTCGTCGAGCAGGTGGCCGAGTACCTGCTGGCGCTGAAGGCCCGCGGCCTGTCGGTGCTGTTGATCGAGCAGAAGCTCACCATCGCGCTGCAGATCTCGCAGCGCTGCGTGGTGATGGGGCATGGGCGCGTGGTGTTCGAGGGGACGCCGGCGGAGCTGAAGGCGGATGCGGCGATGCGCAAGGAGTGGCTGGAGGTCTAGCGCCCGACGAACAGCACCGCTTTTGCAAGCCTGCTCCCGGAACCCGGCGCACTGCTCGCGTGTCATCCTTCAGGCTGTTCGCGGGCACGGTGTCGGCGATCGCACCACCAGCAGGCATGATCATGAAAATCCTCCCGTCCCCGGTGTTCTCGTTGGCGGCAGCATTCATGCTGTCGAGCGCTCCCGCTCCCGCGTTCGCGTTCGACGTGCCTTCCGGCCCCGGAATCATGCGTTGCACGGCGGTTGTCGGCCGCCTGTCGAGCCCGCTGGTGGCCGATCGCATGCCGTTGCTGACGTGGGCCCAGGGCTAC
>JBBQYL010000227.1:0-8048 GCA_038208735.1 Burkholderiales bacterium
GAAGCCGTAGACGGTGGCCAGGCCCAGTCCGGTGCCCTTGCCGGCGGGCTTGGTGGTGAAGAACGGTTCCCAGGCGCGCGCCAGCACCTCGGGCGCCATGCCGGGTCCGTCGTCGACGAAGTCGATGCGCACGAAGTCGCCCGGCAGGCCGTCGTCGCGCGCGGCTTGCGTGTTGCTGGTGACGATGCGCAGCACGCCGCCGTCGGGCATCGCGTCGCGGGCGTTCATGATCAGGTTCAGCACGGCCGAATCGAGCTCGTTGGCGTCGGTCACCACGGGCCACAGGTCGGCGGCGAGCGTCAGCTCGAGCCGCAACTGGCCCAGCGAGCCGCGCGTCATCTCCACCACGTCGGCGATGCGCGCGTTGAGATCCACCATGTCGAAGTGCAGCGGCTGGCGCTTGGCGAACCTGAGCAGCTGGCGCGTGAGCTTGGTGCCGCGCGCGGTGGCCCGCAGCGCCGACTCCGCGCGCTGGCGCGAGAACTCGTCGGGCGTGCGGCAGCGGATCAGCTCCAGCTCGTTGGTGAGCAGCTGAAGGATGTTGCCGAAGTCGTGCGCCACGCCGCCGGTGAGCTGGCCCAGGCCCTCCAGCTTCTGGCCCTCGAGCATCGAACGTTCCGCGCGGTGGCGCGCGGCGAGCTCAGCCGCCAGCGCCGTGGCACCGTCGGCCGCGGCGCGGGCCACCTGGTGGATGTGGTGCTGCCAGGCCAGCAGCAGGATGGCCGCGGAGGCCAGCGCCACCAGCGACACCACCAGCCACAGCGACAGCACCGTGCGGCCCCGCGTGACCCGCCAGACCGCCGCCGCGGTCGCCGCGCTCAGCAGCGTGACGAAGGGCGCCACGTGGGTGACCAGCATCAGCACGCCGAAGAACGAGAACGCCGCGGCCGCGAAGGTGAGGGTGGACAGCGTGCGGCGCTCGTCGGCGTCGGACGGCCGGCCGGGGAAACGCCGCTGCACGAACGCGAAGGCCAGCGCGAACAACGGCGGCCCCAGGTGCCACCACATCCACAGGTGGATGGTGGTCTGGTCGCCGCCGATCACGCGCTGCGGGCCGGTGACGCCCGGGGCGGACAGCAGCTGGGCGACGAGGATCAGCGCCGTCCACAGCGCGCCGGACGCCAGCACCAGCGTCGACGGCCGCCCGCCGTGGCGGTAGTCGCCGAACAGCTGCCAGGCGGTGAGCGCGTAGCAGAACGCCGTGAGCGTCTGGCAGGCGGGGAAGAAGGCCGGCACGTTGGGCCAGTCGCCTGCCGCGAAGGGCGCCGCCAGTATCCCGCGGCGCATGTCCTTGCGCGCCGCGTGTCGTATTGCTCAGGGTCCGAACAAGGCTTGCTCCAACCCGTCGCCGCGCACCGCGCCGGCCACCGGATCGTAGAACCCGAAGCCGCCGGCCAGCTCCCAGTACGTCCACGTCATGCCGCGCTGTTCCATCTCGTCGCGGATCCGGCGCGTGTAGCGCAGGCGGTCGGCCGCGGCCACCGTCTCGAAGGCGCCGAACTCGCCCACGAAGACTGGGTAGCCCTTGGCGGCGCCCCATTGGCGGGCCGTGTCGAGCGGGCCACGGATGTCGGCCAGCTGCTGCGCCGAGCAGCAGGATACCCCGGTGGGCATCGCCGGGGTGATCCACGGCGCGCCCTGGTGCGTGAACGTGAACGGGTCGTAGTGATGGATGGTGAGCACGAGGTTGGCGTCGGGCGGCATCGAGAACGTGGGCAGGCCACGCGCGGAATTCCATTGCGTGGGGCCGACAACGATCACGCGCTGCGGATTGCTCTGGCGCACCAGGCGCACGCCGCGCGACAAATAGTCGTTCCAGTGCTCGGTGAGCCGGCCATGCGGCTCGTTGTACAGCTCGAAGGCCAGCGTCGCGGGCGCGTCGCGGAAGTGCTCGGCGATCTGCTTCCACATTGCGAAGAAGCGCCGATCGACCACGGCGTCGACCACCGCGGAGTCGCCGGTGTCGAGCGCGTCGCCGTCGAGCTGGCGGTAGTGGTGCATGTCCAGCACCACCGGCACGCCGCGCGCGAGCAGGCGTTGCACCACGTCGTCCACGCGTGCCATGAACGCGGGGTCGATGCGCGCCTGGGCGTCGGCCGAGGCGTGGTTGCTCCAGCGCACCGGCAGGCGCACGCTGCGGATGTCGTTGGGGGCGCCCACGAGCGCGATGGTGCGGTCGTCCACCCGCAGGCCCCAGGCGCCTTCGGTGGGGGCGTCGAGCATGTTGCCGAAGTTGACGCCGCGGGCCAGGCTGGCGGCGAAGGCGCGGGCGGCCGGCGAGGCGCCGGGCAGGGCGGTGGCGGCCAGGGGCGGGTAGTCGGCCAGGGCGTCGGCGCTGGCTGGCGGTGGCGTGTCGCGGCTGTCGGGGGTGCCGGCGCAGGCGGCGAGCAGGGCGAGCGCGGCGGCGGCGAGCGTCGATGTGACCAGGCGCTTGGTGTTCATGGAGATCCTTGGAAGGAAAAGGGCCCCGCGACGTCGGTCGGGGGCCCGGGAGATGAGGAGTCTGGCCCCGAAGGGGCCAGACCGCTGGAGGTTACTTGGGTCAGAAGTCCATGCGAGCGCGGGCGCCGTAGGAGCGTGCGTCGTTCAGGAAGCGGATGTCGAGGTCGGCGCCCACCAGCGCCTTCTGCGACGCCTCCTTGTTGGTCGCATTGTTGACGAAGGCTTCCAGGCGCAGGCCGCCGTCGAACGTGTAGCCGGTGCCGACGTTGAGCGTCAGGAAGCCGATCTGGCGATCCGGGAAGCCGGCGGCCAGGGCGGTCTTGCTGTTGTTGGCGTTGTCGACCACGTCCTTGTTGTTGAACTGCGTGAGGTAGTACGACGAGCGCCAGTTCAGCAGGGCCTGCCAGTCGAACTTGCCGCCGAACAGCGGGATGACCTGCTGCAGGCGCGTCGACAGGTTGACCTTGGAGGCCAGCGGCAGCTGGTTGCCCGTCAGGTCGATCAGCGGGCTCTTGCCGCCGGCGCCGTAGTCGATCGCGCGCACGTCGGCCACGGTGCCCGAGACGATGCGCGTGCGCAGCAGCGAGCCGTTCATGTCCAGCTTGAAGCCGCCCGGCAGCCCGATGCGGGCCTCGGCTTCCAGGCCGCCCAGCTTCGACTTGCCGATGTTGCGGTTGACCAGCGAGTAGCCCGTGCAGGTGGCCGGCGTCACGGTGGTGTTGACCGCGATGCAGGTGAGATCCTGGAACACCTGGTTGGTGTAGTCGTAGTAGAAGCCCGACAGGTTGAACACGCCGCGTTGGCCACCGAGGGTGAACGCGTTGCGCGAGCCGGCCTCGAACACCTTCAGCTGCTCGGGCTTGAACAGCTCGGGCACGTCGGCGCCGTTGAAGCTGTCGTTGAAGCCGCCCGCCTTGTGGCCGGTGGATACCTTGGCGTAGACCATGTTGGTCTTGGTGATGTCGTACTCCGTGCCGAGGCGCCAGTCGGTGTAGTGGAACTTGCTGCTGCCTACCTGTTGCTGCGGCACCGTGAGGTTGGCGAAGCTGAAGGCGCCGCTGGCCGGGCAGGTCAGGCCGTTGGAGATGTCCAAGCGCGCGTCGCAGGTGCCGTTCGGATTGGTGCCGTCGGCGATCGCTCCGATCTGCGAGGCGACCGTGTCGCGCGCGCCCGGCGTCGCCGTCGTCTGCAGCAGGAACTGCGCCATCTGCTGCTTGGTCTGCACCTGGCTCATGTCGAAGTTCGGACGGTCGAGCAGGTTCGGCTGGAAGCCTTCGGTGCCGATGCGCGTGGAGATGCAGCAGGCGTAGTGGTTCTGGTTGGCGGGGTTGGGATCGGTGAGGTTCTCCGCGCCCAGCGTCAGCGCGATGTTGCCGCCGATGCCGTAGCGCGACTTGGCCTCCTCGGTCTCGCGCAGGCCGCCGATCAGGCGCAGGTGGTCGGTCACCGACAGCGTGCCGTCGCCGTACAGCGCGCCCGACTTGCCGATCACCTTGGGCATCGTGAACTCGGTGCCCGAGAAGCAGCAGTAGCCGCTGTCGGACAGCGCCAGGTAGCCCACCTTCTGGTGCTCGTTGAACGCGAAGGCGCCCACGTTCCACTGGAAGGTCTTGGCGTCCGGGCCCGAGTACAGGCGAAGCTCGCCCACGCGGCTGTTGGACCTGGTCTCCCAGTACTGCGTGGAGAAGTTGTCCCATTGCTCGGTGGAGTAGTCGCGGCCCTTCCAGCCGATGCCGTCGGACTCGGCGTTGCGCTGGTAGAAGTTCACCTTGCGCTGGCTCAGCGAGAGTTCGGCGCCGAAGCTGTCGAAGTCGACGTTGACCTTGCCCTGCAGGCCCGACAGGTCGTTGTGCATCTCGCCCTGGGCACCGTGATACACCACGTCGCGCAGCGACAGGTCCTTGGCCTCCAGCCCCGTGGCCTTGACCGCCGAAAAGATATTCGCGCCGGGATACCCGGTGCCGCTCTCATGGCCGACGTCGGCCATCGCCGACACCGTCAGCCGGTCGGTGGGCACCCACAGCGCCGAAAGGCGGGCACCCTGGTTGTGCTCGATGCCGGCCGGGCGCAGCGCGTTCGAGGTCGGATCGGGCGACACGTTCTTGAAGCCGGACGTCTTGTCCGTGTCGAACGCCGCCGCGCGGATCGCGAACGTGCCGGTCAGCGGCACGTTGACGGCCGCCTCCGCGCCCTGGTCGTGGTCGCCGCCGCCGAACTGCACGTAGCCGCCCAGGTGGTCGAGGCGCGGCTTGGCCGTGATGATGTTGAGCGTGCCGGCCATCGCGTTGCGGCCGTACAGCGTGCCTTGCGGGCCCTTGTTCACCTCCACGCGCTCGAGGTCGTAGAACATCGTGCCCATGCCGCGCGGACGCGGGATGTAGATGCCGTTGATGTGCGGCGCCGCGGCCGGGTCGCCCAGCTCGGTGTTGTTCGAGGAGCCCACGCCGCGGATGTAGATCTCGATGTTGCCTTCCTGGTTGGCGATGTTCAGGCCGGGAATGGCGTTCTGCAGCTCGCGGATCTCGGTGATGCCGTCCCTGCGCAACTGGTCGGCGTCGATGGTCTGCACCACGCCCGATACGCTCTGCAGCGTCTCGATGCGTCGGTTGGCCGTGACGACGACCTGGTCGACCTGCATGGGCTGCGCGGCCGAGGCCGCGCCGGCGGGCGCCGGTGGCGCGTGGGCGGCCGACTGGGCCGCGGCGAGATGGGGGCACTGGCTGAATATCGCCAGCGCCAAGGTGGCGTAAAGGTGCTTCATGGTTTGTCTCCTCACCAAGGTGGCAGTGTGGTGGGCGGTTTGTTTTAGTGCCTCGCGCCGCGGTGGGCGTCCGGCCGATGGGGCAGTCACGAGCCCGCCAGTCTCTCTCGTGTTGCGCTTCGAGCGGTCATGCAGGTTGCGTCGCGGCCTCCTCGACAGAGGCCGCGGGTGCGGCGATCGGCGGATGGGCGAGCCCGTTCGCGTCGAAGGCGTGCACGCGGCCGGGTTGCGGCCGCAGGCACACGGCGTCGCCGGCCACGGGCAGTCCGTCGCCCGGCGGCAGGCGCACGGCCAGCAGCGCGCTGCCGACGGCGGGCCGCACCCACGCGAGCGCGGCGTCGCCGACGTGCTCCAGGCGTTCGACCCAGCCATGCAGGCCCTGGCCGTCGGCCGCCATCGACAGGTGGTCGGGCCGTACGCCCAGCACCCAGTCGGCCGGCAATGCGACGGCGCTTCCGGTGAGCACGGCGCGGCTGGCGGCGTCGAGCTGCGACACGGGCAGGAAGTTCATCTGCGGCTGCCCGAGGAAGCCGGCCACGAAACGCGAGCAGGGACGCTCGTAGACCTCCAGCGGCGCGCCGACCTGCTCCAGGCGCCCGCCGTTGAACAGCGCGATGCGGTCGCCCAGCGTCATCGCCTCCACCTGGTCGTGGGTGACGTAGATCATCGTGGTGCCCAGCTCCTGGTGCAGGCGCGCCAGCTCCAGGCGCATCTGCACGCGCAGCGCCGCGTCGAGGTTGGACAGCGGCTCGTCGAACAGGAACACGCGCGGCTCGCGCACGATCGCACGCCCGATGGCTACGCGCTGGCGCTGGCCGCCGGACAGCGCCTTGGGCAGCCGATCGAGCAGCGCGCCGAGTTGCAGGATCTCGGCGGCGCGGCCCACGGCGGCGGCGATCTCGGCCTTGGGCCGGCCGGCCATGCGCAGCGCGAAGCCCAGGTTCTGCGCCACCGTCATGTGCGGGTACAGCGCGTAGCTCTGGAACACCATCGCCACGCCGCGGTCGGCCGGCGGCACGCCGTCCATGCGCTCGCCGCCGATGCGGATCTCGCCGCCGCTGGCCTCGTCGAGGCCGGCGATCAGGCGCAGCAGCGTCGACTTGCCGCAGCCCGAGGGCCCGACGAACACCATGAACTCGCCGTCGGCGATGTCCAGGTCGAGGCCGCGCAGGACCTCGGTGGTGCCGAAGGCCTTGCGGACGCCGCGCAGCTGAAGGTCAGCCATGGTCTTTTTCCCCCTTCGCGTGGGCAATGGTGTCGCGGTACCAGAGCGCGCTGTCCTTGGGCGTGCGCTGCTGCGTGTCGTAGTCCACGTGCACGATCCCGAAGCGCTTGTCGTAGCCCGAGTCCCACTCGTAGTTGTCCAGCAGGCTCCAGTAGAAGAAGCCGCGGATGTCGACGCCGGCTTCGCGGGCGCGGGCGATGGCCTCCAGGTGGCGGCGGATGTAGTCGATGCGCTTGTCGTCGGCCACGCGGCCGTCCGCCAGCACGTCGGCGTTGGCCATGCCGTTCTCCATCAGGTAGATGGGCGGCAGGCCGGGGTAGCGCTGGTGGATGCCGGTCAGCAGCTCGGTGACGCCTTCGGGGTAGATCTCCCAGCCCATGTCCGTGACGCCCAGCGCGCACGGCGCGGGCACCGGCGGCTGCGCGGTGCTGGCCCAGATGCGCGTGTAGTAGTTGACGCCCAGGAAATCGAGCGGCTGGCCGATGATCGCGAAGTCGCCGTCCTGGATGTTGCGCGGTTGGTGCGCGATGCCGGCGTCCTGCGGATAGGCGCCCTGGAAGATGGGATCCATGTACCAGCGTACGAAGCTCGCGTACTCGGTGGCGGCGCGCGCCTGGTCGGCCGGGTCGTCGGTGGCCGCCGTGGTGGACGACTGGTTCAGCACGATGCCCAGCGGGGCCTTGGTGCCGGCGGCGCGCATGGCCTGCAGCGCCAGCCCGTGCGACAGCAGCAGGTGGTGCGACACGTCGGCCGCCAGCGCCGGATCCGTCCCCCCGGGCGCGAACTTGCCCCACGCGTGGCCCAGCGTGGCGGTGCACCAGGGCTCGTTGTGCGTGGAGAGGGTGGCCAGCCGGTCGCCCAGCCGGCGCGCGACGTGCGCCGCGTAGTCGGCGAAGCGCATCGCGGTGTCGCGCGACGCCCAGCCGCCCAGGTCCTGGAGGCCCTGCGGCAGGTCCCAGTGGTACAGCGTGGCGCTGGGGCGGATGCCGCGTTCCAGCAACGCATCCACGAGCCGGTCGTAGAACCCCAGCCCCGGCTCGTTCCACGCGCCGTGGCCCAGCGGCTGCACGCGCGACCACGAGAGGGAGAACCGGTAGGCGTCGACGCCGAGGTCGGCCATCAGCGCCACGTCCTCCGGCCAGCGGTGGTAGTGGTCGCAGGCCACGTCGCCGGTCTCGCCGCGCACGGTCTTGCCGGGCAGGTGCGAGAAGGTGTCCCAGATGGACGGGCCGCGGCCGTCGGCGGTGGCGCCGCCTTCGATCTGGTATGCGCTGGTGGCGACGCCCCAGGCGAAGTCGTTCGCCAGCGTGGCGCGCGTGCGGGGCGTGAGGGCGATGAGGTCGTTCAAGTTGGCCATCTCGGAGGATTCGGGAAGTTCTGAAATCGTTATCAGAAGGAGTATGGGAAAGGCCGCGGCGTGGCGCCGCGGCCCGGCATGAAGGTTCAGTGCTTGACGGCTCCCGCGGTGAGCCCGGCGATCAGCCGGCGCGAGGTGAACGCGAACAACACCAGCAGCGGAAGCACGGCGATGGCCGCGCCGGCGCACAGCGCGCCCCAGGGCGTCTGGCCCGAACCCTGCAACGAGCGCAGCGCCAGCGGCAGCGTGTAGCGATCCATGTC
>JBBQYL010000228.1:0-8037 GCA_038208735.1 Burkholderiales bacterium
CGACATCGTGGTCGACCGCAACGACGAGACGGGCAAGCTGCTCGCCGCGCTGAGCCGCATGAACGTCAGCCTGGTGACGATGGTGGGCCAGGTGCGCCTGTCGGCCGAGGGCATCGCCACCGCGTCGTCGGAGATCGCCTCGGGCAACCACGACCTGTCGAGCCGCACCGAGCAGCAGGCCAGCGCGCTGCAGCAGACCGCCGCGTCGATGCAGCAGATGACCTCCACCGTGCAGCAGAGCGCCGACAGCGCCCGTGCCGCCAGCCAGCTGGCCGCCGCGGCCGCGGACGTCGCCGGCAAGGGCGGCGCGGTGGTCCAGCGCGTGGTGACCACGATGAGCGACATCAGCGCGTCCAGCAAGAAGATCGCCGACATCATCGGCACCATCGATGGCATCGCCTTCCAGACCAACATCCTGGCGTTGAACGCCGCGGTGGAGGCGGCGCGCGCCGGCGAACAGGGCCGCGGCTTCGCGGTGGTGGCGTCGGAAGTGCGCAGCCTGGCCCAGGGCTCGGCCAACGCCGCGCGCGAGATCAAGGCCCTCATCGGCGACAGCGTCGACAAGGTGGAGGCCGGCACGAGCCTGGTGGGCGAGGCGGGCTCCACGATGGACGACGTCGTCGCCCAGGTACGCCGCATGACCGACCTGATGGGCGAGATCAACGCGTCGTCCACCGAGCAGACCACGGGCATCATGCAGGTGAACCAGGCCGTGGCTTCCATCGACCAGGGCACGCAGCAGAACGCCGCGCTGGTGGAAGAAAGCGCCGCGGCCGCCGAGAGCCTCAAGCAACAGGCCGCCGGCCTGCTGCAACTGGTGGCCGCGTTCAAGCTGGCCGACCCGCGCCACGCCGCCTTCGCCTGAACTCCGGGGAGCACGCCATGCACGCCATCGCCTACGTGAGCTCCGCGTCCTGGAACCTGCTGCCGGAACAGATCGAGCGCATCCTCGCGGAGTCGCGCCGGTACAACGCGCTCAACGGCGTCACCGGCGTCCTGCTGCACTGCGACGGCAACTTCATGCAGTACATCGAGGGCGAGGAGGGCGCGGATCGATCTGCGGAAGCGCCGGGCATGCACGTAGAATGGGATCCGCTGCGGGTGTAGTTCAATGGTAGAACGGCAGCTTCCCAAGCTTCATACGTGGGTTCGATTCCCATCACCCGCTCCAGTTTCACGCCCGGTGCCGCCGGGCGTTTTGCATTCAGTGTTTCCATGCCTGTGCGCCGCAGCCAAACCGGTGCATCATCGTTTCCACATCAACGCCGGCATGCCATGAATCCGTACCAGGTCATCTGCCTCAGTGCCGTCGCGCCGGACCTGTTCACGTCGTCCTACGGCCCATTCGTGGTCAACGCCTGCGCCACGTTGGCAGACATCGCCGACGCGTTGCACAACAGCCCGTGCGACGCGCTGCTGGTGGAGGTCAAGGCGCCCGCCGACTACGACAAGCTGCTGGCCTGGCCCAGCCTGGCGCATGCGGTGATGGACTCGGCCGTGGTCATCGTCGCTCCCGAGCCCACGCCCGCGCAGTGCATCAAGCTGCTGCAGATGGGCGTGCAGGACGTGCTGGCCAAGCGCCACGCCAGCGACGACTCGCTGGGCCGCGTGCTGCGCGTGGCCATCGAACGCAAGCGCATGGACGCCAGCGCCAAGCGCGCGTTCAGCACCGATCTCACCACCGGCCTGCCCACGCACGCGCAACTGCTCGAGCACATGACCCACCTGCTGGCGCTGCGCGAGCGCGAGCCGGCGGCCATGGCGCTCATCGTGCTGCGCCTCGAAGGCTTTCGCGCGGCCGAGGCGGCGCTGGGCGTCGAGGCCGCCAACGTGCTGCGCCGCAAGGCCGCCGTCCGCCTGCGCGCGGCCCTGCGCGCGAGCGACGTCGTCGCCTCGCTGGGCGCCGACATGTACGGCGTGCTGCTGGCCTGGATCGACGCCGAGTCCGACGCCGACGGCGTGGCCCGCAAGTTGCTGGCATCGCTCAAGCAGCCGTTCAACGTGGCGGGGCAGGACCTGCCGTTGATGGGCACCGTGGGCATCGGCCAGTATCCGGCGCACGGCAAGGACGCCGCGGCGCTGATGCGGCGCGCGGTGGGCCAGGCGTCCAACGGCACGGTCAACGAGCTGGGGCACATCATCGCCGGCGCGGCCAACGACGACTGACGCCGCGTCGTCATCCTGCGCGCAGTCGCAGGATCCACGCATTGCCGTGATCCTGGATCCTTTGACTACGCGCAGGATGACAGGCCGTCGTGCTAGCGCGGATCCGCTTTCGTGCGCCGCGAACGCGTTGCCAACCAGCCGACGATCGCCGCGATCGCGATGGCACCGAGGCCGATCCACGTCCAAGGCAGCCCGTCGTCCGCCGCCGCCGCCGCGACCGCCGAGGCCGCCTCTGACTCGAACGGACTGAACGCCCCGCCCCCCGGATCGCTGGCCGCCGACGCGGCCCCGGCAGGCGCCGCCCGATTGCCCAGCAGCGCCGCCGGCACCACGCCCGTGGGCCCGCCACCATTGACCAACTCCCAATGGGCGTTCTGCCACTCGGCCCGCAGGTCTTCGCCGTCGCTGGCGTCGTCGCCCGGCTTGCGCTGGAGCACGGCCAGGCCGGCGTCGCTCACCGACCACAGCTCGGCGCCGGGCCGCGCGCCGCGCACGCTGACGGCCACCACGGGCAGGCCGTCGGCGCTGGCCGCCAGGCTGGTGGCGGTGGAGCTCTCCGCGTCGCCGGGCCGCTGCCACACGCCGCCGTTGCCGAAGCCGCGATCGAGCGAGCCGTCGGCGTTCAGGTGGAACACCACGGCCCGGGGCGTGGCGACGCCGGTGGCCTCGCCGGCCACCAGCACCGACCCGTCGGCCAGCGGCAGCACGTCGTTGGGCTTGACGGCGATACCGGCCGGCGTGATCTGCACCTTGCCCTGAACGCCCCAGTGCAGGTCGGCGCCGCCGTCGGCCAGGAAGCGCGCGATGACCGGCTGCGGCTGGTTGGCCGCCAGGCTGGCGCCCACCATCCAGGTGCGGTGGGTGGCATCGACGCGCACACTGGCCGGCGGGTCGTTGCCGGCGCCCAGCGTGAACGCGGTCTGGCCGCCGCGGCCGAAGCGCTCGTCGGGGCCGGTGCCGTGGACGAGGTGCTTGAGCAGGAAGTCGTTGGCGTCGGCCTGCGGATCGTCGGTGACGGTCCACGCGCTGTCGGCGTCGCGCACCGTGAGCGAGCCCGCATGCGCGAGAACGCACGCGCCGGCGAGGAGCGCGAGGGCCGCCGCGGCGCGCGGCGTCATTTGTTGATATCGCCCAGGCAGAGGTACTTCACCTCGACGTAGTCCTCGATGCCCTGGTGCGAGCCCTCGCGGCCCAGCCCCGACTGCTTGACGCCGCCGAACGGCACCTCGGCCACCGAGATGAGGCCGGTGTTGATGCCCACCATGCCGTACTCCAGCGCCTCGCCCACGCGGAAGATGCGGCCCACGTCGCGGCTGTAGAAGTAGCTGGCCAGGCCGAACTCGGTGGCGTTGGCCGCGGCGATGGCCTCGGCCTCGGTCCTGAACTTGACCACCGGGGCGAGCGGGCCGAAGGTTTCCTCCTTCGTGCACAGCATGTCGGAGGTGACGTCGGCCAGCACGGTGGGCGTGAAGAAGCGCTCGTCGATGCGTGCACCGCCGACCACCACGCGGGCGCCCTTCGCGAGCGCGTCGGCGATGTGTGATTCGACCTTGGCCACCGCGTTGGCGTCGATCATCGGGCCCTGGTTGATGCCGGCCTCGAAGCCGTTGCCCACCTTGATGCCACGGGCCTTCTCGGCGAGCCGAGCGATGAAGGTGTCGTACACGCCTTCCTGCACGTACAGTCGGTTCGCGCACACGCAGGTCTGCCCCGCGTTGCGGTACTTGGACAGCATGGCGCCCTCGACCGCGGAGTCGATGTCGGCGTCGTCGAACACGATGAACGGCGCGTTGCCGCCCAGCTCGAGCGACAGCTTCTTGATGGTGGGCGCGCACTGCTTCATCAGGATGCGGCCCACTTCGGTGGAGCCGGTGAACGACAGGTGGCGCACCACGTCGCTGGCGCACAGCGCGTTGCCCACCAGGACGCTGTTGTCGCCGTCGGCGGTGACCACGTTGAGCACGCCGGCCGGCATGCCCGCGCGCTGCGCGAGCTCGGCCAGCGCGAGCGCCGACAACGGCGTCTGCTCCGCCGGCTTGATGATGACCGGGCAGCCCGCGGCCAGCGCCGGGGCCACCTTGCGAGTGATCATGGCGATGGGGAAGTTCCACGGCGTGATGGCCGCGCACACGCCCACCGGCTGCTTGAGGACGATGGTGCGCTTGCCGTTGTCGGTGGTGGGAATGGTCTCGCCGCAGACGCGGCGGCCCTCCTCGGCGAACCACTCGATGAAGCTGGCGCCGTACACCACCTCGCCGCGCGCCTCGGCCAGCGGCTTGCCTTGTTCGGCGGTGAGGATGCGCGCGAGGTCGTCGGCGTTGGCCATGATGAGCGAGAACCACTTCATCAGTACCGCGTGGCGTTCTTTTGCGGTCTTGGCGCGCCACGCGGGCCAGGCCTTGTCGGCGGCGGCGATGGCGGCCTCGGTCTCGGCGCCGCCGAGGTTGGCCACGTCGGCCAGCTTCAGGCCGGTGGCGGGATCGTCGACGTCGAAGCGGGCTGCGCCGGCGACCCATTCGCCGCCGATGAGGGCGTCGGTCTTGAGCAGGCCGGCGTCGTTGAGGGTGGCGATGGGGGAAGTCTTCATGTCCATTTTCAGGAAAGCTCCTGGCACGGCGGGCGTGAGTTCGCCTGACCGTGCGTGATGGTGGCAACTCTACCTGGAGCGGGCACGGGTTGCCCGGCGCCAAAGGGGGTGTTTGCCTGGGTCAATGCAACCAAAAGAAAAGCCGCCTCGGCAGGACCGGCGGCGGCTCGTCGAAAAGATGTTGGCGCTCGCTCGCTCGAAACGCGAGCGGTCGGGCGCCCGGCCTCAGGCCACGGCCTTGAACGCATCGGCCATGATGGCCAGGCCTTCGTCGACGAGCGCATCGGTGGCCACCAGGGGCACCAGCACGCGGATGACGTTGCCGTAGCTGCCGCACGACAGCAGCACGAGGCCCCGCTTGAGCGCCTCGGCGCAGATCCGTTTGGTGAGGTCGGCGTCGGGACGGGCGAGGTCACCCTCCGTGAACAGCTCGATGGCGATCATCGAGCCCAGCCCACGCACTTCCTGGATGGCCACGTGCTCGCGCGCGATGCCCTGCAGCGCGTCGACGAGGCGGGCGCCGATCGCCTTCGACCGCTCGAGCAGTTGCTCCTCCTCGAAGATGTCCAGCACCGCCAGGCCGGCCACGCAAGCCAGCGGGTTGCCGGCGTAGGTACCGCCCAGGCCGCCCGGGGCGGGCTTGTCCATCACGTCGGCGCGGCCGATGACCGCCGAGATCGGAAAGCCGCCGGCCATGGACTTGGCCATGGTGACGATGTCGGCCGCGACGCCCCATTGCTCGCTGGCCAGCCAGGTGCCGGTGCGGCCGGCGCCGGTCTGCACTTCGTCGGCGATGAGCAGGATACCGTGCTTGTCGCACAGCGCGCGCAGCGCCTGCGCGAATTCCGGCGGGCAGACATGGAAGCCGCCTTCGCCCTGCACCGGCTCGACGATGATGGCCGCCACGCGCTCGGCCTCGACGTCGTACTTGAAGATCGCTTCGATCGACGCAAGCGCATCGGCCACGCTCACGCCGTGCAGCGCGTTCGGGAACTTGGCGTGGAAAACCTCGGCCGGGAACGGACCGAAGCCCGTCTTGTACGGCGCGACCTTGCCGGTCAAGGCCATGGTCATCAGCGTGCGGCCGTGGTAGCCGCCGCCGAACGCGATCACCGCACCGCGCTTGGTGGCGCAGCGCGCGATCTTGATGGCGTTCTCGACGGCTTCGGCGCCCGTGGACAGGAACAGCGCCTTCTTCGGGAAGTCGCCGGGGGTCTTTTCGATGAGGCGTTCGGCCAGCTCGATGTACGGCTCATAGGCCAGGACCTGGAAGCAGGTGTGGTGCACCTTGTCGAGCTGCGTCTTCACCGCCTCGAGGATCTTCGGGTGGCAATGCCCGGTGTTGAGTACCGCGATCCCGCCCGCGAAGTCGATGTAGCGGCGGCCCTCGACGTCCCAGATCTCGGCACCCAGGGCGCGCTCGGCGAAGACCTCGTAGGTCTGTCCCAGGCCGACCGGCAGGACGGCACGGCGGCGCGCCATCAGGGCGGCGTTGTTCAGGTTGGCATCACGTTGCATGGGGGGAACTCCAGAAGGGTATGCGCTGACTTTAGGCCCGTCGACCCAATACAGCCATGTACAGTTGGGCTGCGGCGCCCGCATACTGTGCAGGTCAAAGTCCCTATACAGATGGTGTCTGCAGACCCGAACGGCATCCAGCGGCATGTTCACTCTCCAATCCGAATCCCCCACGCCGCTGGTCACGCAGATCGTCGACGGCCTGCGCCGGCTGATCGCGGACGGCAGCCTGCGCACGGGGGCGAAGATCCCTTCGATCCGGCACTTCGCCAAGACGCACCAGGTGAGCGTGTTCACCGTGGTAGAGGCGTACGACCGGCTGGTGGCGCAGGGCTACCTGGTCTCGCGCCCGCATTCGGGCTTCTTCGTGCGCCGGCGCGCGCCGGCCGAGACGGCGGCGGTGCCGGGCTTCGCGTCGACGGCCAGCTTCGACGCCCAGTGGTACCTGCGCAGCATCTTCGAGAACCGGCACCTGGCCGTGAAGGCCGGCTGCGGCTGGCTGCCGCAGTCGTGGCTGTTCGAGGACGGCGTGCGCCGCAGCCTGCGCGCCCTGGCCGCCGAGAACGTGGAGCTGGACGGCTACGGCGACCCGCGCGGCCACCTGCCGCTGCGCGAATGGATCCGCGACGCGCTGGCCGAGCAGGAGGTGTCGCTGCAACCCGACCAGGTGCTGCTGACCCACGGCTCCAGCCACGCGCTGGACCTGGCCATCCGCCGCCTGGTGCGCGCCGGCGACGCCGTGCTGGTGGACGACCCGGGCTATTCCAACCTGCTGTTCGCGCTGCGGGTGGCCGGAGCGCGCCTGATTCCCGTGCCGCGCACGCCCCAGGGCTACGACCTGCTGGCGCTGGAGGCCGCCATCGTCACGCACCATCCGCGGGTGTTCTTCACGCAGCCGCGCCTGCAGAGCCCGACCGCGTCGACGGCCACGCTGGCCCACCTGCACCGCGTGCTGCAGCTGGCCGACAAGCACGGCCTGACCATCGTCGAGAACGACCTCTACGTCGATCTCGACCCCGACCCGCGCCCGTCGCTGGCCAGCCTCGACCAGCTGGCGCGCGTGCTCTACGTGGGCAGTTACTCGAAGACCATCTCGCCCAACCTGCGCGTGGGCTACATCGCCGCGCATCCGGCGCTGATCGACGACCTCGCGCAGCTGAAGATGATCTCGGGCCTCACGTCGTCCGCCTTCAGCGAGCGCCTGATCCTGGGCGCGCTCACCGAAGGTCGCTGGCGCAAGCACCTGAAGAGCCTGCGCGCCCGCCTGGCCGCGGCGCACGAGGCCTGCGGGCAGCGGCTGGTGGCGCTCGGCTTCGAGCTGTTCCACGAGCCCAAGGCGGGCATGTTCCTCTGGGCGCGCCATCCACGCCTGTCCGATCCGGTGGCGCTGTCCAATCGCGCGGCGCTGCACGACATCATGCTGGGGCCAGGCAACCTGTTCAGCGCGACGTTGCAGCCGTCGGACTGGATGCGGTTCAACGTGGCGTTCGCCAACGATCTGCGGCTGGCGGCGTTTCTCGAGGCGGAGCTGGCAGCGGCCTGAACGTGGTTTCGCCGCGGTCTCATCCCAACCTTGGCTGGATTCCGAAGATGAGCCCGAAGATGACCGCGATGACGGTGATGGCCAGCCACACGCGCTGCATCGTCTCGGTGGCGCGCTTCTCCTTGAGGGCCACCTCCAGCTGCTGCCGCAACGCGACGACCTGCTGGCGCAGCACCGGCATCTCCATCTGCGCGCTGACGGCCTCGGCCAGCAGCGGCGCGGT
>JBBQYL010000229.1:0-8007 GCA_038208735.1 Burkholderiales bacterium
GGCCACCGGGGCCGGCGTCACCGTGAGGGTGGCGGGGGGCGTGTCGACCGTGCCCGACTCGTTGGGGGCCTGCGCGCGCAGGCGCCTGCCGTTGTCGCTCAGTGACACCGAAGCGATCACGAGGCTGGTGGAGGTCTCGCCCGCGATGTCCGTCCACGTCGTGCCATCGGTGCTGCTCTGCCAGGCCAGCGTCGGCACCGGCGCGCCCGACACGGCCACGACGAATGTCGCGCCCTGTCCCGCCACGGCGGTGACGTCGGCCGGCACGGTGGAGAACGTCGGGGCCACGGGCGCCGGTGTCACCGTCAGGCGCGCGGGCGTGCTGGTCGCCGTGCCCAGCGCGTTGCCGACCACCACGCGAAAGCGCCGGCCATCGTCGCCCGGGGCGACTGGCGTCAGCACCAGCGTGGCCGACGTGGCCGCGGCCACGTCGGCCCAGGTGCTTCCGTCGGCGCTCGATTGCCACTGATAGGTGATGGAAGTGCCTGATGCGGTGACCGAAAGCGAGCCGCCCTGTCCTTCCACCAGCGTGAGGTCGGCCGGCGAGAGCGTGATGGCCGGCGCCAGGGGTGCGGGCGTGACGTGCACCGCGGCCGCGGAACTCGTCAGCGTGCTGCCGCCCGCGGCGGCCGTCACTGTCACGCGGTACTCGCCGTCGTCGCCCTGTTGCGTGGCTTGGATGACGAGGCTGCTCTGCGTGGCGCCGGCGATCGGCACCCAATCGGTGCCGGAGAGGCGCTGCCACTGGTAGACGGCCGCCTCGCTGGCGCTCACGTCGAGCGTGGCCGACGCGCCGACCACCACAGTGACGTCCGCGGGTTGCGCGGTGATCGCCAGGGGCGGCCTGGCCGGTCCCCCCACCCCCGCCGCCGCCGCCGCACCCCGAGAGCACGCTCGTGACCGTGAACGCAACCAGGATTGCGAGAAGGCGCGAACACGCGGCGCTTCCCGCCAGAAGCCGGACGATGATGGACAAGAGGGTTCCTCCCTGGAACGCGTCGCCTCGAATGGGCGATAAGGCGACGAATGCTACCGCGGGCCTCAAAGCGCGGTCATCCGGAGCGACCCTTTGAACGCGGGACTCGCGATGTCCCGCCTTCGCGCCACATCCGCGCCGTGTTCCCGAACCGGAATCAAATCCGATCTGCGGCTGGTACCGTAACCACCAAGATGAACGCCATGCCCACCGGTCCCGACCCGTCTGACGCCGCCGCCGCGCCGGAAGCAGCGTCGCCCGTGTCATTCGCGCTGCTGCGCCGGCTTCGGGGCCGAAGCATCCAGCGCGCTACAGACGACTTCGGGGCGCTAGCCGTGGCGGTGGGTCGCGACCAGGATCGGCGTGCTTTCGCCGCTCTTTTCGCGCACTTCGCTCCGCGCATCAAGAACTGGCTGATCCACTCCGGCAGTTCGCCCGGCGCCGCCGACGACCTGGTCCAGGACACTTTCGTCGTGTTCTGGCGCAAGGCGTCGCAGTTCGATGCCTCGAAGGCGACCTTCGCGGCGTGGCTGTTCACGATCACCCGCAACCTGCGCACCGACAGCCGCCGGGGCTTGGCCCAGACCTGGGTCCGGCTGGACGACAGCGTCTTCGAGGCCATGCCGGATCCGAGCCTGCCGAGCGCCGAGGACGGCGTTTCCGGAAGAGAACGCCAGGACGGCGTCAGGCGCGCGCTGAGTTCGCTGACGGCGGAGCAGCGACGCCTGCTGCACCTGAATTTCTACGAAGACCAGTCCCATTCCGCGATCGCGGCCGAGCTGAAGATGCCGCTGGGCACCGTCAAGACCCGGATTCGTCGCGCGGCGGCCCGCCTGCGCGAACTTCTCGAAGAGCACAAATCGTGATTCGACATCATCCAGACGACGCCATGCTGATGGCCTGTGCGGCCGGCTCGCACACGAGCGGAGCCGCGCTTCTCACGGCGGTGCATCTCGAAGGCTGCATGCGTTGCCAGCGCATCGTGCGCGACTTCGAGCGCGTGGCGGGATCGCTCCTGGCCGATCAAAGCCCCGCCGATCTTCCCGTCGACCTCTTTGCACAGCTCATGGCGCGAATCGACGGGAGCGACGTTCCAAAGACCTCGCCGCGCGTCGATCCCCGCCCGGCGCTGCCGCCTGGCGTGGATTGGCCGCGCAGCATGCGGCATTGCCGGATCTCCCGCTGGCGCGTGCTGGGATCGGGTCTGCGCTGGAGCCGCGTGCGCCTTCCGGACGACCCGTCGGCCAACATCGTCCTCCTGCGCATCGGCGCCGGGAAGTGCCTGCCGCCCCACACCCACTCGGGCGTGGAGCTCACCCAGGTGCTGGTCGGCGCGTTCGACGACGGCCGCACCGTGTTCGGCCCGGGCGACTTCGATGCGACCGACGGGAGCGTGCATCACCAGCCGGTGGTCCAGGCCAGCGGCGAGTGCATCTGCCTGGGCGCGGTCGACGGCCGGCTGGTGTTCGACAGCCTGCTGGCGCGCTGGGCCGGCGCCCTGGTCGGCCTGTGACCCCCCGCCCGGAGCATCCTGCCGGCAGCGTGCTGGTGACCGGGGCCACGGGCCTGGTCGGGCGCACCCTGGTGCGCAGCCTCGCGCAATCGGGCCTCGGCGTGATCGCGCTGACCCGGGATGTCGGTCGCGCCCGATCGCTGCTGGGCGGGCCGGGCGTGCGTTGCATCGACCGTCTCGACGCGCTGCCGGACGACACCGCCATCGATGCGGTCGTGCACCTGGCAGGCGCTCGCGTCCTGGATCGCCGATGGTCCGCGGCGCGTCGGCAAGAGCTGGTCAGCAGCCGGACGGACGTCGCCGACCAGGTCGTCGCGCTGATGAAACGGCTGCGCGCCGTGCCGCGCGTCATGGTAAGCGCATCGGCCGTGAGCTACTACGGTGCCTCGGGGAACGCGCCGCGGACGGAGACCGACGTGCCGGTGGGCGCCGGCTACGACTCGCAAATGTGCGTGCGCATCGAAGCCGCGGCCTCGCGTGCGCGCGAGCTGGGCGTGCGGGTGGTGCCGCTGCGCTTCGGCATCGTGCTGGCCCGTGAGGACGGGGCCCTGCCGCCGCTGGCCACCAGCGCGCGATTCGGGCTGGGCGCCGAGCTAGGCTCCGGCAGACAACCCGTCGCCTGGATCCACGTGGAAGACGCCGTGCGGCTCATCCGCTTCGCGATCGACGTCGACGGCCTGAGCGGCCCCGTCAACGCGGTCGCTCCGGAGACGCCGCGGCAGGGCGACTTCATTCGCGCCATCGCCGTGCGTTTCGGACGACGGGTGCGCCTGGGCGTGCCTGCGGTCGTCCTGCGTGCGATGCTGGGAGAACGCGCCGTGCTGCTTCTCGACGGCCAGGCGGTGGCGCCGCGCGCGGCCCTCGATGCCGGCTTCGTCTTCGCCTTCCCCACGCTCGCGGGGGCCCTGCAAGACCTGTTGCCCGCGTAGGCGCGCGTCAGCCGCAGGCAGCCCGAAGGTCGTCCGGCAACGGCACCGTCTTCTTGTTCGGGAAGTCCAGCCACACCAGCGTGGCGCCGCCGTTGGCCGAGACGACGTCGGGCGCGTCGCTCATCGACAGCGTGAAGTACGTGTCGAGGCTCTTCGAGCCCTCGCGCGGTGGGCTCACGTAGTGGCGCGCCACGATCTCGCCCGGGTACCCGATCTGCTTGATGTAGTTGCAGAAACCGTTGGCCATCACCGGGCCGACGCCCTCGGGATTGGGCTCGGCGTGGAACTGGTGCAGCCAGTCGACGCGCAGCGATTCGAAGTAGCGGAAGTAGATCGTGTTGTTGACGTGGCCCATCGCATCCAGGTCGCCCCAGCGCACCGGGATGCGCATCTCGTGGACGAGCTTCAGGCCTTCGGGCAGGTCGAACCGCATCGTGTCAGAGGCCGAAACCGTCGTCGGCCTGCAGCACGGCGCCGTTGATGAAGTGGCTTTCGTTGGCGCACAGCATCAGCAGCGCGCTGTCGAGGTCGGCCGGCTTGCCGATGCGCTTTCGCGGCGTCATCTGGATGAGCTTCCGGCCCGACTCGGTGGCCCAGTGGTGGTGGTTGATCTCGGTGTCGATGTAGCCGGGGCACAGCGCGTTGACGTTGATGTCGTAGCGTCCCCACTCGAGCGCCATCGCGCGCGTCATGTGGATGACCGACGCCTTGCTCATGGCGTAGACGCCGATCTGCGACAGCGGGCGCAGCCCGGCCATGGAGGCGACGTTGACGATACGGCCGCCGGTATACGTGCCGGGGGCGGCGCCACGGGCGCGGGCGATCATGCGCTTGGCCACTTCCTGGGCCACGAAGAAGGCGCCGCGGGCGTTGACGTCGAACACGTAGTCGAAGTCTTCCGGGGTGACGTCGGTGAGCTTCTGCGTGGTGCTCACGCCCGAGTTGTTGACCAGGATGTCGATGACGCCCATCTCGGTCTCGGCGTGCGCGACGGCGGCCTTGATGCTGTCGGGATCGGTGACGTCGAGCTCGACCACGTGGGCGTCGCCGCCGGCGGCCTCGATCTCGGCGCGCAGGGTCTTCAGCCGCTCGACGCGGCGAGCCGCCAGCACCACGCCGGCGCCGCACGCGGCCAGGGTCTTCGCGAATTGGGCACCGAGCCCGCTCGAGGCTCCGGTGACGAAGGCCACGCGGCCCGCCAGGTCGATCTTCATGGCCATGTTCTTGTCGCTCCGTTGAGCAACAACCATAGCACGCACGCCTAAAATCGAACGGTCGTGCTATTTTCTTCCGGCGCGGATCTAGAATGCACCACCGCCGGCCCCCCAGCTGGCGCCCCAGGCATTCATCTTCCCCAGGAAAGCTGCACATGACCCCGCAAGAACTCATTGCCCGATACGGCCCGCGCGAAGCCATGGAATACGACGTGGTGATCGTCGGCGCCGGCCCCGCCGGCCTGTCCACCGCCATCCGGCTGAAGCAGCTGGCCGCCGAGTCCGGCAAGGACGTGTCGGTGGTGGTGCTGGAGAAGGGTTCGGAGCCGGGCGCGCACATCCTGTCGGGCGCCGTGATGGATCCCCGCGCCATCACCGAGCTGCTGCCCGACTGGAAGGCCGACGGCGCGCCGCTGCTGCAGCCGGTCACCGGCGACGAGGTGCTGTTCCTGTCCGAGACGGGCGCGACGAACACGCCGTCGTGGCTCATCCCCGACTGCATGCACAACGACGGCAACTACGTCATCAGCCTGGGCAACGTCGTGCAGTGGCTGGCGAGCCAGGCCGAGGCGCTGGGCGTGGAGGTGTTCCCGGGCTTCGCCGCGGCCGAGGTGCTCTACGACGACCAGGGCGCGGTTCGCGGCGTGGCCACCGGCAACGTCGGCGTGGGGCGCAACGGCGAGCCGCACGACGGCTTCCAGCTGGGCATGGAGCTGCACGGCAAGTACACGATCTTCGCGGAGGGCGCCCGCGGCAATCTCGGCCGGCAGGTGCTTGCCAAGTACGACCTGCTCGCGGGCCGCGACGCCCAGAGCTGGGCCATCGGCATCAAGGAACTGTGGGAGATCCCGGCCGACAAGGCCAGGCCCGGACACGTGGTGCACACGGCCGGCTGGCCGATGGTGGACGACACCTTCGGCGGCGGCTTCCTGTACCACCTCGAGGGCAACAAGGTGACCCTGGGGTTCGTCATCGGCCTCGACTACAAGAACCCGTGGATGAGCCCGTTCGAGGAGATGCAGCGCTGGAAGACGCACCCGTCGATCCGCGCGCACATCGAGGGCGGCAAGCGCATCTCGTACGGCGCGCGCGCCATCAACAACGGCGGCCTGCAGTGCCTGCCCAAGCTGGTGTTCCCGGGCGGCGCGCTGGTGGGCTGCGACGCGGGCACCATGAACGCGTCACGCATCAAGGGCAGCCACGCGGCCATCAAGAGCGGCATGCTGGCCGCCGAGGCCGCGTTCACGGCGCTGCAGGCCGGCCGCCACGGCGACGAGCTGGCCGCCTACCCCGAGGCGTTCGACAAGAGCTGGCTGCACACCGAGCTGCAGCGCACCAAGAACTTCAAGCTGTGGTTCAAGAAGGGCAAGCTCATCGGCAACCTGATGACCGGCATCGAGCAGTGGCTGATGCCCAAGCTGGGCATGCCCATCCCGCCGTGGACGCTGCACAACTCGAAGAAGGACAACGAGACGCTGTTGCCCGCCGACCAGGCGCCGAAGATCGTCTACCCGAAGCCGGACAACAAGCTCACCTTCGACCGTCTCAGCTCGGTGTTCGTCAGCAACACCAACCACGCCGAAGACCAGCCGATCCACCTGACGCTGAAAGACAACTCCGTGCCGGTGAACGTCAACCTGGCCAAGTATGCGGGCCCCGAAAGCCGCTACTGCCCGGCGGGCGTCTACGAGTTCGTCAAGAACGAGGACAACACCGACCGGCTGCAGATCAACGCGCAGAACTGCGTGCACTGCAAGACCTGCGACATCAAGGATCCCACGCAGAACATCGTCTGGGTGACGCCCGAGGGCGGCGGCGGGCCGAACTACGCCGGGATGTGAACGCGCGACTTCGCGGTCGAGTCCTCGCCCCTCGAGAAACCTGAAACTGCGCGTGATATTGGGCACCTTTTCGGTGCCTGCCCCGGCCAAAGTCCGTTAGTCTCCTGTTCATCAGAACAATCGGGTTCCCCGACAGGACATGGCTGCCTTGCGGGCGTTGACCGACGCCCTCTTCACCACCGATCGCCACCAGCGCCTGCGCCTGGCGCAGTCCTGGCTCGCCTGCATGTTGCTGGTGCTCTGCGTGGGGGTACTGCACGTGGCGGCCGCGTTCGGGCTCACCGACGAGGGGCCGCTGTGGTGGTGGTCGGCCGCGTCGGTAGCCGGCATGCTGGCCGTCGTGGGGCTGATCCGCAGCGGGTTGAACAGGCAGTTCGCCGACCCCGCGCTCACCATCCCGCAGATGTTCTACGCGGTGCTGTGCGCCGCCTGGGCCTACTCGTTCGCGGGTGAGGCGCACATGGTGGTGGGGCTGATCCTGGCGGTCATCCTGATGTTCGGCATGTTCGGGCTCGGCAGCCGCCAGATCGTCTGGCTGGGCATCTACGTGCTGGCCGTGTTCGGCTTCGTGATGGCGCTCAGCACGCAACGCAACCCCGGGCGCTACCCGCTGGGCGGCGAGGTGACCTACTTCATCATGCTGTGCATCATGGTGGCCGGCGTGGGCGTGCTCACGACGCGGCTGCACCGCATGCGCGACCGTTTGCGGCGCCAGAAGGTGGAGCTCGGGGCCGCGCTGGCCCACATCCACCGGCTGGCCACGCACGACGACCTCACCGGGCTGGTGAACCGCCGCCACATGCAGGAGCTGCTCGAGAACGAGCGCATGCGGCTCGACCGCACCGAGCAGGACTGGTGCGTGGCGCTGATCGACCTCGACCATTTCAAGAGCGTCAACGACGCCCACGGCCACGCCATCGGCGACGAGGTGCTGCGCGCGCTGAGCCGCCACGCCCACACGCTGATCCGCCGCACCGACGTGCTGGCGCGCTGGGGCGGCGAGGAGTTCGTGCTGCTGCTGCCCAACACGCCCGTCGCGATGGCCACCACCTCGCTCGACCGCCTGCGCGAGCACTTCCACGCGAACCCGCTGGTGGTGCGAGGCATGGAGCTGCCGGTGTCGTTCTCGGCCGGCCTCACCGAGCACCTGCGCGGCGAGACCGTGGCGCAGACGCTGGAACGCGCGGACAAGCTTTGTTATCAGGCGAAGACGTTGGGGCGCAATCGCGTCGAACGCGGCTAGGAGTCTGGGCGGCAGAAGCTTTGGAGGCGAATTGAATCGACTTTAGAGTCGGCGCGATGCTGATTTCGGGAACCGGCGGCGGTCGGGGTTCAGTGCAGGCCGTGTTGAGGCCTCTGGCAGAAGCTGCAGGCGGCTATTTTGGATGCTTTGCGACCCTCAACCTGCCTGCATCGTCGCCATCCGACGTAGATTCAGCGCCATGCAGACGAGTTTCCACTCGGCTTGCACCTTGTGCAGGCCGCGCATGCTGAACTGGCGGAACCCGAGCACATTCTTGATCCATCCGTTGGG
>JBBQYL010000230.1:0-7994 GCA_038208735.1 Burkholderiales bacterium
AACACCAACACCAACACCAACACCAACACCAACGCCGGCGCCGGCGCCGGCCGCGGCGTTGCCGTTGCTGCTGGCGCGCAAGGCGCCGATCGCGGCGGGCCAGGCGTCATCGGCGCTTCCGTCGCCTCCGGTGACGCAGCCGGCGCCCGCGCCCGCGCCCGCGCCGCCGGCCTCCGAGCCGCCGCCGGCGCCGCCGCCGATCCCGAGCCCGGCTCCGATCCCGGCGCCCGTGATCGCGCCGTTGCCGTCACCGACCGCGTTGAACAGGCCGACATTCACGCCGCTGCCCGTGGCGGTGACGCCGCCGCCGGCAGCGCCGCCGATGCCCGCGCCGACGCCGTTGCCCGCGCCGCTGGCGGCGCCCCAACCGACGGCCGTGCCGCTGGCCCAGCCGACGTTTGCGCCGCTGCCGGTTCTGGTGGCCCGGCCTGCCCCGGTGCCCGCACCTGCGTCGATTTCGGCGCACGTAGCGGAGCCGATTCCCGCACCGCTGCTCGTGCCCATGCCCGCGCCGGCGCCACTGCCCGCACCATTGTCGGCGCTTCCCGTGCCGACCGCGGCGCTGCCCAAGCCGACCTTCACGCCGCTGCCGGCGACCGTGGTGCGGCCGGCGTCCGTGCCGGCACCGGCACCGGTTGCCGCACCGCAGGCGCCCGTGGCGGCCACCGCGCCTGCGCCCGCGCCGGCACTCGCGCCTTTGCCCGCACCCACGCCCACGCCCACGCCTCGCACCACCATCGTCGAGACCCCGCCGCGACCCCCGGGCAACGCCGTCGCCGCTCCGACCGCGGCACCTCAATCGCAGTCCGTGCGCGCGGTGACCAACCCCGCCGAGCGTGGCGGCGCCAACGGCACGGCCGCGCCGTCGGCGAACAACAGCGGCAAGCTCAACCTCGACGGCTCGACCAGCGATGGCGGCGGCAATGGCTCGGTGCAGCCGCCCGGCAACGGCGCGAGCGCGCCACTGAACCTCGACCTGCACGGCGGCGGCAACGGCCCCAGCCTGGGACGCACGCGCAGCGGCCTCGTGCCGATGCTGCCCGCGCCGGCAGAGAAGAAGCCGCAGCTGGAGACCGACCTGGAGAAGGCGGAGCGCGCGAAGTGCTCGCAGGCCTACGGCCAGGAGCATGGACTGCTCGCGCTGCCGCTGTTCGCCAAGGACGCCATCACCGGCAAGGGCTGCAAGTGGTGACGCGCGCCTGAACGCTCAATGCGCCGCGCTCGTGGCGCGCCACACCGCATTGCCCACGTCGTCGGCCACCAGCAGCGCGCCCTTGGCGTCGATGGCCACGCCCACCGGGCGGCCATGCGCGTCGCCGTGCTCGTCGACGAAGCCGGTGAGCACATCGACCGGCATGCCCGAGGGCTTGCCGTCGGCGAACGGCACGAAGACCACCTTGTAGCCCACCGGCGGCTTGCGGTTCCACGAGCCATGCTCGCCGATGAACATGCCGTTGGCGAACGGCGCGGGCAGGGCGGTCTGCGTGGCGGCCACCAGGCCCAGTGCTGCCACGTGGGCGCCGAGGGCGTAGTCGGGCGGGATCGCCTTGGCCACCATGTCAGGGCGCGGCGGCTTCACGCGGTCGTCCACATGCTGGCCGTAGTAGCTCCACGGCCAGCCGTAGAACGCGCCCTCCGTGACCGACGTGAGGTAGTCGGGCACCAGGTCGTTGCCGAGCTCGTCGCGCTCGTTGGCCACCGTCCACAACACGTTGGTGCCAGGTGCCCAGGCCATGCCGTTCGGGTTGCGCAGGCCGCTGGCGAACACCCGCTTGGTGCCGGTGGCGCGGTCGATCTCGTAGATGGCCGCGCGACCGGCCTCGGCGTCGATGCCGTTCTCGCCGGCGTTGCTGTTGGAGCCCGTGGTCGCGTACAGCTTGCTGCCGTCCGGCGTGGCGATGATGTTCTTCGTCCAGTGGTGGTTGATGGTGCCGGCGGGCAGGTCGGTCACCTTCACGCCGGGCTGAGCGATGCTGGTGGCGCCGGCGGTGTAGGTGAACTTGAGCACCTCGTCGGAGTCGGCCACGTACAGGTCGTTGCCCACCAGCGCCATGCCGAATGGCGAGTTCAGCGCGTCGATGAACACCGTCTTCGTCTCCGCGATGCCGTCGCCGTCGGCGTCGCGCAGCAGGACGATGCGGTTGGCCGTGGGCGTGCCCGCGCCGGCCTTGCCCATCACGGCCTTCATGGCCTTGCCCTTGAGGCCCTTGGCATCGTCCGGCTTGGGTGGCGCGTTGGTCTCGGCCACCAGCACGTCGCCATTGGGCAGCACGTAGAGCCAGCGTGGATGATTCAGGCCGGTGGCGAAGGCGGCGACGGCGAGGCCCGGCGCGGCGACGGGTTTGTCTCCGGCCGACCAGCCCTTCGCCACGGCCACCTGCACGGTGGGGATCAGGTGCTTGTCCACCGGCTTGATCACCGGGTTCGGTCCCACGGTATCCGGCGGCGAAGCCACGGGTCCGACGTGGGTCTCGCCCAGGGCGCATGCAGAGAGCGTGGCCAGCGCGGCAGCAGCGGCCACGGCGGAGGTCAGGAAGGGGGAACGGGTCATCGGCACTCCAGGCGATCGCTGCGTGCAGCGTGGAGCCAGCCCCTGCAATCGACGGTCCCGCGCCGCGTCTCAGACCAACTCGCGCAGCTTCTCGTACCCACTCCGGCTGATGGGCACCCGCTTGCCGCTGCGCAGCCGGGCGGCGTGGCGGTCGGGGCCCGGCCGCTCGATGGCCTGCAGGTGCGCCAGGCTGATGATGAAGGAGCGGTGCACGCGCAGGAAGCACGTGGCGTCGAGCTGCTCCTCGATCTCGGAGATGCGCTGCGGCTTCAGGTGGCACTTGCCGGCCGCGTGGATGGCCAGGTAGTCGCCCTGGGCCTCGATGCATTCCACCTGGTCGACGGGGATCACGTGCACCTGCTCGCGGTCGCGGATGAGGATGCGCTCGAGGGGCGCCGTGCGGCGCGCCACCAGCGCGTCGAGCGCGGGCGCGGCGGCGGGCGCGGGCGTCTCGAGCGTGGGCGCGTGCAGCGTGCGGGCACGCGCGAGGGCGTCGTCGAAGCGGGCGCGGGAGAACGGCTTGAGCAGGTAGTCCACCGCGTGCAGCTCGAACGCCTTGATGGCGTGTTCGTCATAGGCGGTGGTGAAGATCACGCCGGCGCGCCGGCCCGTCAGCTCGAGCACCTCCAGGCCGGTGAGGCGCGGCATCTGGATGTCGAGGAACACCAGGTCGGGCGCCAGCGCGCCGATCTGCCTGACGGCGTCGAGGCCGTTGTCGCACTCGCCGACGATCTCGATGTCCGCATGCCCCTGCAGGTATTCGCGGATGAGGTGGCGGGCCAGGTCCTCGTCGTCGACGATGAGGGCGCGCAGGCGGGTGGGAGAAGTCATGCGCCGTGTTCCTTGTCGGCTGGCAGGTTGATCTCGATGGCGAACTGCTGGTCGGTGCGCTGCCACGCGATGCGGGCGCGCGCGCCGTAGAGCACGGCCAGGCGCTCGCGGATGTTCCTCAGGCCCACGCCGTGGTCGCTGGGCGGCGCGGCATCGGGCGCTACCGGGTTGACCACGGCGATGTGCAGCCAGCCGTCGCGCACCAGCGCCTCGACGACGATGGTGCCGCCGCCGTCCACCTGGCGGATGCCGTGCTTGATCGCATTCTCCAGCAGCGGCTGCAGCGTCATCGGTGGCAGCAGGCAGGCTGCCGCGGCGGCGGAGATGTTCAGCTCCGCCTTCAGCTTGGCCCCGAAGCGGCGCTTCTCGATGGCCAGGAAGTGCTCGCTGAGCACCACCTCCTCGCCCAGCGAGATGCGCTCGCGCTCGGCCAGCGCCAGCGTGCGGCGGAAGAACTGCGCGAGGTCGACCGTCATCTCGCGTGCCGCGGCGGGGTCGAAGCCGGTGAGCGCGCTGATGGAGTTGAGGCTGTTGAACAGGAAGTGCGGATTGATCTGCGTGCGCAGCATCTGCAACTCGGCGTCGCGCGCCAGCACGCGCGACTGGGCCTCGCGGCGCGCGGCGGCCTGCACCGTCTCGAACGCCACGAGCACGTCGTGCGCCAGCAGCGACAGCAGGTACAGCGCGAAGCCGGCGGCGAAGTACATCACCCAGCCTGGCGAGGTCATCGCCACGAAGGGGCGATCGTGCAACACCAGCCGGCCCAGCGCGTCCCAGGCCTCGCCCAGGCCCAGCCACGCCAGCGCCGACAGCAGCGACGCGCCGCCGAACAGACCCAGCGCCACGGGCCAGCGGCGCTGCGCCCACGGCAGGCTGCGGCACACGTAGTACGACGACAGCGCCACGAAGGACCACACGAGGCAGATGGGCAGCGCGAACCCCAGCGCGCCCGGCCAGTCGGCCTGCTCGGTGAGTCGCAGCAACGCCGCGATGCCCACGCCGGCCAGCAGCCAGGCCAGCACGTACCAGAGGAGCTTGCGCGCGTCCGCGAGGATCGGGTGCACGGGGTCGCCGACGCTAGTTCGAGATCTCGACGCCGCCCATGATCACCGAGCCTTCGATGACCAGCCGCTTTCGCTGCGACATCGGCGGCACCGTCTTGTCCTCCATGCCGCCCAGCAACGGCGAGCCGTTCATGACCACGGACCAGTCGCGCGGCACCTGGATCTCGACGCCGCCCATCACCACCGACAGGTGCAGCACCGCCTCGCTGGCGATGGCCGCCTGGCGAAGGTCGATCTCTACCGCGCCCATGACCACGTTGATCTCGCCGCCGGAAAACTCCTGCGAGTCGTTCTTCAGCACGATGCCGCTCATCGTGGCCGATGCGTCGATGCGCGACCCGTGTTCGAATCGCTCCTCGCGCTCGCCCGGCGCGGCGCGGCAGGTAACGTCGCCGCGCACCACGAAGCCCCGGGTGATGACGCTGAGGCCCGCCCAGATGAGCGCGATGGGCCACAGTTGACGCCACTCGAAATGGAACAGGCCCAGGTTCTGCAACGTCATGCCGCCGCCCACCGCGATCAGTGCCGCGCCGACCATCACGCTGCCGGGGCCGCGCGCGTTGGCGATCTTCAGCGCGCCCAGCGCCACGAACACCAGCGGCCAGTACGGCTGCACCAGGTGGCTGTCGAACAGGTGCAGGTTGTCCAGCAGCGCGAACAGGCCCACGAGGACGATGAACGCACCGAAGACGATGCGGCTGCGCTGCCGATGCAGGGGATTCCGGCTCACCAGTTCGGCTCCTCGCGCAGTCGACGGCTGAACAGGGCGTGCACGATCTGGGCCGCGCCCACGGCGATGAGCAGCACGGGCCACGTGGCCGACAGCGTCCAGCCGCCGATGTGTTCGATCACCACCACCAGGTAGGCGGCGATGGCGAAGCGCAGCGCGGCGCGCAACAGGCTGCCCACGCCAGGCTGCAGCATCAGGCGCGCGACGCCGGACAGCGCGACCACCAGCGGCGCCACGAGCCACAGGTCGGCGGTGGTGATGAGCCCCTGGCCGCGCAGCAGGTAACCGATGCCCAGGAGCACCAGGAAGCCGCCGGTGACCACGCGACGGACGGCGCGGTGGCCACGCAGCGCCAGGACGTGGACGAAGGGATGCGGGCGGGAATAGTGGAACATGCTGCGGATCCTGGACGTGTCTCGATGGTGCGAAGCATCGCAGAAGCCCGGCGCCCCAGCCGCCAGGAATCGACCAACCGCCCGGAAATGACGACGAATGGCGGGTTGGCCTCAGCCGCCCGCGGCCGGCGGCGTCGTCTCGATCCGGAACACGCAGGCCGCGCCCTGGGCGTCGCACGAGAGGCGGGCGCGCAGCGCGCCTTTGACGTAGCCGTAGCCCACGTCGGCGCTGGGCGCGGCGGGTTGCCAGCCCCGCGTGGCCAGCACGGGCCGCAGCGCGTCCAGCTCGGGTCGCGTGACGGGGCACTGGTAGAAGAAGGGCTGCGTCGGCACGAACTTGTGCAGGGTCTCGCAGCCGTGGCGATCCATGGGCAGGCCCGCGCTCTTCTCGATGGCCTCGAACTGCTCGCGCATCTGCCTGGCGGCCGGCGATGGATCCTTGAAGCTGTCGCCCCAACGGGCGTTGACGGCGACGCCGACGGCGAGGAGGGCGGCGAGACCGATGGCGAATTTTCCGAACTGTTGCATCAGGGAGGAGGCGAGTGCGAGCGGCCATCAGTTTACGGCCGGGCACCTGGATTGCTCTCTCGGGGTCGAATCCTTGACATCGATCCAGAACAACAACATGTCCGCACTTCAAGAAACGAATGAATTTCCGTCGGCGCCCGCGGGCGCCTCCGCCCTTTCGGCCACGCCGCGCATCCGCAGCGTGCTGGTGGTGGACGACAACGTCGACGCCGCCGACTCGCTCGGCGACCTGCTCTCGGCCTGGGGCTACGAGGTGACCGTGGCCCACGACGGACCAGCGGCCCTGGCGGCGATGCAGGACACGTTGCCCGACATCGCGTTGCTGGATATCGGGATGCCCGCCATGGACGGCTACGAGTTGGCCGCGCACCTTCGGTTCCAGCCCGGGTGCCAGGACCTGCCCATCGTCGCCATCACGGGCGCCGGCGGCCCCGAGGACATTCGGCGATCGCGCGCCAAGGGCTTCTCGGCGCACCTGGTCAAGCCGGTGTCGCCGGCGAGCCTGCTGACGTTGCTGAAGTAGTGGCCCTCCAAGGCCTTTCAACGCACGCCGCGAAGCACGTCGCATCGGGATCGGCTCACGCGGAGATTCCGTCCGTCGTTCGAGTCGCGACGATGACGCGCTGAACTTCATTCAGGACGCCCACAGGATTCGTGGAAAACCCTCAATGTCCGGCAACCGGCACGCCCCGGTTTGCTCGGCCATTCGCGGCAGAATGTCCTGGTCCCCATCGAGGGGCGTTCGTTCGAATCCAAACAGGGAGAAATGAGTGAAGATGATTTTCAACTGGCGCCGCTGGGCGCTTGGCGTGGCGGGCCTGGTGGCCGCGGCGACGATGACGGGATGCGTGAGCATGAAGCCCTACGTCAGCGCCAACCTGAAGGAAGTGCCGCCCAGCGAGTTCGTCAAGCCGAATCCGTCGCACCCGGTGCAACTGCTGTTCAACTTCCAGACCAAGGGCGTCGACAACGCCCGCGTGACGGCCGCCCTGAAGGCCCGCGTGGTCGACCAGGTCGCCGCCAGCAATCTGTTCGATTCGGTGAGCGATGCGCCGGTCGCCGGCGGCGCGCTGCTGATCGTCACGGTCAACAACGTGGCGCTCGACGATCACGAGTTCGCCAAGGGCTTCGCCACCGGCCTGACGCTGGGCCTGGCCGGCAGCGTGGCCGGCGACGGCTACATCGCGACGGCGCGTTACACGCCGCCCGCGCCGGCGTCGTTGATCACCAAGGAAGTGCGCCATTCGATCTACACGACGATCGGCAACCACGCGCCGCCGCCCAACGCCGTCGCGGCGGCCACCATGGACGAAGCCGCCACCACCATGCTGCACCAGGCGGTCAGCAACCTGCTCAACGACGTGTCGCACGACCCGTCGTTCAAGTGATCCGCATCCATCGAATCCAGGGAGAAACCACATGACCATCCATTCGAAGCTGTCCACCAGCCTGCGCCTCGCCTCCGTCGCCCTCGTCAGCCTCGCGCTGTTCGGTTGCGCCACCGTCAAGATGCCGGTGCCCACCTCGGCCAGCGCCGACAACCTCAGCACGCTGAAGGCTGCCAACCTGGCCCCGGCCAAGGCCGGCACGTTCGTGCTGGCCGCCGGCAAGCCGGCGGCGATGGACACCACGCTCGACGGCCTGCGCGGCTCGTCGGTGGAGCCGTCCAACGGCTCGTTCGCGAAGACGCTGCGCGAGGAACTGGTCGTCGACCTGAAGGCCGCGGGCCTATACGACGACGCGTCCGACATCGTGATCGCCGGCCAGCTCACCGACAGCATGGTCGACGCCGCCATCGGCACGGGCACCGGCAAGCTCGGCGCCCACTTCACGGTGACGCGCGACGGAAAGAGCGTCTTCGACAAGACGGTGACGGTCGACGCGACGTGGGACTC
>JBBQYL010000231.1:0-7892 GCA_038208735.1 Burkholderiales bacterium
AACGAACTGTCAGCATCCGGCAATCGGGCCCCTGCCTTGCTTCATGTGTTGCGTGCCACCGAACGCCCTTACGACTTGCGCATCGAGGCCTGGTTGTCGCCCTCGCTGCATCATTTTCCCGCGGGGCTGCGCCTGAGTACCCCGCCCGGGCCGTGGTCGCTGTCGCTCTGGCAGCAAAGCACCTGACACCTTGAACTTGGCCTGTCCGCTACCAACTGTGTACCCATTCACAAGGATGCCGTCATGACAACCATGGTCTACAACTCCGACAACTTCGTGGTGGTCGAACTCGACGTGCCGGTGCCCCTCGGCGAAGGCGACGCGCTCGAGGCCAGCGATACGCCGCTGTCGCGCGGCGGCTACGAGATCGTCGACAAGTTCGCCCGCAAGGAGATCTACATCGAGGGCGCGATGGCGCAACACTTCCGCGAAGGTGTCGAGGAACTGGCTCGCGGCGAGCCCACGCAGGACCAGGTGGAGGAGTTCATCGGCCGCTACACCGGGCTCTCGCAACAGCCGCTCGTTCTTCACTGACCCTTTCTTCACGCACGCAAACCGTGCATTTCCGGCAATCGGTGTCGGGCGATCACCAAATGGCTCCAAACCGCTAAGGTTTGAGCGCCAGGCACCGAAACAGGAAGCAGTGTCTTCCCGCCGGGGAACCGCTCGGCCGCCGCTCGACACCATCGCGGGCGCGGCCGGCGGCCCCCGGCCTCTTGCCGGAACTCTCCTTGTCTGCTTCCCTGGACTGGCCGCTGTGCGCGTCGATGGCGCTGCTGGGCTCGCTCACTTTCGCGCTGCTGGGCTGCTCGCTGCGGCGCATGCGGTCGCGCGACCGGCTCACGGTGCTCGTGTGGTGGTTCGCCAGCACCTGCTGCGTGGGCGGCGGCCTGTGGGGCAGCTGGGCGCTGGGCCTGGCGGCGCTGACGCCGCCGGTGGCGTCGCAGGCGCTGCAGTTCCAGCCGTGGGCGCTCGCCGCGATGGCGCTGGCCGCCGCCGCGGCGGTGGCCACGCTGCACGTCGTCGCCCGGCTCGACTGGCCGGAGACGCTGCGCTGCGCCGTCCACACCATGATCTTCACGCTGGGCTGGGTAGCGATGTTCGAGATCGCGCGCCGCAGCCCGGAGGGGGGCCCCGCCACCGCCGGCCACGTGGCCGGCCTGCCCGCGCTGGCGGTGTCCGCCGCGCTCGTGGCCGCCGGCTGCGCCACGGCCCTGTGGGTGGTGTTCGGCGAACGCTGGCGCCACGCGGGCAGCGTGTTGCAGCGCCTGTGGTTCTGCGCCGTCACCCTGGGCGGCTGCCATGCGGCCGCGCTGGCGCTGTCGTTGCACGCGCTTCAATGGCCGGCGATGGCCGGCGACGGCGCCGCCCCGCTGGCCGGCCACCCGCTGGTCGGCGCCAGCACGATGGTGCTGGTGAGCGCTTTGTCGGCCGTGCTCGTGGCCGTCGGCCTGGTGGCCTCGTGGCTCGACACGCACTCGCACACCCGCAACAGGCAGCTGGCCAACTCGCTCAACGACGCCAACCGGCGCCTGCGCGAACAGGCCCATTCCGATCCGCTCACGCGCATGCCCAACCGGCTGATGTTCGAGGAGCGCATGGCCGCGGCGCTGGCGAAGATCGGCAACACGCCCGAAGCGTGCGCGCTGGCGGTGATGTTCATCGACCTGGACGGCTTCAAGCCGGTCAACGACTCCTTCGGCCACGTGGCCGGCGACGCCGTGCTGCGCGAGATCGGCCGCCGCCTGCAGTCCATCGCCCGCCCCGAGGACACCGTGGCCCGCGTGGGAGGCGACGAGTTCCTGCTGATGACCGTCCACCCCGGCCACGAGGCCGTGGCGGCCGCGATCGCGCAGCGCGTGCTGGAGTCGCTCAACGAGCCGCTGACGCTGCCCAACGACGTCGTCGTCAACCTGTCGGGGTCCATCGGCATCGTGATGTACCCCGAGCACGGGCCCCACACCAAGATGATCGCCAATGCCGACGCGGCCATGTACGCGGCCAAGCGCGCCGGCGGTTCCACCTACGCGTTCTTCGAGCCGCGCATGGAACTCGACGCGCGCGAGCAGCTGGCGCTGCAGAACGACCTGCGCCACGCGATCGAGCGCCACGAACTGCAGCTGTACTACCAGCCGAAGATCCACGCCAAGTCGGGCCAGATCACCGGCGTCGAGGCGCTGCTGCGCTGGCAGCATCCCGTGCGCGGCTTCGTGGGCCCGAGCCTGTTCATTCCCATCGCGGAGCGCTTCGGACTGATCGGCTCCATCGGCAACTGGGTGATCGACGAGGCCTGCCGCCAGATGAGCGACTGGCGCCGCCAGGGCCTGCGCATGCGCGTGGCCGTGAACCTGTCGGTGCACCAGCTTCGCCAGGAAGACCTGGTGCAGCGCGTGCGCATCGCCGTCGACCACTTCCGCATCGACCCGGCGCTGCTCACCTTCGAGATCACCGAGTCGGTGGCCATGGAGGACACGCAGGAGACCATGCGCGCGTTCTCGCAGCTGGCCAACGTCGGCGTGAGCTTGTCCATCGACGACTTCGGAACCGGCTATTCCAGCCTGTCCTACCTGCGCAAGCTGCCCGCCAAGCAGCTCAAGATCGACCAGAGCTTCGTGCAGGACCTGGGCACCAGCCCCGACGCGCTGGCCGTGGTGGATGCCGTCATCAAGCTGGCGCACGCGCTGGGACTGCACGTGGTGGCCGAGGGCGTTGAGACGGCGCGCCAACGCGACATCCTGCTCACGCTCGGGTGCGACGAGTTGCAGGGCTACCTGTTCGCCCGCCCGATGGCCGCGCGGCTGTTGACCCTGTGGGCCATGGGTGAATCCCGCACGGTGTCGCACACGGTGCCCGACGCCACCTCCGGACGCGACGACTTCCGCGACTCGCTCTACTCGCCCGACGGGCCCGACACGGTCATCGACACCCTGCAATAATTGGGGCATGTCCAAGCCCAACCTCGCCTACACCCGCGGCGCGCGCCTGCCCGACCTGCTCAAGCAGCGCATCGTCATCATCGACGGCGCCATGGGCACGATGATCCAGCGCTACAAGCTGCAGGAGGCCGACTACCGCGGCGAGCGCTTCAAGGACCACCCCAGGGACATCAAGGGCAACAACGAGATGCTGCAGCTCGTCAAGCCCGAGGTGCTGCGCGAGATCCACGCCCAGTACCTGGCGGCCGGCGCCGACATCATCGAGACCAACACCTTCGGCGCCACCAGCGTGGCCCAGGACGACTACCACCTGGGCCACCTGGCCCGCGAGATGAACGTGGCCGCCGCGCGCCTGGCCCGCGAGGTGGCCGACCAGTACGAGACGCCCGACAGGCCGCGCTTCGTCGCCGGCGCGCTGGGCCCCACCCCGCGCACGGCCAGCATCAGCCCCGACGTGAACGATCCGGGCGCGCGCAACACCAGCTTCGACGAGCTGAAGGCCGCCTACCGCGAGCAGGCCGAGGGCCTGGTCGAGGGTGGCGCCGACCTCTTCCTCGTCGAGACCATCTTCGACACGCTCAACGCCAAGGCCGCCATCTTCGCGCTCGACGAGTTCATGGACGACACCGGCATCCGCCTGCCGGTCATCGTGTCGGGCACCGTCACCGACGCGTCGGGCCGCATCCTGTCGGGCCAGACCGTCACCGCGTTCTGGCACTCGGTGCGCCACGCCCGCCCCATCGCCATCGGCCTGAACTGCGCTCTCGGCGCCGCGCTGATGCGCCCGTACATCGAGGAGCTGGCCAAGGTGGCCAGCGACACGTTCGTGAGCTGCTACCCCAACGCCGGCCTGCCCAACCCGATGAGCGACACCGGCTTCGACGAGACGCCCGAGGTCACCGGCGCGCTGATCGAGGAGTTCGCGAAGGCGGGTTTCCTGAACATCGCGGGTGGGTGCTGCGGGACGACGCCGGATCACATTGCAGCGATTGCGCGGCGCGTGAGCGCGTATCGGCCGCGCGGGGTGCACGACCCGTTGTTCTCCACGCTCGTGGCGGCCTGACAGGATCCACTCCCTCAAGCCTTCTCGAGCAGGTCCAGGTTCGGCCGCACCTTCACCTGCGCCGGCGGCACGGCTCCGGTGACGGCGTAGTCGGGCAGTTGCGTATTGCGCAGCGCCGGCACCGCCAACGGCAGGCCGGTCTTGCTCACCAGGCTCACGACGATCGGTGCCTTGGCCGTTGCCGTGCGGCGCACCACCATCGCGATCTCGCCGCACTGCAGCTTCACCCACACGCCCGGCGGATACAGCCCGAGGGTGCGGATCAGCGCCTGGCCGGCCTCGTCGCCATGGCCGCCCTCGTCGAGCAGGGCCGACTGCGCCGCCACGGTGGCCGACGAGGCCGCGCGCGTCTTGCGTGGGCTCAGGCGGGCCGCGTAGCGGTCGATGCGCCGGATCAGGCGGGCCATCATCTCTTCGGGCGCGCGGCCGGCCAGCGAACCTGGCGGCGCATCGTGGTGGTGGCGCACGGCGTGCAGCCACATCGGGTCGTCGACGCCCACCTCGGCCAGCACCTGGGCGGCGCGCTGAGGATGCACCAGCATCGCGTTGCGCTGGGGGTCGCTGAGCGTGCCGGACTGGCGCGCCAGCTCGTCGTGCACCTGCGTGAACGTGACGTTCATGGTGAGGGCCGCCAGCGTGAGCGAATCCGCCCATTCGTCCTGCCAGCCCGGCATCTGCGCGCACGCCATCGACGCCAGCATGCACACGTACAGGCTGTGGTTGGCGCTGTAGTCCTGGTAGTCGTTGTGCGCGCCGTAGGTCAGGCGCAGCAGAGCGCGGTCCGGGTGGCGCTCGAACAGCGCGAGCGCGTCGTCGCGCAGTGCACGCAGGCGGGCGAGCCAGTCGGCGCCGTGCGGGTCGACAAGCAGCAGGCGCAGGCGCATCTGCAGGTTGGGCCAGTCGAGCGGCCGCTCCGGGGCTTTCGTGGCGGGCTTCTGCAGACCAGCGAACTCCACCCGCGCGCCGGCGATGCGTCCCAGCGCCACGTCGTTGCGCAGCAACTGGTCGAGCTGGCCGTTGTAGGCGCGCTGCACCGATTCCATCTCGATGGCGTCGATGAAGACGTCGCGCGACTGCAGCAACTCGAGCTGCTTGTCGGTCTGGATGGTGGACCCCTTGGACAGCAGCACCGCACCCGAGCCGTCGCGCACCGAGAACGGGAGCGGACGGCCGATGCGCAGACCTTCGGAGGGGAGAGGAACGACCTTCATGGGAAAACGGGAGACGCCAGGAGACTGTCAGAACCGGAATATCGTCCATGCGAAGGGTCGGCTTGAGTGCCGCCACCTACAATTTGGCGCATGTCTTCGCCTGAAAACGCCCTCCAGGGCACCGCCGTCAAGAATCCCCCACCGATGAAGCTGTCCGGGCTGGAGCCCGTGACGCTGGACGCCGGACACCTTTTCGTCAACATCGGCGAGCGCACCAACGTCACCGGATCGAAGGCGTTTGCCCGCCTGATCCTGGCCGGGGAATTCGAGAAGGCCCTGGCGGTCGCTCGCCAGCAGGTGGAGAACGGCGCGCAGGTCATCGACGTCAACATGGACGAGGCGATGCTCGACAGCCAGGCGGCCATGGTGCGCTTCCTGAACCTGGTGGCCAGCGAGCCCGAGATCGCCCGCGTGCCGGTGATGGTGGACTCGTCGAAGTGGAGCGTGATCGAGGCCGGCCTCAAATGCCTGCAGGGCAAGGGCATCGTCAATTCCATCTCCATGAAGGAGGGTCTCGACGAGTTCCGCCGCCAGGCGCGCCTGGTGCGACGCTACGGCGCCGCGGCCGTGGTGATGGCCTTCGACGAGAAGGGCCAGGCCGACACCTTCGAACGCAAGATCGAGATCTGCGCACGCGCCTACCGCATCCTGGTCGACGAAGTCGGGTTTCCGCCCGAGGACATCATCTTCGACCCGAACATCTTCGCCATCGCGACGGGCATCGAGGAGCACGACAACTACGCGGTCGACTTCATCAACGCCACTCGCTGGATCAAGCAGAACCTGCCCGGCGCCAAGGTGTCAGGCGGCGTATCCAACGTGAGCTTCTCGTTCCGCGGCAACGAGCCCGTGCGCGAGGCCATCCATACCGTGTTCCTGTACCACGCCATCCAGGCCGGCATGGACATGGGCATCGTCAACGCCGGCATGGTGGGCGTGTACGACAACCTCGACGCGAAGCTGCGCGAGCTGGTGGAGGACGTCGTCCTCAATCGCCAGCCGAAGTTCGACGGCACCGAGAACGCGAGCGACGCGAAGAAGACGCCCACCGAGCGCCTGCTGGACGCCGCCGAGGCCGTCAAGGGCATCGTGCGCGACGACTCCGTGCGCCTGGCCTGGCGCGTCGGCACCGTGGAGCAGCGGCTGTCGCACGCGCTGGTGCAAGGCATCACCGACTTCATCGCCGAGGACACCGAGGAGGCCTACCAGGTCATCCTCGCGAAGGGCGGACGCCCGCTGCACGTGATCGAAGGCCCGCTGATGGCCGGCATGAACGTGGTCGGCGACCTGTTCGGCGCAGGCAAGATGTTCCTGCCGCAGGTGGTGAAGTCGGCCCGCGTGATGAAGTCCGCGGTCGCCCACCTGGTGCCCTACATCGAGGAAGAGAAGCTGCGCATGGAGGCCGCCGGCGACGACGTGCGCTCCAAGGGCAAGATCGTGATCGCCACCGTCAAGGGCGACGTACACGACATCGGCAAGAACATCGTCACCGTCGTCCTCCAGTGCAACAACTTCGAAGTGGTGAACATGGGCGTGATGGTGTCCTGCAAGGACATCCTCGACCGCGCGCGGGTCGAGGGCGCCGACATCATCGGGCTGTCCGGCCTGATCACGCCCAGCCTCGAGGAGATGCAGTACGTCGCGTCCGAGCTGCAGCGCGACCCCGACTTCCGCGCGCTGAAGATCCCGCTGCTGATCGGCGGCGCCACCACCAGCCGCGTGCACACCGCGGTGAAGATCGCGCCGTTCTACGAGGGGCCGGTGGTGTACGTGCCCGACGCGTCGCGCGCGGTGGGCGTGTGCGCCGACCTGCTGTCCGACGAGAAGGGCACGCAGTTCCGCCAGGACCTGGTGGCCGACTACGCCCGCGTGCGCGAGCAGCACGCCAATCGCAAGCAGGTGCCGCTCGTCACGCTCGCGGCCGCGCGCGCCAACCGCACGCCGCTCGACTGGGTCGGCTACACGCCGCTCGCACCGAAGTTCATCGGCCGGCGCATGTTCAAGCAGTACGACCTGGCCGAGATCGCGGCCTGCATCGACTGGGGCCCGTTCTTCCAGACCTGGGACCTGGCCGGCCCGTATCCGAAGATCCTCACCGACGGAGTGGTCGGCGAGGCCGCCACCAAGGTCTTCGCCGACGGCCAGGCCATGCTCAAGCGCGTCATCGACGGCCGCTGGCTCAGTGCCAACGGCGTGATGGGCTTCTGGCCAGCCAACACGGTGGACGACGACACCATCGAGATCTACACCGACGAGTCGCGCAGCGAGGTGCTGCTGAAGTGGGCGCCGCTGCGCATGCAGACCGAGCGCCCGCTGATCCCCGACGCGAACGGCATGGAGGTGCGGCGCCCGAATCGGTCGCTGGCCGACTACATCGCCCCCAAGGGCACCCAACCCGACTGGATCGGCCTCTTCGCCGTCACCGCCGGCCTGGGCGTGGAAAAGCGCGAAGCGGAGTTCGAGGCGGCCCACGACGACTACTCGTCCATCATGCTCAAGGCCATCGCCGACCGCCTGGCGGAGGCCTTCGCCGAGCGCCTGCACCAGCGCGTGCGCACCGAGCTGTGGGGCTACGCGGCGGACGAGAAGATGTCCACCGACGACATGATCGCGGAGAAGTACAAGGGCATCCGCCCGGCGCCGGGCTATCCGGCCTGCCCGGAGCACGGTGTCAAGCGCGAC